>CAZYMD010000202.1:0-8849 GCA_964649005.1 uncultured Pirellulales bacterium
CAGGTCATCGCTGAGATCGAAAAATCGGGCCTTCGTGGCAGGGGCGGTGCTGGCTTTCCGACAGGCCTGAAATGGAAGTTTACCGCCGCTCAGGAAAGCGACACCAAATACGTGATATGCAATGCCGACGAGGGCGATCCTGGGGCCTTCATGGATAGAAGCGCCATCGAAGGCGATCCTCACACGATTGTGGAAGGCATGGCGATAGGCGGCTATGCAATCGGCGCCAACAAGGGGATTGTTTATATAAGGGCCGAGTATCCGCTGGCGATTAAAAGAATAGAGAAAGCAATAGAAGCTGCGAGAACTAACGGTCTGCTGGGTGAGAATATACTCGGCTCCAATTTCTCGTTCGATATAGAGATCAGGCTCGGTGCCGGGGCCTTCGTCTGCGGCGAGGAAACCGCGCTGATACACTCAATCGAAGGTGCTCGCGGCATGCCCAGACCGAGACCGCCTTATCCGTCCGTCAAAGGGCTGTTCGGCAAGCCTACGTTGATAAATAACGTCGAGACGTGGGCGAATATCCCTGTAATAGTCTTGGATGGCAGCAATTGGTTCAGCAGCATTGGGACCGACAAGAGCAAAGGAACAAAGGTATTCGCTCTCGCAGGCAACGTTGTCAATACAGGGCTTATCGAAGTTCCTATGGGCACTACGTTAAGAGAAATTATATATGATGTGGGGGGCGGGCTTCCACAGGGCAAGAAATTCAAAGCAGTCCAAACAGGCGGGCCTTCTGGGGGGTGCCTGCCTGAGCAGTACCTTGATACGCCTATCGACTATGAATCACTCGCCAAGGCGGGCTCGATCATGGGATCAGGCGGTATGATCGTGATAGACGAAGATTCGTGCATGGTGGACATAGCCAAGTTCTTCCTTGAGTTTACGCAGAACGAGTCCTGCGGCAAGTGCACCCCATGCAGGGAAGGCACAAAGAGAATGTTCGAGATTCTGACCAGGATAACCGAAGGCAATGGAAAGCCAGGTGATATCGAGAAGCTCGAGCGTCTGGGAGACATGATTCAGAAGTCCTCGCTATGTGGCCTCGGTCAGTCGGCGCCGAATCCGGTGCTGAGCACGATCAAGAACTTCCGTGAGGAATACGAGGAGCATATCACGCAGAAGAAGTGCCGCGCGGGAGTGTGTGCAAGTCTCGTTACATACGAAATAACAGATAAATGTGTAGGCTGCACCGCCTGCAGAAAAGTCTGTCCCGTTGGGGCTATTTCGGGCAAGCCAAAGAGCCTGCACGTCGTCGATCAGGACAAGTGTATCAAGTGTGGAATGTGTTTCAATACGTGCAAATTCGATGCAATTGTAAAAGTCTAAGGATTTGAGATGGCCAGTAAAGTGAAGATTTCGATTAACGACAAGCAGTACGAGGTTGACGCTGATTTGACGATCATGCAGGCGGCCGACAAGTGCGGCTACCATATCCCGAGGCTCTGCTATCACCCCAGTCTTTCGATTGAAGGCGCCTGCAGGGTGTGTATCGTACAGGTTGAAGGTATGAAAAATTACGTAGCATCCTGCTGCTATCCGGTCGGCGATGGAATGAAAGTGTACACCAACACAAAGGAGCTGCGCAGAGCAAGACGCGACATTGTCGAGCTGCTTCTGGATAATCATCCTGAGGACTGTCATACTTGTGAACGCGACGGCAACTGTGAATTGCAGAGACTTGCCTATGCCATGGGCATAAGGCATCGCCACTTCGAAGGCGAGCGCAAGCACTACGAAAAAGACCTGTCATCGACGTCGGTAATCAGAGATCCCGACAAGTGTATTCTCTGCGGTCGTTGCGTCAGGATGTGTTCAGAGATACAGGGCGTTCACGCACTCGGACAGGCCAACAGAGGTTTCAATACGGTGATAATGCCTGCCTACAATATGCCGTTCGCCGAGAGTGTTTGCACTACTTGCGGCCAGTGTATCAATGTCTGCCCCACCGCATCTTTCGTGGAGAAGAGCTACACGCAGGAAATTTTTGAGTTGCTCAATAATAAGGACGTGATCAAAGTCGCACAGGTGGCGCCATCGGTGCGTGCGGCCATAGGAGAAGGTTTCGGACTTCCACCCGGACGGAATATGGAAGGGCAGTTGGCCGCGGCGCTGAAGAGAATGGGATTCGATTATGTCTTTGATACACAGTTCGCAGCGGATCTGACAATAATGGAAGAAGCCAGCGAGTTTCTGGAAAGGCTCCAGTCCGGCGGCGTACTTCCGATGATTACTTCATGCTCCAGCGCCTGGATGAAGTATTTGGAGCAGTTCTATCCGGACCTGATCGACAATATCTCGACGTGCAAGTCTCCTATGTCAATGGGCTCTGCGATGATAAAGACATATTTTGCCGAAAAGATCGATACCGATCCGCAGAAGATAAAGAGCGTTGCTGTAATGTGCTGCACAGCGAAGAAGTACGAAGCCGCCCGGCCTGAGCTGGAGGTCAACGGCATGCGGACTACCGATATCGTCGCCACCACAAGGGAAATTGCGTGGATGATAAAGTCCGCCGGGATAGATTTCATAAACATAGAGCCCGATGAATTCGATGCGCCTCTCGGCCTTTCATCAGGCGCAGGCGCCATATTCGGAGTTACTGGCGGCGTCATGGAGGCTGCGATACGCACGGCCTATGAGCTGTACACAGGCGAGACGCTTATAGACATCGAGCTGGCCGATATCCGAGGCTTCAAGAAAGTAAAGGAAGCAACGCTGGAAATGGATGGAAAAGAGCTTCGAATCGCTGTCGCTCACGGTTTGGGCAACGCACATGCGGTCCTTGAGATGGTTCGCAAGGATCCGGAACGTTTCCATTTCGTCGAAGTGATGGGTTGTCCAGGCGGATGTATCGGAGGGGGCGGACAGCCTTATGCAACCGCCAATTCTATTCCGCTCGATGAGGAATGCCTAAAGGCGAGAGCCGAGGCTCTTTATGGCCTGGACCGGTCCAAGACAATACGAAGAAGCCACGAGAATCCTGATGTGCAGAGGCTTTATAAGGATTTTCTTGGCAGACCACTTAGTGAGAAATCCCACGAGCTTTTGCACACGCATTACAAAGCCAAGGCGCCGAGGGGTATTGTATCACCCAATCTAAGGGTAGTCTGAGTAGGTGAAACCATGATTAGCACAGACAAGACAAAAAAGAAAAAATGCAGGGCGAGCGACCGCGACTGGATTAAGCATAGAATCAAGCCCGAGCAGATCGAAAAGTATCTGGATAATGGCAAAACCTTCATAGATACCGGTTCGATCGAGCATGATTTGAATACGAATCGAAATCCCGATGCAGGGAGAGTCCGCGACATAATCCGCAAATCTCTGGCCATCCAGGCCCTGACGCCCCAGGAGACTGCCTGTCTGCTCCACGTTGAAAGCGAAGAGCTGTTGGAGGAGATGAAGCAGGCCGCGGGGGAAATAAAGAAAAAGGTCTACGACAACCGCATCGTAATGTTTGCGCCGTTGTATATGAGTAACTTCTGCATAAATGATTGCCAGTACTGTGGTTTTCGCAGGAGTAATACGAGCGCCAGAAGAAGGGTGCTGAGCCTCGACGAAGTGACCAGCGAAGTGGAAGTGCTGGCGGGCAAAGTTGGGCACAAGCGATTGATTGTGGTCTATGGCGAGCATCCCAGCAGCGATGTCGACTACATTGCATCGACTGTCGAGACGATTGCGGGTGTGGAAGTAAAGACAAGGGGCGGCTGTGGGCAGATACGTCGTAGTAACGTCAACGCCGCACCGATGTCTGTGGAAGAGTTGAAAGTGCTTCACGAGGTTGGTATTGGGACATTCCAGGTCTTCCAGGAAACATATCACAGGCCGACCTATGAGGCGGTTCATCCCCAAGATACCGTCAAAGGCGACTACGCGTGGCGGTTGTACAGCATGCATCGCGCCATGGAAGCGGGCGTTGATGATGTTGGTCTTGGGGTGCTGTTTGGCCTTTATGACTGGAAGTTTGAAGTCATGGGTCTGGTTCGTCATGCGATTGAGCTGGAAAGCAAGTTTGGCGTCGGGCCTCACACAATATCGTTTCCGAGACTCGAGCCGGCGGACAATACGCCGTACACCAGGAATCCGGAACACCAGGTTACCGGTGCTGATTTCGACAAGCTCGTGACGGTGATTCGCCTGGCTGTGCCTTATACGGGAATGATAATTACCGCTCGTGAAGACGCCGAGACGAGAAGACGCGTACTGCCGCTTGGCTGCACGCAGATGGACGCATCTTCGAAGATAGGTATAGGCGCCTATTCCGATACAAGCGATGGACAGCAGGGCGACAGGCAGCAGTTCATCTTGGGTGACACACGGAGTCTGGATGACGTCATACGAGAGTTAGCTGAGGATGGTTGTATCACTTCGTTTTGCACCGCGGGCTACCGTTGCGGCAGGACAGGCGTGAAAATAATGAACCTGCTCAAGTGCGGCAAAGAAGGTCACTTTTGCAAGCTCAATGCTGTTATTACTTTCAGGGAATGGCTCGATGATTTCGCTACGCCGGAAACTGCAATTGCAGGCGAAAAGGTCATCGCCGATGAGATAGAACAGATAAAGCGACAGATGCCCGCGGCCTTCGATAAGTTTATCGAGCTTTACGATAAGACGAAGGTCGGCAGGAGGGATCTCTATTTTTAGTCGCGATGAATATTGAGGATGTCTTACATGACAACTACAAACGATCAAAAAATGGCTGAGTTGAAACAGTTTATCGCTGGTTCTATGGAGAAGGAGCAATCGGATTCGTATCTGATAGCGGTCCTGCATAAAGCTCAGCAACTTTATGGCTACATTACCACTGAAGTAATGGACGAGGTCTCGCTTGAAATGGGGATTCCGACAGCCCACATCTGGGGTGTGGCGACCTTCTACCATTATTTCAATCTGACTCCACCTGGCAAGCACGTCATTTCCGTATGTCTGGGCACGGCCTGCTACGTCAAGGGGGCTGGGCAGATAGTCCAGACGATCAAGGATGAGCTGAAGATCGATTTCGGCGAGGTTACCGAAGATGGTATGTTCTCGCTTCAGCCTGCAAGATGTCTCGGCGCCTGCGGACTGGCGCCGGTGGTAATGATCGACGACAAGATTCATGGCGAGCTGACCCCAAAGAAAATGATCGCCACTCTTAATGAGTATCGCAAGAAGAAAGCTGTGAAATAGATGGATATGCGCTTGGTACAAAGCGTTATCGATTCGGTTTACGCGGGCGATCCGCCCAGGCGTGAGGACATCGAATTTCTGCTCAGACTCCGGGGCGATGCGGAGATGGAACTGTTGTTCGACTTCGCGGATCAGGTCAAGGAGAGCTTTGCGGGCGATGGTATCCTGCTTCGCGGGTTGGTGGAGTTCTCCAACGTGTGCGACGGTACGTGTGCATACTGCGGCCTGAACAGAGCCAACTCACAGATCGAACGATATAGATTGAACGAAGATCAGATAATGGACTGCGTCCGTGATATTTACGCCTGTGGAGTTAAGACTGTGGTTCTCCAGTCAGGCCAGAATGGGCGGATGGATGCAAACTGGCTTGCGGGTGTGATCGAGCGAATAAAAGCGACATATGATATGGCGGTGACACTATCGGTGGGCGAGCGCAGCCGAGATGACTATGAAATATGGAAAGATGCAGGAGCCGATAGATATCTGTTGAAGATCGAAACTACCGATCCTGAACTTTATAAGAAGCTGCATCCTGGAATGAGTTTCGAGAATCGCATGAGGTGCCTTGAGCACCTTGCGGAGCTTGGCTATCAGACAGGTACAGGGAATCTCATCGGCCTGCGCGGGCAGTCGCTGCGTTCTCTTGTGGACGATATCCTGTTCTTCAAGAATGGCGATTTCGACATGCTCAGCGTCAGCGCATTCATACCGCACAGCAGCACAGAATTAAACGCTGAGCCGGTTGGTGATTTATCGATGGCGCTTAAAGTACTGGCCGTGACACGGATCGTGACACGCAGAGCCCACATGCCTGCAAGTACTGCGATTGGCAGCTTGGGCGGGTGCGATCACACTGCTGACGCACTACAGGCGGGGGCCAATGTTGTTATGCCTAACTTTTCGCCTATATCGTTTAGACGGTTGTATGAGATATATCCGGGCAAGAAGGGACTTACCCAGTCGCCCATTGAGAGCATCGCTGCAGTGGAAAAAATTGCGATCTCTATCAACGGGACGCTTGACTATGGCAGGGGAGATTCGTTAAAGCTTTCTACCAGACAGCATGCTTTTGCTTCTAAACAACAATGCAGTTAACGTGGTTTATAAGGAGAATATGAGATGGCAAAAAAGGTATTGATGATTGATGACGACGCTGAATTCGTTGAAGCGATCTCCAACTTGCTCGATGCCAGGGGCTATGAGGTTGTAACGGCGTCCAATGGCAAGGATGGCATCGAAATGGCCAAGCAGGAAAAGCCCGACCTGATTCTGCTCGACGTGATGATGACCACAAAGTCTGAGGGTTTCGATGTCGCAAGGGAAATGCATGCAGATGAATCGATCAAGAATACTCCTATTGTAATGATGACAGGCATCAGGAAAGAGATGAGTCTGCCGTTTGGTTTTGAGCCTGACGAAGAATGGTTGCCAGTGAAGGAGATTCTGGAAAAGCCGGTAAAGCCTGAAGTGCTGCTAAAAACATTGAACAAGCACTTGGGCTCTTAGTAAATATCTATTGGCAAGGGCTAAGTGCCTTGCGTTATGGCCATTGCTGGTTTTCGGCTCGCTTTTTGGGTGTGTCGATTTTAGCAATGGATGAGACAGGACAATATGTTCGGAGGTAGTACAAATGATTAAGACTCCAAAGGGGTTGAGACTTCATATTGGTGTTTTTGGCAGGAGGAACGTGGGTAAGTCTTCTGTTTTGAATGCTCTTGTGGGACAGAACGTGTCTATCGTCTCGGATGTTGCAGGCACTACGACTGACCCAGTCGAGAAGGTAATGGAGCTTAAGCCTATCGGCCCTGTTGTGTTTATCGATACGGCTGGCGTGGACGATACTGGCGATCTGGGTGAGGCGCGCATTGCGCAGACAGGCAAAGTGGCCGACCGGACCGAGCTTGCGATACTCGTTACGGACGACTGGACGGACTACGAACGCAAGCTTCTGGAACTATTCGAGCAACACAACGTTCCCGTCGTTGTTGTCGCGAATAAGAGCGATCTTCGCGAAGGTAGCGAATTAGAGCAGGCTGCGAAGGATTCCGGCGTAAGGCTGGTTGTAAGAACTTGCGCCACTACTGGGACGGGGATCGACCAGTTGAGGGATATGGTTATTAATGCTACGCCTGAGGAGTTCCTTGAAGCTGCGCCGATAATTGCCGATCTGGTCTCGGCAGGGGATATGGTCGTGCTCGTTACTCCTATCGATATCGAGGCGCCTAAGGGCAGGCTGAAAATGCTGCAAGTGCATTGTATGAGGGAGATACTGGATAAGAACGCCTGCGCAATGGTTGTGAAAGAGACCGATCTGGCTGGAGCGCTATCGCGTCTTAGCGAGCCGCCGGCGCTTGTGATTTGTGACAGTCAGGTTCTCGATAAGGTTGCTGCTATTGTACCTAGTGAAGTTGGGCTGACCACGTTTTCAATACTGATGGCTCTGTATAAGGGTGATTTCGAGGCTATGATCGAGGGTACGAAGGCGATTGAATCTCTCGCTGTGGGTAGCAGGGTGCTGATTGCGGAAGCGTGCACGCATCATCCTATTGGGGATGATATTGGTCGAGAGCAGATACCTCGATTGCTGAAAGAGCACGTTGGGGGCGAACTGACTATCGACGTCGCGGCGGGCAGGGATTTTCCACAAGACCTTGAGCAGTATGAACTTATCATCCACTGTGGGGCCTGCGTATTTAATAAGAAGGAGCTGCTGAACCGGATACAGAAGGCCAAACTCGCATCTGTGCCTATTACCAACTATGGTATGGTGATTGCCTATCTTAACGGTTTGTTGGAGCGGGCTCTTGAGCCGTACGCCGGGTTGGGCGAGGCTGGAATTAGAGCGGATCAATGGGATAGCAGGCCAGTTGGTCAATTGAGCGGTTGAGTGGTCTTGTTGTTAATATGGGTGACATGGGTAAATAGGCGAACGCCTGGTATGGGCTGGGTATTGGGTTTGTTTTTAACTCCGCTGAGCGGGGCCTTTTGTTGCAATCCCTTTTTTGAAAAGAGCTTGCGTTATTCCTATTGCTGGGGAAATTGGCTTTGTTTTTTATAAAAGGGCAGTACCGAGTACGTGCGGTTGCCCATAGTTCGAGCTGAAATCCTTCGACTCGCTTTCCCGGCGCGCCGGGATTCAGGATGATACCGAATTGACCATGGATCGTTGTCTCCCGATAGATCGGGACCTTCGGCATTGGGTTTGTTTTTATTCCCGCCTGCGCGGAACTTTTCGTCGTAATCCTTTTTTGAAGAAGAGGTTGTGTTATCTCTATTCGTAGTGAAATTGGCTTTGTTTTTTATAAAACGTTCTTGAAGAATGGTCCTTTCTGTGTGTGGTTTCGGGCATATGCGTACGCGTTGACTCTTTCGGTGATTGGTGAGATCCCGTGTCGTGGCACGGGACAGGTTGGGTTTGTTTTGCACGATTGATGGGAGAATGTAGGTGGATGGGTATGAGGGTATATTAATAAATGAGACGTTGTGTGGATGCGGTTGTTGTGACCAAGCGGGGTAGTCTGTCATTTTGTGCATTTGTGCTATGTTTCCCATTGTGATCCACCTGGGGCGTGCCTTCGGCATTGGCTTTGTTTTTCACTCCGCTGCGCGGGGCGGTTTATTGTATTTTCTTGTAGGGTAGAGAGATACGTCATTTCTTGTCTTAATAAAATTGG
>CAZYMD010000203.1:0-8827 GCA_964649005.1 uncultured Pirellulales bacterium
AGCCTTGACTCCTCATAATTACTACCCTTCCACCCGTAACTGACCGATTACAAATGTTGATTAGAAAAATAAAATATTCTTTGAAAAGTTAATATCGGTGGCAAAATAGGTGGTCAGCGGGGGCAGCCTTTGTTGTTCTTCAAACCAGAATGACCCTCTCAGGTAATGCATTGGCCCGGATTGGCTTTACGCCCTCTCGCGCCAATACGTCTGGTTTGGCTTTCTGATTCTAAGTAACTCTGACAAACTACCCCAGTCTTATCCTTGTGAAACGGACCCTCTTGCGCGGGTTCGCAATTAGGCAGGGCTTTATATAGGAAGTATCTCTTTCGAGGTTACCTATACAAGTTATCCTCTTTGACTTTGCCGACCTGAGAAGATGCATTCTGTCAGATTATCTCAGAAAACCCGCTGAGAACAAAGAATGCACACTCAAAAGTTGTTTCAACATAGTAAAACTCCTTAAAAGTGTTTTCTCCAGTACCAAGGGCCGATCCCTTGGTTGTTCTCATTATACTACTTTTCTGGAGGGTCAAACAAGGGTAAATATTCATGTTTTGGCAATGCACGGTTTATCATTCGTTTGAAATCGTCCCATCTGGCAGACGCTTTCATTAAAGCTATTACTGCCCATAGATGTTCTCTTAGTCGTGGGTGTCCAAAGTCGCGAGTTAGCCATTGATGATGATGTTGTCTGCGTGTTCCCTTTGGTGTTTTGGGATTTAGCTGTTTTAATTCATCCAGAACGCCAGGTGCAAGTCGTTGGCAAACTAAATCATTTGTCAGTTTGCCTACTACTGATGGGCGTTTAATAGATGCCGGTGAATATTTCCAGCCCCTAAGTCGAAATAGTTCTTTCGGAATTCCGAAATTCCGGGGACACATTACTCATTTCAGGATTCTATCTTACGTCAGTCGTGGCAGTTTTTGATATGGAGCTGGTTAGGGATTAGAGTGTTGGGGTCAATAGGTCGGTCCTTTGGAATTTTCGAGCAGGTATTGATATGTCCCCTGCATCCGGTGCCTTGGCCCTATGGATCGCCAGTGGCCCACCCAAGGTAGCGGCTCTCGCTTATTCAAATCAACCTCCGCCCAGAACACCCCTTGCTTGCCTTTGTTCGAGGCCAGGATTCTACCCATCGGGTCGATCACCATGCTGCTGCCATCATAAACTGAGGGGACCATGTAGACTCCATTATCTCGCGCTCGCACTCTGAAAACCGTCTCGCCATTTACTCGCCCATCCTGATCGGCCAAAGTGTCGCCCCATGTTGGCGCGAAGATGATTTCTGCGCCTTTAAGTGCGAATATCTCCCCGGCTTCTGGAAAGAACCAGTCGTAGCAAATTTGTATCGCAATAGTGCCGAAATCTGTTTCAAATACAGGATATGAATGTCCCGGCGTTATTCCCTTTCTCCACTCTTCGCGAGGCAGATGAACCTTGCGATACTTGCCTGCAAGCTGCCCCTTACGATTCAGCAGCACCGCCGTGTTGTATACAACATCGCCATCAAGTTCGGTCAGCCCCGCAACCACCCAGATGTTGTTGCGCTTTGCAGCGGCTGCGAGGATAGTGGTGACCAGACCGGGAATTGGCTGGGCACAGTCCTTGATAGTGCTGCTTGTGCCGACGCTTGTAATGGCCTCCCCCAGGCACACGATATCGAGTCCTAACCTGCCTGCTTCGTCTATCTGATCGCAAAAGAGCTTGAGGTTCTTTTCTGGAGTGCTGTTTCTGGGCCTTAGAAAGACCGTCCCGATCTTTACCTTGCGAGGCTTGGGCGCCTCAACAGGTCGCATCGAAACCTCTCGCCAAACAACCGAACCGCCTTGAGGCCATTTCACTTCAAGTGAGATAACGGCCCCATCGGTGCTTTGGGGAGCGACAAGGACGTCGCTGAATGATCCTTCGTTATTTTTCAGCACAGGACCTCGAACGAGCACGCCTGCTGGATGGACGGGCCTGCCCTTGTTGGTCCAAGTGAGGCGCACCTGAGCGGATTGATACGGCGTTGGAATGTTGTCGAATTTACATGTCGCTTCAATGGCGTAAGCCTGTCCGGGCTTGATATTTTCAATTTTTTGTGTGACTCCCCCAACAGCAAATGGGCTTGAGGCTGATTCGATCAGCAAGCCTTCATCGACCGCCCGCGCTTTACATATAGCCTGCTCCAATACAGCATTCCAAATAGACCAGTGCGCTGGAAAATCCTTGTTCTCGTTTTGCACGAATGTCGGGTTGGAAATGAGCTGTCGAGCAGTGTCGGCCCCACTTACGGCCTGAGTTGAGAGGACCACTGCAATTAGAAAAATTCTTGCCGCTGCGATTGTCATGGCTCTGATCTCCTTTTCTAAGGTGCGTCTGCAAGCATGGGACCACCGATCACAGTCCGGCCCGCCCGAATTATACAATCTTATATAGCCATAGACACGAAGAAACGGGGGATTGGTGAGCCGTTGGAGCAAGCTGTCGCCCGGTAAAAGGTTGTGGCAATGGACAATGGCCTGGGGTATCATTTTGTGACATTCGTGGAACACAGGGCGACAGGCTCTGGTTTGTCGTTTCCGCCAAAGTCGCAGACGCATCTTGGCGGGGCGTACTTGTTTGGATAAATCGGTAGGAGAATGAGTTATGCAGAAAAAAACGCAATCAAGTCGTCGTGAATTTCTAAAGAGTACAGCGGGAGCGGTAGCCGCTTTTACGATTGTTCCGCGCCATGTTCTGGGCGGGCCCGGCCAACGGGCGCCAAGTGACAAGCTGAATATCGCCTGCATCGGCGTCGGCGGACGCGGTGGCGCCAGCGTCGGTGGCTGCAGAGGCGAAAACATCGTTGCCATGTGCGACGTGGATAAACGGAAAGCGGGTGATGCGTTCAACTCACATCCGTCCGCGAAGAAGTACACCGATTTTCGCAAGATGTTTGACGAGATGGACAACGAGATCGATGCGGTGACTGTGGCGACGCCCGATCACACCCATGCGGTGGTGTGTATGAATGCTATACGAAGGGGAAAGCACGTGTACAGTGAGAAGCCTCTGGCGCATTCGATCTATGAGGTTCGCGAACTGATGAAGGCCGCTCGCGAGCACAAGGTCGTGACGCAGCTTGGCAACCAGGGACATTCATTCGATACAATTCGTATGTTCTGCGAATGGATCTGGGACGGCGCCATTGGCAATGTCAGTGAGGTCCACGCTGCATGCGGATCGGACTATTCGAGAATCCGTCAATTGTCCAAGATCGATGAGAAGCATGAAATTCCTTCAGAGCTGGACTGGGATTTGTGGCTTGGTCCGGCCATGCAGCGTCCTTACAATCCTATGTATCTGCCAGGCAGTTGGAGGGGTTGGATGCCGTTTGGCTGTGGTGTGATTGGCGATTGGGTTTGCCACGTTGTCGATCCTGTTTTCTGGGCCCTCGACCTCGGCGCTCCTGTTAGCGTTAAAGCCACGGCTAAAGATTACGATCCGAAGAAGCACGCTGACACGTTTCCGCATGGGACAAGTATCGAATACGAATTCCCTGCCAAGGGCAAACGGGGACCGGTGAAATTGACCTGGTACGACGGCAGGGAGAAAATACCGAGGCCTGATGATCTGGAAAGCGGACGTGATGTTCCAGGCACCGGCGCTATCGTTATTGGTGATAAGGGCAAGATCATGTATGGCTCGCACGGAGCCGGCGGATGCAGAATATTCCCGGAAGAAAAGATGAAGGCCTACAAGCAGCCTCCCAGAAAGCTGCCAAGGATTGGAAGTCAGCACCATAAGGACTGGCTCGATGCGATCAAAAACAACGGAAAGGCCGGATCGGATTTCGATTACGGTGGACCCTTGACGCAAATCGCTCACCTTGGAATCATTGCAACCAAGCTGCTCGGACAGAAGCTTTCGTGGGATGGCCCCAATATGCGATTCACCAACAACGACCAGGCCAACCAGTATATCAATCCGCCGTATCGCGAAGGCTGGACCCTATAGCCCCATATTTAAGAGAGTTTGCTTTTGTCGGGCTGGTTGAGCTGGTTTGCAAATGTGGTCTATTCAAACAGTTTACTACATGGTTGGTGTATTACGCTTGGATAGAAAGGTGATTTATGAAATACTCCAATCGAACAGGTGAAATCTTCAGGTCTGTAAAGCTTTTGTTGTCGGCAATCTGTCTATGCTTTTCGACTTTGGCTGTTGGACAAGGTTTGCCCGGTGAAGTTGCGATGGGATTGGCCAGCGGGTATGTTGGCGATAAGGATATCGAGAAAGATGCCGATGTAATCTTTGCCGAAGATTTCGAGCAAAGTTCCCTGGATGCAATTAAAGCGCGTTGGGAGAGCGTACAGAATCTTGAGATTATGTCGCTTTCGGATGATGTAGCCCCAGACAGCACAGGCAAAAACTCCCTCCTAATGTCACACGTAGGCGGCAAGAGCACGGGCGGGCATTTGTATCGTAGGCTCTCGCCTGGTTACGACCAGCTCTATGTCCGTTTCTACGTGAAGTTCGATCCCGATTGCTATCCGATCCACCATTTCTTTCACGTAGGCGGCTACAATCCCCCAACTCCCTGGCCGCAGGGCGGGGCGGGGATTCGACCTGCCGGCGATGATCGTTTCACGACCGGCGTTGAGCCTTATGGTGACAAGTGGCGATGGGATTTCTATTCGTACTGGATGAAAATGCGATCTTCACCCGACAACCATTCGTGGGGACATGACTTTATCAACGATCCTACACTGAAAGCCCAGCGTGGCAAGTGGATATGCGTCGAATTGATGATGAAGATGAACGATCCGGTATCTGCGAGCAATGGCCAGCAGGCGATTTGGATTGATGGCAAGCCCTGGATTAAGGATGGGCAGCTTATAAGCTACCTGGGCCAAGGCTTCCCTAAAGGCAAGTGGACTTGGGACAGCTTCCTGCCCGGTAGGGATGGCGAACCATTCGAGGGATTCCAGTGGCGCAAGACCGATGATCTAAAGCTGAACTTCCTGTGGGTGTTGTTGTATATCACCAAGGCGCCGGAAGGCCACGTGAGCAAGGTGTGGTTCGATCATATTGTTGTAGCGAAACGTTACGTCGGGCCGATGGGTATACCGCAACAGCCTACAGTCAGGGAAAACGAAAGTGATTCCATGAAAACGATCAAAATTGCGATGTGCCAGACAATAGTGGTTGATGGTGAAAGGTCGACTAATCTCGAGCGTATCGAAAGTGCGATTGCCCGGGCGCATAAGGACGGAGCGCAGATCGCATGTTTTCCAGAGACCGCTCTGTTGGGCTGGGTCAATCCGGATGCCTATCAAATGGCGTGTCCGATTCCAGGACGCGATTCGGAACATTTGTGCAGGCTGGCCAAAAAATATGGCATTTATCTTTGTGTCGGCCTGGCGGAAAAGGACGGGGACAATCTCTACGATTCGGTGCTGCTGATCGACGATGAGGGCAATATTCTCCTCAAGCATCGTAAGATCAATATCCTGACAGAACTAATGACGCCGCCGTATACAGCGGGCGGGGACTTCAACGTTGTTGAAACGCGATTCGGAAAAATCGGGCTGCTTATCTGCGCCGATACGCACACGGATGAGAATCTTGGCCGGATGGCCAGGCTGAAGCCCGATTTGCTGCTGGTTCCTTATGGCTATGCAGCAAAAGACGAGGCGTGGCCTGGTCATGGCAAGGCGCTTGCCGCTGTCGTGCAAAACGCCGCGAAAAAAACAGGGGCGTTCTGTGTTGGAACGAACTCGGTGGGCAGGATAACGCACGGGCCCTGGAAAGGTATGAGCTTCGGCGGCCAGAGCGTCGCGGCTGATCTTGAAGGCAAGATCATCGCCACAGCAAAGGATCGAGACAGCGACGTGTGCATAATCAGCGTTACGGTGGATTAGCATGTATTGCTGAATCAGCGTTGATGGGGCGGATTAATGAAATGTGGTAATCAATCGAAGCGCCCAAGGCTTGTCGCTGGTGGCTGCATTCTTTTTTTAAGGGCTATCAAGTGACAATTGCGGTTTGTTTATTCTCGGTTTTGTTGGGGGCCGGTGTTTCGGATGCCCCTTCCGTTGCAGAGATTGTCAATTCCTTTCAAAACGTGCCGCGTAGTTGCACTCAGGTTCCGTTCTGGTTTTGGAACGGGCCTCTCGAACCCGATGAATTTCGCCGGCAGTTGCGGCAAATGGCCGACAAGGGAGTATATGCAGCCATGCCGCACCCTCGATTCGGGATGGACAGACGCCAATACCTCGAAGAGCCTTTCTGGAAATCCATGGCCGCAACGATTGATGAAGCTAAAAAGCTTGGCATGGAGATTTGGCTCTACGATGAGTACAACTGGCCCAGTGGTGGGGCTGGAGGACGTGTTACCGATGAGCATCCGGAGTATTACCCTCGTGGCCTCGATTACCGAGTATACAAATTCGATGGCCATACCAAAGAAACCACAATCGAATCCCCCGAGCCTACGCAACAGAGTATGGAGCGATTCGAGAAAATTGTACGAGGCTTCATAAAGCCCAAAGATGCCAAAGCCGGCTCTTGCAAGCAGTGGGGCAAAATCTCCAGCGATGGCGCCGAAATTTCAGGCCCTCTTCCTGATGGTCAATACGAAGTCCTGGTTTTCTTTCAGGCTCTGGGCCGCAATCCGAGCATCCTCGATATTGGCAGTAACTCGATGACGGACTATCTATCCCCCGAGCCTGTAGAACGATTCATTGAATTGACGCACGAGCAATACTTCAAACGCTTCGGCGACGACTTTGGAAAGTCTGTCCCTGCAATTTTTGCAGATGAAGCCAGCACAATGTCTCCTGCAGCGTTCCCCTGGGCCGAGCGTTTCGCAGAGCAATTCAAGGAGCGTTATGGTTATAATCTGCTCGACAAGCTCCCGCTCTTGCTCGACCCCGACTCGCCGGAAGGGGCACAGGTGCGTATGGCTTATTGGCAGACCGTTACTGACTTGTTTGCAAACGGCTTCATCGGGACCGTCTCCTCATGGAGCAACTCGCACGATCTTAAGTTCACAGGTCACATCTATGAGGAAGATATAAAGTCGTATGCCCACTCATCGCAGCTTATGACGATTTTAAGGCACTTCGACATGCCTGGCTTCGACGCACTGGGCACTCGCTGTCCGGCTCATGGGGCAAAAGTCGCGATATCCGTTGCGCACCTTGAAAACAAGCCTGAGGCGATGTGCGAATCTCTTGGCCTTGCGGATGGCTGGAACTGTACCCTCAATACACTGCGCACAGGTTACAACATCCTTGGCTCGCTTGGCGTCTCGCGTTTCGTGCCGCACGCATTCTTCCAAACCCTCAATAATCCCAGGGTGGAATGCCCCCCGAGCTTCTTCTATAGAAATCCATACTGGAAGTACTACAAAAAAATCGCAGATCTCAGCGCGAGGCTGAGCTACTTCAACCGCATAGGCAATCACGTCGCACCATGCGCAGTATACTACCCAATAGAATCGCTTTGGGCCGACAGTGTCGGGGGCAAAGGCCGGGATGTCCTGCCTTGGCAGCACAGAATAGAAGGCAACTCTGATGCGAGCCGGACATGTCAGGTATTCAACGATCTTCTCAACCAGTTGTTCGCCAACAGATGGGATATGGATGTCGTGGACGATAAGCTGATGGCCGAAAGCTCCGTGCGCATTGAGAATAAAACAGCCAAGTTATGCGTTGGCCCGGAGCAATTCCGAGTGCTCATCGTCCCACCCGTCACAGCAATAGGCCTCAACTCCCTTAAAGCAATAGATCAGTTCCTGCAAAAAGGAGGCCAGGTAATATGGCTCGGCCGTTTCCCGAAACTAACCTGGCCTGTTAATGAAACACAGCCCAGCGAAATTCTCGCAAGCTGGCTCGGGGCCAAAGAACCCAAACCAGGTGACATTTCCGATGTAGGCCAGGGACGAATTGCATTCCTAAATAGCGACATGAAAAGCGTTCTCGACTATCTTGACAAAAAAATAGGCTCCGAAATTCCTGTTACAGGTGATCTGAACTCACTTCGTGTTACACATCGCAAACTAAACGAAACCGACATGTTTCTGCTCTTCAACGATTCAGATCGGTTCACATTGGGCCACGCTTTTCTTAAAAAAGCCAACGCCCCAATACTGATTGATCTGGATACGGGCAAATCATATCTTGGTCAGGTCGCCGAGGCAGACCTTAAAGTTAATCTTAAACCGAGACAATCGGTGTGTGTAGTCTATACCGATTCAAAGATGGATTTGCCCCTC
Source organism: uncultured Pirellulales bacterium (assembly GCA_964649005.1). Lineage (GTDB taxonomy): Bacteria > Planctomycetota > Phycisphaerae > Sedimentisphaerales > Anaerobacaceae > CAZGMJ01. The sequence goes on from CAZYMD010000203.1 coordinate 8,244, forward strand.
TGGGAATGCGACCGACCAGGAGACGAAAAAATAGACATCACTTCGAACTGGGTGATCCAATTGGCCGGTTCGAGTCTCGATGAAAAATGGGATTGCTCGCTCGGACAAACAGAAATTGAGCTGCCTGTATTTCGGATGAACAAGCGAAACTTCACATATATTCATGACTGGACAAAACCCGACTTCGACGACAGCCAATGGCAGCAGATTCACGTGCTTCGTGGCAAGGGACTGTTCGAGGATGCCTCGGCTATTCTTCTAAGAACCAAATTGCCCCCAGGCGCCAAAGGGATAATCACACCACTGCCCGTTACAGGTGAATACGCTCTTTGGGTCAATGGTGAGTTGGTCGAGAAAAATATCGGCTCACACTCGAAGCGGCAGGGCGTTATAGCCCTAAAGAATTTATCTGAAGACAAATCCAATATTCTGGCCGTCGAAACATACTCCCACAATACTTCAGCCGGGCTTAATGCCCCAATAAAAGTGATTTGCGGCCCCGCCAAAATCGACCGACTAAAGTCTTGGAAAGGCCTCGGGTTTAGCTTCTATAGCGGACGGGTGCTGTACAAGAAGAATGTTAA
>CAZYMD010000204.1:0-8822 GCA_964649005.1 uncultured Pirellulales bacterium
GGTCTTTGACAAAGCGATGACTGCATATGATATATCATTAATTTATGGACATGATGAAACATTGGTGGCTCACTGGAAACTCGATGAAGGCAATGGTGAAATCGCATATGACTCATCAGGTGAAAATGATGGGATGATTCATGGCGCCAAATGGGCTGGAGGTATAACAGGTAATGCACTGAATTTTAATGGTAATGGGGATTACGTTGAAGTTCCAGACAGCAATTCCCTTAACATTACCGAAGAGGTCACGCTCGCTGCATGGATAAAGATTCTCGGTGACACGAAGGCACCAAGAATTATCGCAAAGGGAGGCGAAAGCGACTATAAATCGCCCTATGGAATTATATTGGATGTAGATGCCAAATATCTTATCGGCTGCATTGGAGACGGCATTTACTGGAACTTACACACCTATACTGAGGAACCATTGATTTGGGGCACATGGTATCATGTCGCCATGAGCTACTCCACATCAGCACATGTCTTGAAACTATACCTCAATGGCGAAGAGGTTTTGTCTGTAAAAGAAACAGCCGCCCTGATATCGACTGAGTACCCATTGAGTATCGGTGCACTCAAGTATAGAGGTAACTGGCAAAACTTCTTTGATGGATGTATTGATGACGTACGGATATATGACAGGCAATTAACTCCAGAAGAAATCCTACAGTTAACGCAAATTAAAGAAGCCCTAACATATCACGTGGACATCGCTTCAGGTAATGATGACAACGATGGGTTTACAAAGCAAAACGCTTTCAAAACCATCCAAAGAGCGATAGACGCGGCAAACTACGATGATACGGTCCTTGTATGGCCCGGGCTCTATCTGGGACCGATCGACTTCATGGGTAAGGCTATTACCGTCCGCAGCGCCGCCGATGCTGCAACGATCATGGGCTTGTGGGAAAACGCCGTAACGATGCAGAATGGCGAAGGCCCCGGTAGCGTGTTGCAGAACTTCGTAATCACCAACAGCCAGGCCGGAATCGTAGTTGCAAACGAAAGCGCTCCTACTTTGACAAATCTCACGATTGTCTGGAATGGTATGGGAATCGTCACGGACGACATCTCCAATCCGACTATCGCCAACTGCATTCTATGGGCCAATTCGGATGGAGACCTGATCGGCTGCGATGCCAGCTATAGCTGGATTGGGCAGCAGCATAGTGCAGGCCAGGTGCGTGGTGGCGATCCTGATTCTGGCATACCAGGATTCGCAGATCCGGACAATGGCGACTATCATCTGCTTAGCGAGCGGGGCAGGTATTGGCCCGAATATGACATCTGGGTGCTGGATAAGGAAACAAGCCCCTGCGTGGACGCGGGCGATCCGCAAGCGGATGTATCCGATGAGCCTGCCCCCAACGGCGGACGCATCAACATCGGAGCCTATGGCGGCACAGCGTATGCAAGCATGAACGAGCCGCCGGTGATTATGGGTGACCTCAACCGCGACGGCGCAGTCAACTTCGCCGACCTGGCCCTGATGGCGACAAACTGGCTGGCAACGGAATCTGATGTTGCCGAGCAGGAGCCTCCTGATACTGGGGGAGGTACAGGAGGAAGCTCATCAGGAGGTCGTGTTCGCTAAGTTAGACGTATAATCTGCTTATAGTATCTGATGAATCGACATTCTGATTCCCATGAAGATGTGCATAACAACTCATGGTAGGAAGAGAACATATCTGAATTCATTCGTATCAGCAGTTATTTTAATTATTCCGGGCTCTCTGGTATCGCACTTATCAGTTCACTTGACGACTATCAACACAAAATAGAATCCACCGCTATCGTGTCAAAGACAAATTCATGTGGCAAGGATGGAATTGCATGATTAAGATTTGGGCGGTAGAATAATGCTTGTGGTGGGAGCGGTAGCGTTGCAGCGCAATATGCAGCGTGTGTGTTGTGAGAAGAATCAGAGTGAACCGGTTTGGACAGAGCTTTATAGAGAATAGCTACCATGGCCAAGAAAAATGTGACAGAAACCGAGCCCTTCGAGACGGTCGAGCCGATAGGCAACCGCGTGCTTATTCGCAAGGATGAGGACAAGAAACAGACCAAAGGCGGAATCCAACTGCCGGACAATATCGAGATTCCGACGATAACAGGACGAATCGTCACGATTTCAGCCGAAGTTGAACATTCCGAGGACATCCCGCTTCGCCAGTACGATAAAGTGCTTTTCAATCCCAAAGGGGCGATACCAGTCGATTTCGAGGGCACGAATAGGCTGTTCGTCGTGGATGTAGAGAACGTCGTAGCCGTTTTCAGGAAGTAACACCGCCTGCGTCGTTGACATAAAACGCAGATCATTATCGAGCATCTCTCCTTGAAGTATGTCTAAGCAAACCTTCGCATAGCCATATCTTTGGTTTTTCGAGGGAACTGTCTTCGCACGGATTACGACTGTAAACATGGAATGCTCTATAATGGTTAATCCGCTCAAAGCTGGCAAAGAGCGCCCATTCTGGTATATTGTGCCTTACTTCTTTAAGGAGCCCGGCTTATGAAAAACACTCAGCTACTATCCGTTCGGTTGATCGCAGCAATTCCAATTCTGCTTTTTACAGCACAGACTACTTTGGGCGGCGCACCCACAAAAGCCCAAACCAGGCTCGAACCTATCCAGGTCAGCGAGGATGGCAACCATTTCGTCGTAGGCGAATCAGACAAAAAGTTCGTCGCGTTCGGCTTCAACTACGACCACGACATGGATAAACGCCTGATCGAGGATTACTGGCATGAACAATGGGACACCGTTGAAGAAGATTTCAGAGAGATGAAATCCCTCGGCGCAAACGTCGTTAGGATTCACCTCCAAACTGAGAAATTCATGAAAGCACCGGATGAGCCTAACGAAGTTTCTCTTAAGCAGCTCGCTCGCCTTGTAAAATTGGCGGAGGAAACCGGGCTCTATCTCGATATCACAGGCTTAGCGTGCTACTTAAAAAAGAAAGTGCCCAAATGGTACGATGATATGAATGAAGAGCAGCGATGGCTCGTCCAGGAGGTGTTTTGGCAAGCCGTAGCGAAGGTCTGCAAGGACAGCCCTTCGATTTTCTGTTACGATCTTATGAACGAGCCGATCCTCCCCGGCGCGGACAAGAAAGAAACTGAATGGCTGGCCGGAGAATTTGCGGGTATGAACTTCGTGCAGCGCATCACGCTCGACCTTGCAGGACGCCCAAGGCAGCAGGTCGCCAAAGCATGGGTCGAAAAGCTCGTCGCAGCGATTCGCAAGCACGACAGCCGCCACATGATAACTCTCGGAGTAATCCCCTGGGTCCACACATGGCCAAACGCCAAGCCGCTTTTCTACTCGCCGGATGTCAGTCGGAGCCTGGATTTCGCCAGCGTCCATTTCTATCCTGAAAAAGGTCAGGTGGATAAAGCCCTGAAGGCGCTTGCCGCATACGACATAGGCAAACCCCTGATCGTCGAAGAGATGTTCCCAATACCCTGCACTATGGAGGAGCTGAGCGATTTTATCGACAGGTCACGTAACATAGCCGATGGCTATATCGGTTTCTATTGGGGCGAAAGATTCGACCTGCTACCCCGAAAAGATCTCGACATACCAAAGTCAATCATCGCTGCGTGGCTTAAATATTTCCACGCGAAGGCCCCGGAAATTACGGGAGTCCTTAAGTAAATACACGTCGAACCTTGAGATAGATCCTTTCATATCTCAAATAAACAGCAGTTATTTTCTATAGCATCATGTTTTTGAGCGGTGGCAATTATTGTGGGAACTTTTTCCGGCCCATCAGCGACTGTAGTAGCAGATATCCAAAGAATGAAAGGACAAGTAAAAAAAGATTTCGAGGCGTTTCAACAGGCCACTTCGCGTAAGCTGAGGGCATACATCCGCTGCGCGTGCAGCAAACCCGAAGACGCCGAGGACCTCGCCCAGGACTGCTACCTGCGAGCGCTTCGCGGCTGGGGACAATTCAACGGACACGGCAGCAGACAGGCCTGGCTGTTCGGAATCGCCCGCAGAACGTGCGTGGACTGGTATCGACAGAAAGGCAGGCAGCCGAACGTTGTGAGCCTGGAAAAAGCGGATGAGATTCGTGATATTTCAAAATCGAGCGACATAGAGAATACCGAGTTGGTCTGGCGAGCGATCGACCGGCTTGAATCGGAGCAGCGCGAGGTGATTCACCTTCGATTCGCGGCAGGCCTAAGTTATGCAGAAATAGCCCAGACGCTCGAAGTGCCGATTGGCACAGTACGATCGAGATTGCACCGAGGATTAAAGGCCATACGAAAGGAAATAATTGGCAATGACAATGAAACGTGAACAAATAGAGCGGCTTGCAATGGATCGTGCCGCGGGCGAGCTGAACCCGGACGCAGAGGCGCTGTTGCAAGCATATCTCGATGAACATCCGCAAGCCAAACCCTGGGCTGAGGATATGTCAACGATATATGTTGAGACGGAATCGGCAATCGCTGCAAAATCGGAGGTTGCTGTCCCAGCTATGGGAGTGATTTCGACAAACGAGCATGGAGATCGAAACGTCAGCCGCTGGTCTGTTCTTGGCCGTGCGGCGGTTGTAATTTTTGCCGTTCTGATCGGTGTGGGAATTGGACGATTTTCACAAACAGAAACCACCGAAAGCAAATCCGAATATGCAGTCGCTCAACATACACAAACTGAAAGTTCGAGAGTCAGCGACTTGCCCGGTTCCGAGGGCGGCTTCTGGCGAGGACGCGCCCTGGCTTCCCTACAGACCAGACCCTACAGAACCCACGAAACTTCTAAAGAAAATGCAGGTTTTTGGCAGCGTTACAAAACAGGCTTGAAGGAGAATAATTATGACTAATCGAGCGAAATATTATGCGTTGTTCGCTTTTGGGATTGCGGTGGTTTTTATGGCGGGCTGTTTTCCCGAAAGCTCCATCGAATGGTCAGCGGATGGTTCAATAGGACTGTTCAGTGTCGGTGGGCCTTTGTATCTGATAGACGGCTATAGTGGTGAGCTGACAAAGCTTGAAACCAACGATGTTGCACCTCTGCCTTGCATTTCAGAAGATGGACAAACACTCGTGTACAGCGAAGAGGCAACGGTTGAGAATCTTGATGAAGGATTGAAACTGCTGCCCGCCGGCCAGGCGGCCGCAATCAAGAAAGATGCTAAGGATTTGAAGAACCGATTTGGCGATCCACAGTCGTTCGATGGCAACTTCGGCTCATTGTTCGTTGATGATATCGAAGAGCCATATAGGAACTGGGTCGTTCGTTATCTATGCGAGAAGGACACCGAGTTCGCCAAAAAGCTAAAAAAGGAACATTTACAAAAGGCTCTGGAATCCGATTTGACCTGCTTCCACTTGAAGATTGCACCGCGCGATGAAATTCACAACAGCAGAACAATCACTACAAGTGCGATGTGTTTATGGCATCCAAAGTTGTCCCCTGACGGCAAATATATTGCATATTTTGTGGTGAAATCGGGCAAGGAGCCGATATTCGAGCTTGTTGCCGCAGAGGTCGATGGTGACATTCAGGCCATGCAGGTGGCGAAAAGAGTGTCGCTGGGATACGACTGGCGCAGTGACAGCAAGGCCCTGTTGTATTGCAGTTCCGAGGATGACGAGGAAATAATAGGCACGATTCAGGAGCGTGTGGTTGTCGGCAGTGAAGGTGGATTGGCTGCAAAGAAACCAACAGAGTTCGGAGGCGAAATAGCAGCCGACAGTACTTGTGCCAACGAAGAGAAATTCCTCGTAGGCGTGCTGTTCAACCAATTGATGAAAGCCGAGTATGGGATAGGCGGCAGAGTGTTTTTCTCCGGCGCGACGGTGAATATCCCAACCACCGACCTCGAGGAGCCACGGTTCTCGCTGTTCTGCTTCGATCCACTGACCCGAACGGTATCCAGGGTCCTGCCGTCAGCTCTGTCGGATTCAGTGGGCGAATCGTTGAGCCTGTTTTCATTGTCACCGGACGGTGAAAAGGTGTTGCTGCCCATGGAGAAAAACCGGTTTGCAATTTACAGCTTTGGGGCCACTTCAGCAAAGATCCCAGTCAGTGAGGAAGACCAATGGGGTGACGATATGCCCATAATACCCCCTTCGTGGAAGGGAAATAATGAAATAACAGCGATGATTTCCAGCAAGAGCAGCTTTGTGACCAAAGGCGAAGTAGAACAAGCAGAAGGCGATGACGAGCAGCTTGCCGTCTTCAGTTCCGAAGGTGAATTCATCAAGGTGCTCAGTGAGAATTGGCCCAAAGATGAGGAACAGTAGCCCCTCGATACCGACACATTTCAGCAAAGAAAGAACCGATGTCATGAGATTGAACCAGCCAAAAATGAAATTAGCGTTAACTCTCGTTCTTCTGGTCCCCTTTTGCGTCGCCGCTTCTGAGCAGCCGCAGTCCGCCTCCATTGGACTCGCACCACAGCATCCCTTCGTCATTCACGTAGTCGATCAGGACACCGAACACGGCGTACCATTGGTCGAGCTGCGAACGACCAACAATATACAGTACTTCACGGACAGTCACGGCATCGTTGCCTTCTACGAGCCCGGCCTCATGAACCAGAACGTGTTCTTCCTTATCGACAGTCACGGCTATGAGTACCCGAAAGATGGTTTTGGCTATCGGGGCAAAAGGTTAAAGACTACCCCAGACGCCGAGGCCGTCATCAAGCTCAAGCGGATCAACATCGCTGAGCGCCTCTATCGTATCACTGGCCAGGGGATATATCGTGACAGCATACTCGCCGGCCTGAAGGTTCCGCTCAAGAATCCCGAACTCAACGGACAAGTGATGGGCCAGGACTCGGTCTTTACGTGTCAGTATAAAAACCGCATCTTTTGGATGTGGGGCGATACTGGCAGACCATCCTATCCACTTGGCAATTTCGCAATGTCCGGTGCATTCTCCGAAATGCCTGAGCGTGGAGGACTGGCCCCAGAGGTGGGCGTCGATCTCGAATATCTGGTTGATAAGAACGGTTTCAGCCGACCTATATCACCAATGAAAGAGCCTGGGATGGTCTGGCTGGATAGCTTAATGAATGTCACAGATGAGGATGGCCAAGAGCGCATGGTCGCCCGATTTACTCGACTAAAAGACCTGTCGAAGGTACTTGAACGCGGACTCGTCGCATGGAACGACTCAGCACAATCATTCGAGCCGATTGTACGCGGCGGTCTGGACATTCTGCCCTTCTCCAACACAGGACACGCATTCGAAGTGCAAATAGACAATGACCAGTACTATTATTTTACTACACCATCTCCCGTGGGCGTGCGGATGCGAGTCAAAGCACAGTGGGACTATGTGACAGATCCCAATCGTTACGAGGTATTGACCGCTCTGGGACCTAAGAAAGCAACTACCCGCAGCATATCGCTCGCCGGCACGAGCAAGACAGAAACGCCCTACCGCTGGATCGTGTTCGCCGATTTGATCGAGGGCACAGCAAAAGCCAACGTCATTAAAAAAATCGAAAGAGAAATCAAGAACTTCGACGTATACGACATAGAATCAGGCCAAAAGGTCTCGCCTCACAACGGAACGGTCTACTACAATCCATATCGTAATCGATGGATTGCGATATTCGTACAGCATGGCGGCAAAAGTTCCTTCCTTGGCGAAGTATGGTGCGCCGAGGCGGACACTCCCGCCGGACCTTGGTGTTATGCACGTAAGATCGTAACACACAACAAGTATTCCTTCTACAATCCAGCCCAGCATCCGCTCTTCGACCGGGATGCCGGACGCACGATCTTTTTCGAAGGCACATACTCATACACGTTCAGCGGGTCGCTCGAAAACGCCACGCCACGCTACGACTACAACCAGATCATGTACCAGCTTGACCTGGACGACCAGCGATTGGTGATGCCCGTGGCGGTTTATCAGATGCAGGATGGAGAAGGTTACCTGCTGTACGATAAGATCGAGGAGGGGGACAAATGGGACCGCATAGAGTCGATACTGTTTTTCGCCATCGAGCCTGACAGAGCAAGTGACGAGATGGTCGCTGTCTATGCTGTGAAAACCGCTTCAGAGAATAATCAAACCGTGCAACTGACCACAAAGCAACCATCACCTTCGACCGCCCCGCTGTTTTGTGCATTGCCCGCAGAGAAATCCAAAGCCGCCAATCAATGTATCATCGGTCTTTATGAGTACCAGCACGCCGAATCGAAACAACGACTCTATTCAACTAAAGCGCGATTAGACAAACCAGGCTGGAATCGTTCCGCCGAACCTCTGTGTCGTGTCTGGAAGGTTCCCGAAGGCGTCCTGTTATTGGATCGTGGAGCTAAACCGTCTTCGAAGCCTTAAGAAAAGCCTCGATATTCTCCGTGGTGACATCGGGTGGCATTCCACCCCCACACGAAAGGATAATTCTGGTTTTATCCTCGATGGACGTTACTGCCGCAGTTACAGCTTCAGTAACGTCTTCAGGTGTACCGCCTGCAAGTACATCGCGAGGCGGGATATTCCCCAGCAACGTCACCGCCTCCCCCGCTAACTCTCGCATTTGCGAAAGACTGTGATCGTGGCTGAAATTAAAGAGATTCACCCCAATATCAGCTAAATGCGGCGCACAGACAAGGCCCGGTGCATCGTTGTGAAAAAACCGAACGCTCGTATCAATCGCCTCGAAGATGCGTTTGAGATATGGCTTTGCAAACGCCTTGAAATCATTATCACCAATAAAGCCCACGATATCATCGAGAATAAGAACGCCATCGATAGTCGCAAATTCCGTGGCCTGGAGCTTGAGCCACTCGACGATATAGTCAGTGACTATTTCGAGCAGCTTATGCGTCTCGTCCGGATT
>CAZYMD010000205.1:0-8531 GCA_964649005.1 uncultured Pirellulales bacterium
ATGATGGCGCCTGACTACGCATGGTGGCATGGATTCTACGAACTCAAGAAAAGGTCGATGGAGATAGAAGAGCAAGCGGAGGAGTTGCTCCAAAGCGGCAAGCCGGCAAAGGTTTTCAACGTGAAGGCCGCGACGGGCGATACTAACGTGCCCGAGTTGAGCAAGTAACGTTAGAATCAAGGGGACTGTAGGGGTGTTCTTACGAACTGGCCTCCAGGGTGCCGTCAGTACGAATCAGAACGGTTTTTTTCTGCTGCTTGGTGGATGTAAACTCATAGTGGCCCTCGGCTTCGACCAGTACCTTGGCGCCGTCGACGCTAACCTCAATCTCTCGCCCAGGATGTTTCGCCAGCAGGACATTGGCAAGAAGGAACGCCTTCTCTAATCCATCGCCAGTTTCGTAGTTGGCGACCTCGTCGGGCTGAGCCAGTCGCCGGCCATCGTAAATGGAATCACCGGGCATCTTTGCCAGCCACGAATAAACTTCATCGATCGATTTGCCATTAGTCTTCTCAATCGACATGGGATTGCGTTCGATGGCCGCCTTGACAAACGGCCTCCAGTCAGAATTCTCGACATCACGATAAGAGTAGAAAGCGAGATCAGCGGTAACGCTGCTATCTCGTAATCGGCGCAGATATTCTACTATCTCCTCACGACTTTGCCCGACTTCAATCTGAATAGGTGCGACCGAAACGAAATTCTTATCCATACCCGGTAGTCGCGCCTCAGAATGGACAAACTTCGCCAGCTCTTCGACGAGCTTGTCTGCATCCGGAACAACTCCTTCGATAAATTGCCTTACCGCCCGCCTTCCATCTTCGGTTCGTACATCCGATTGCCCCTTCCGAATGAATTCCTCCAATTCCGTACATTCAACCCTTCCCGGCCATGGATACTTGGCAAAGTCCTCATCGGACACTTCGTGGAGCAGCTTGTCGTGGCTGTGGCAACCTATCTTGTGCGGGCTGCCATGCTCATAATGAAACAGCACCTCCGCCTTCAAATATAGGGCCTGCCCATGGCAATCCCTACAAACCTGGAAGTACTCCTGATACTCACTATGGCGACGAAGAAAACTTGCGAAGATTTCCATCGTCAGCTCAATCGAAAGGTACGAACCCAGTTTCCCGGCAAATCGCTCATAGCTCTTTCGCTCTATCGTAGCCATATCGTAGAGGTAATGAATGTATCCCGTATTGTGGGCCACTATCGTTACTTGTTCGTTCCGGAGCGCCCGCTGGGCCTTATCAGAAATCTCCGTGCCGTTGAACCACATGGTCTTTGTAACAAGCCTTCTGTTATTAGTTAGAATCCCATCATCGAGCTCGATAAAATTCTGTGAATGAAGCGGAGTCAGAATCATGAAAATATCTTCCAGCGGAATCTCGCAGACAATGAATGCCGCCGCGGCGTACAGCGCCGCCAGAGATACGCACTCGCCAGCGGGTTTGCCGTACCCTTTCTTGAGCTTGAAAGCATCCATAGCCTCGACTGTCTCTGTTTTCCAATATGGGATTATATCACTGTCGTACTTGTCCAGACCGAAATGCCGCCTGATATCCACGTCGAAGTAATATTGATCTCCGTGATAGCCGAACAGAGCATTGCTGCTCGATATGTCCTCCGGCGACATGAAGCCCTCGAACCTCTTAAGCTCGCGCTGGCGATTCGTAAGGCCCCACGTTTCGAGATCGAGGTTAAAATCGAACTCGTCCATTATGAACTGTTTGAGCCGCATTAGTTTGCGGTAGCTGCTTTTCCCCTCTAACTTCTTGAAGCAATCAACTTCTCTCCACTTCCAAATAAACGGGCTCATGATGTTCGCCAGAACGAGGCTGTACATCAGCTCGGGGAACACAAATATCTCCATATCAGAGAGGGTAATCGCTGATGAATATTTCTCAAGCTCTCTCGAATCCATCCTGCCAATGCTCCCTTCCAAGACAATATCCAAACAATTCACATGATTCACAACGCTCGCGGTATCTGCCGTCACAATCCTCAACTATGCCGATTCGCGACAAGCAAAAATCATACTTCACCGGGTCCTCGGGTGCAATCTCTTTGAAACTCTCGGTTATCTTTATAGCCGCTGACAACGAGACCGTCTTCTGGTTGTAGAACTTCAGAATTCTGCATAACCTGCCCATATGAACATCGATTGGCACTATAAGTTTGCTCTTGCTGACGGATTTCCAGACTCCTGAATCAACGTCGTCATCGCGCACCATCCAGCGCAGAAAGAGATTCAGCCGTTTGCAGGCACTGCCCCTTGTCGGGCTGCTTAGCAGATATTTAAGTCCCGTGCTCACCTGGCCGCCGTGCTTGTTCGCATACATACTGCTCAGCGAATCGCAAAATCGAGCCAGTCCCGGCAGAATACTCTCGTCCGCTTTCTCCGAGCACTCGCAGAAGTATTTCTCAATGCCGCCATGCTTTCTCAGCATCCACTTGATAAGCACCAGCAAATCTGCAATATCATCTCCGGTTGTAAAGCGATGTTTGAAATCGGCCAGCTTTTTTCGGCTCGTTCCGCCAAAATCCATTACAAATGAATAAGGGCTCCTCCCCATCCGCCCAAGCAAATTCTCCACGCTTTTTTCGATCTGCCGCACCCGCCCATAGGCAAGGGCCGCGGCCAGAAATCCGGCGATCTCCATATCGCGAGGCTTGGAGTAACGATACACAAACTGCAAAGGGTCGGGTGGTACGAGTGCGCGGTGGTTGTGCTTTCTGTAAAGCCCCTCCAGGGTTTCTCTTAAAGTCTCGGTTACATTACAAACCGCCCGTTTCACTTTGTTCTCCTCATGGGCCACTGAGCCCAATGAACCTTACTACCTACCTTGCCGGCGAATCTACGCATAACCGTGCCTGTTTGTGTATCAAACTGTATTCGCCGTCCTTTGACGCCTCCAATGTCTTCATTCATGATCGCTATACCTGCTGCTTTCAGGGTTTCGAGTGCCGCCACCACGTTTGCCTCACCGATACCACGCATCGAAAGATTCGAATCGAGAACCGAAGCGCCACCGATGATTTGAGCGCGATAGTGGCTCGATGCACGGTCAATCGCCAGCAAGTTGTCAATAATATAGCTGGTTGAAGTCGTCCCGAATTCTCCCACATTATCCGTTTCGCCGGTTAAGGGTCTGTCTCGTAGAAAGTGATTCATCGCCGCATGGCCACTACTGACATTGTACAGACAAACACTCACACACGATCCAACCAGGGTCTCGATCAACATGGGCTGATTCGCAATATGGTACTCACCGGGTTTGAGAAATACTCGCAACATACCTTTTAATCCCCACGCTTCTTGTCGAGACCTATGCTTGCGGCGTAACGGCCATCTCTCCTAAACACAAAGATATCGCAATCATACAGACGGCTCAATTTCTCCGTAGTCAGCATGTCTTCGGCGCATCCGGAATCAAAGACCGTTCCATCTTTCATAAGCACTATCTGATCGACGTTGCGTGGAAGCTCATCGAGATGATGTGAGACAATGACCACCGTGGGACTGCCGGGACGGCTTAGCAGATCATCAAGCGTATTCATACACACCGCCCTGGCCCCAATATCAAGCCCTACTGTCGGCTCATCCAATAACAGCAGCTTCGCCTGAGAAACCATCGCTCTTGCAATTAAAGCCTTCATTCGTTCGCCCGTTGATAAAGTGCCGCACATACCATCAACGTGCCGGGCCAAATCCACGGATTCTATTTCAGCATCCACGCATTTCCACTGGTTCGGATTTATCTCAGCATCGATAGGCAACATAACACTGCCAAAAAGCCCCGTTGCAACGAGCTCACGAACTGTCATCTCCTCATCGAATTTTGGCATCCGTGAAGGCTCTATCAAACCGATCATCTTGCGAACTTCATCGAGGCTAACCTTCCCAAAAACCTTCCCGGCAATTGTTACCGATCCGACGGTCGGCCATAAGTAACCGCTCAGTATGGCAAGAAGCGTGGACTTTCCAGAACCGTTTGGCCCTATGATTGCACAGCAGACGCCATTATCCACCCTGAGACTCACATCTTCCAGGATGGCTCGGCCGCCACATATAACACTCACTCCGTTAATGTCAATCATGCTCGGAATGCACCTCTGCCAAGACACAGCTCACACATTTATGCAAAGGCGGAATATGGACCGCCCGGCCAAAGTCAAGCACAAGCAAACCGGTCCGGAAACCAGCCGGGCAATTCTATCAGAAAAAACACATAAGAACAAATGCAGCTTTACGAGGTGGCTTAAAATGAAAATAAAAGCAGTGCTATGATGTGGATTTGAGGATGATCCAGGGAAGTCAAGCGCACGACAAAACGGCAGGTTGACAGAAAAGCCAATACCCCCATTGCACGACAACTCTAAAGCAATCGTGCCAAGATGCACCTTACCTCGGCGAAGCTCTTATGCGTTTGGGTAAATGGGCGGCGGTTCAATCCACACCGCCCGCATTATCACTTACATCTAAAAATCTGCTGGCAAGCTTACAGGCTACATTCCCGGCCCTTCGGCGTCCTCCTTGACACCTTTTTGCTCGACGTTCTTCTCGGCCTTTTCTGCACCAGGCAGTGTGCTTTCCATCTTCTTGATTGTTCTTTCAATCTTGCTCCTGAATTCTTCAAGCTTCTTCTGCGCTTCTATTGCAGGTTCAGGCAACACATCGTTGGCATCATCAACAACGAAAGGGGTAATGAATACAAGTAATTCGTTATTGGATTCAATCTTTTCTTTGTGTCTGAACAGGCCGCCCAACAGAGGTACATCACCAAGAACAGGCAGCTTTCGTTGTACAAAACTGTCTTTCTGCAAAAGCATTCCACCGAGCAAAAGCGTTTGTCCCGTCCCGACAATCATATTGGTTGTAGTATCCATCTCCGTTCGAACCGGCTGGTTGTTTACAAGGTCGGACGTCAACTGTGAGATAATCACGTTGACAATCATGTCAACATCCTTCTTGGGAGTAATACTCGGTCTGGTCCGCAACGTCATACCGACTCTTTGAAACTCGAAATTCTGCGTGTTACCAGCCGTCGCAGAATTCGTAGCACTCGTGGAAAATGCAACCTGCTGGCCTTTGAAGAACATCGCCTCTTCGTTATCTTTGGTCCAGAGAGTCTGTTGGTTGAGGATTTTCGCATTTGTATTCTTGACTAAGAAATCAATTAGTGCATAAACACTTGAACTTGTATCAACTACTGTTCCTGAACTATAATTCCCACCAGATACAGCTCCAGTTGATGCTACTCCCCCTGTAGCCGGATCGCCATTGAATCCAACACTCGTTAAGTTGGACAGTGCTGTAATTGCATTTTCTTCAAGAGAACCAAATGCATTTGGGTTTGTCGCCAACTGAACACCGAGGCTTGTAACCTTCTGATGGTCGATTTCCATAACAATTGCTTGGAGCATTACCTGCTTGCCGGGCTGATCCAGCGCTTCTATCAACAACTCTATCTCATCCATGAACTCCGGAGGTGATAACACGAGAAGTGCCTTCATATGAGGCTCAGGAACGAAACGGATTTTACCAATTACGTTGCTTATAGGCATTTCCTGATCGACTCTGCCACGGGCACCGGCGCCAGACCACGGCGGTGTATACGTGTCCTGATTTGTAGTGGTAGTACCTGTGGTACTACTGGCATCCGCCATAGAATAATCACTCAAGCCCTGAATCGTGCGCTGAACTGGAGCTTGTGTGCCTGGCTCAGCAAACATCGCATTCAATCGTTCACATAAATCTTCAGGATTAGCATACTTTAGTGTGATTACCTTAGGAACCTCAGCCATCTCCTCGCTGTCAAGGTCCTTGACCAATTGCTCGATAACATCGTACGCCTCTGGAATCTTGCTGATAACGATTATCTTTTTCGTCCCTGGTATATCCTGAAATGTCAACTGGCCATAGAGCGGCCCCACTATCTTCGAGGCACTCGAAGTCGAACCACCAAAAATCATACTAATGATATTTCTGCTATTCGTACTCGCATTATCATCACTAAACAGTGTATTGAGAAGTTCAGCCAATTGAACGGGGTCAGAGTTTCTCAATTCTATGATTCGTGGCTTGAGCTTCTCCAGATCGAGAGGCTGGTCCCACTGCTCGATCTGCGCGGCGATTTCAACCATCTTCTCAGCCGATGCTATTACAGTAACTTCCTGGCGGGTTGTGTAAGCTATCACCTTTACTGTGTCGGCTGATGATGTCGATGAGGACCTGCCTCGGTTATAGTTGTAAGAATTATATCCCCGATTGCTCGACGTCGTGCTTGAATCACCGAACAATTCTTCAAGATTGGTCTTGATAGTCTCAGGATCGGCGTTCTTCAGAGGAAAATGCCTTGTTTCGAACATCCCCGGCGGAACGTCTATCTCTGAAATCATTTTCTTGACTATCTCGCGAAGCTCTTTGTTTCCAAAGACTATCACCTGTTTGGTTTGTTCCAGAGGCTCAATAAGAACGCTCGGTAGCAAGCTTATGCCGGGCATATCCCTGAATCCGTCTCCGACGCTGTCCTCGACCTCGCCGGGACTAGCGTACCTCAACTGGACTATCTCATATTCCGACTCGACAGGTTCCTCCCTGTCCAACTTCTTGATCCATTCTTCAATCCTCAGCATATCTTCAGCCGAGCCTCTTGCGATTATCCATTTGCGCCGAGGTTCGGGAATGAGAACGACAGGCCCACGGGTTGTCCCGACAGTGATGGACATCGCGCTGCCCTGGGATGTGGTCTTCTTTACGGGAGTCGGCTGAGGCCTGGGGCCGAAACGTTGATAATTACGATTGTTTCTGTTGTTGCTATTCCTTGAACTGCTTCCGGTGGAATCCTCACCCAACAACATTTGCAGAATCTGAACGATTTCGGATGGGTCGCCGTACTTGATATCGAACACCCGCGTAACCATTTGTTCTGCTTCAGGGATGTCAAACTGCTCGATTATCCGCTCGATCCGTATCAAATTACCCACTGTGTCAATCATCAACAATGTACGCGCGTTTTCATCGGCACTGACGTATCCGTAATCTCCCATCAGAGGCTGCACAACCTGGGCCATCTGCTGAGGGCTGTAATTCTTGAGCTGGAAAAACTTTTGGACTATCTGGTCCTTGTTCACAAACGTGGCCAGGGGCTCATCGGCCTTAACGGTCGGCACGTGTCCACCGCCCTTATCCCCAATTGGCTTGAGGAAGATCGTGTCATTGTCATCCAGATATTCCGCAACGAATCCCTTCATAAAAAGAGCGCTGTATATCTGCGCAAGGGCCTTACTTCTGGGCAACCTCTTCGGCGCGTATATTGTAAGCTTAAGCGCCTGGGCGTCATCATGCGGAATCACTGTTTTGCCCGTCCACTCCGCAATCTTCTGAATGATGTTCTTCATTTCAACATTATTCAGGTTAATCGACTCCATAGGCTCATTGGGCTCGCCGGGTTTATTGGGGTCTGAAACCCCGTTTGGTTCGGCAGGTGCATTGGCGTCGGCCGGTCCGTTCGGCTCTGCTGGCCTATTGGGATCAGCAGGCGCATTGGGATCATTCGCATCCCCTACGAGTTCAGCTTCATTCGCATCACTCGGTCTATTGGCGTCGCTGACCACGTTCGGATCACCTCCGCTTCCAACCAGCTCATCCAGAGAAGCTTGGAATCCGACTTTCCATACAATAAAGATCGCTGCAATACCTACTACAATCGCCAATAGAAACTTTGACCGTTCCAATTTATTCACCTCACTAAAATCGTACTTACCGGCATCGACACTACATGACCAACTGCCGAAATTCTAACCATCTAATTCTGGGGAGTAGCCTCGGATTCCTGCTGCTGAGGCTGCGGTTCGCCACCGCCACCGTCGGGACGCATCCCTCGACCGCCTCGACGACCGCCCATACGCGATCTCATCTCTTCTCGCATCTGTGCTCTTTCTTCTTCCGTCATCGATTCATATCTGTCACGCATCTCCTGCATTCTTGCCCTGTCCTCCTCGGACATCTGTGGCATTTGTCCGCCACCTCTTCCGCCAAAGCCACCGCCACGGCCAAAGCCGCCACCTGGGCCGCCTTCAGCTCCCCCACCTGCCCTGAGTCTCTCCCCTCGCTCCTCCATCATCTTCTTGCGCTCCTCATCGGACATGTTCTGCCACCGCTGACGCTCCTGCTCTCGATCAGCCTGCGTTTGTTCCCTGTTCCCCTGAGTTGAGCGCTGCCGATCCGGACGCCTTGCCATGGGTCCGGTCTCAGGCATTTTTCTTGCAGGCTTCTTTTCAGCTTTTGCCGCCAACTCTTCCTTTGCTTTTCGAGTACGAATCTCGCGAACGCTCAGTCCCACCAGAAGCGCCGCCACCAATACTACGGCAGATCCCGCCGTCCATATTACTGTCCCCGAGAGTTTCATTTTGTCACCTCATTTTTATATTTCATTCTAAAACCAGTTCTTACACCGGCTCAGCCGTGTCATGCTTTGCCGCCAGGATATCACCTTCCGCGACCACCACCGCCTTGACCGCCACCG
>CAZYMD010000206.1:0-8530 GCA_964649005.1 uncultured Pirellulales bacterium
CTTTTACGATGTATTGCGAGAGATAAGGAAATATAAGGGCGAGAGCATAACAATGAGTTATCGCCTGGATGAGGAGACTGCTGGCGCCGTGAGCGTTGATGTCGGTGACGGAAAGTAGTTCGTGACGGTCCAGTCCACCTTTGCGGATTACATTCCATTTACCGATCTTCGCGTGCCGTACAAGGCAAACGGGCCTGTCGATGCGATCATGATGGGGTGCAAGAAAACGGCGGGATTCATTGCACAGACGTATGTGACTTTGAAAAGGCTGATTGGCGGGCTCGTCGGGCCTGAGAATTTGATGGGGCCTATCGGCATCATTGCGTTCAGTTATAGAATTGTTTCTGAGCAGCCTCTGATTTACTATGTTTACTTTCTCGGTCTTATCAGCGCGGTGATTGCGGTGTTCAATTTTATGCCGCTGCCACCGTTCGATGGCGGGCTGGTGGTTCTGTTGATAGTCGAGAAGATCAAAGGCTCCGCTGTGAGCGAGCGCATTCAGGGCATGCTGATATATACGGGCTGGGTGCTCGTATTGATGCTGTTTTTGTACGTGACGTTTAACGACATTGTCGGGAATTTTCTAAGTTAGCCCCGGATTTTATAAAATTCTTGTTGGATGCAAGGCCCGGTGTCGAGGCGACCCGGCGAGGATGTTTAGCGCCGCTGCTGCGATGGATAAGGAACATGTGAGGAAAGGATTCGAGGGTAACGGTGGATGTTACTTGAAAAGAGCAGCGGGCACGGGAATCACAACGGCAAGGGTGGCGGTCTGGAGCCTTTCTGAGAGGAGCGTTCGCAAAATGGCAGACAAGATGGTTACGGAAATTCCAAACTTCGAGAAGTACCATACCGGCATATTAGGTGCGCTTGGGCGGGCCGACAGGGACATATACGAGCTGCTCGCGAATGAATATGAACGGATGCTGAACAGTTTGCAGCTTATCGCGGCTGAGAACCTTTGTTCGCAGGCTGTTCTGGCTGCGTTGGGATCGGTCGTGCAGAACAAGACGACCGAGGGTTTTGTAGGCAGGCGGTATCACGGAGGCTGCGAGGTAGTCGATCAGATCGAGACGCTGGCGGCGATCAGAGCGAGAGAGGCTTTCGGCGCCAAGTACGCCAACGTGCAGCCTCATTCGGGCACCAGCGCAAACCAAATCATCCTTACAGCAATTCTGAATGCGGGCGACAGGATACTGAGCCAGGGCATGGATCAGGGTGGGCACGTTTCTCACGGGGCGAAGGTTTCCTTCGGCGGGAAATTCTTCGAAGTCAAGCAATATTGCGTGGACAAAACCACTTTCCTGCTGGACTATGATGCGATCAGGAAACAGGCTTTGCGATTTAAGCCCAAGCTGATTATTTGCGGGGCAAGCGCGTACTGCCGGACGATAGACTTTGCACAGTTCAGGCGAATCGCCGATGAGGTGGGGGCGTTTCTCTTAGCGGACGTCTCGCACATTGCTGGATTGATCGCGGCCGGGGCGCATCCATCTCCTATAGACGAGGCGCACTTTACGACAACAAGCACCTATAAGCCGGGCGGCCCTCGCGGGGGGCTGATTTTGATGGGGCGCGATTTCGACAGCCCGGTGACATCAGGCTCAAAATCCGTTCCTTTGTGGAAGCTAATCGACAAAATGACCTTCCCAGGCGTCCAGGGGACACCCTATCTCAACAACGTGGCTGCCAAGGCGGTGTTCTTCAAGGAGACTCTGACGGACGAATACAGGACCAGGCAGTTCAGAATTATCGAGAACGCCAAGGTACTCGCAAAGAATCTGGTTGGGCTGGACTACGATGTCCTTACTGGCGGAACTGATAACCACATGGTCATGATTAACATCAGCAACTCGCTTAAAGGGCTAACAGGAGTGATCGCGCAAAAGTCGCTCGAACAGTGCGGCATTATCGTGAACATGAACTGGCTGCCCTTCGATACGAAAAGCCCCGCTGTAACAAGCGGCGTAAGACTCGGAACCCCAATCGTAACCAGAAACGCAATGGGCCCCAAAGAAATGCAAAGGACCACTTTGTTGTTTGATCAGGCATTAAAAGCAACCAAACCAACAAGCGACCGAGACTTCGAACTTAACGAAGACACCAAAGAGCACATCAGCAACGAAGTAAAAGAGCTTTGCAGGCAGTTTCCTTTCACTCAGTATTAGATGAATGGATACTTCGTCCATGCATTTTTGATAAATGCCTTGGCAATATCACCAAGAGCCTCAGTCAGACTCGGAGAGTTCCGGTATATCCTGCTGTTGTGCGGCGGTTTGTTGGGCGATGTTTATGAGGACTCCTACGGCGGCTGAGCAGAGGAGCATGCTTGTTCCACCTGCGCTGACGAAGGGCAGTGGGATGCCTTTGGTGGGCAGGACTACTGTGACGACGCCGATGTTGAGAGCGGCCTGGATAGTAATAGCCAAAGTGATTGCGGCAGCGAGGAGTTTGCCAAATGGGTCTTTGCAGCGTACGACGGTCCATAGCCCGAGGCAGATGAAGATGAGGAACAATAGTATCACGGCGACGTTTCCGACAAAGCCCATCTCTTCGCCGATTATGGCGAAGATGAAATCCGTCGTGTCTTCAGGCAGGTGCTCGTATTTGGAGATTCCTCGGCCAAGCCCTTTGCCCCACAATCCGCCGGAGCTTATGGCGATCAGTGACTGGTTGGCCTGATAGTTTGCCCCATCTATGTCGATATCGGGATTCAAGAACGCAGTGATACGGCCCAGTCGTCTCGGTGAGTTGAACAGGATGTGGGCAAAGGCTGCTGCACCCAAAGGCAGCGGCATCAGGACATGCCACCACCTGGCGCCTGCCGCGAGCAGTATTATGAACGCCAGCAATGAAACGAACGCGGCGGTGCCAAGATCTTCGACGATTATCAGGCCTACTACTGCACCTACAACAGCACAGATAGGCAGGAATTTTCCCCAGAATTCTCGCAGAGATGTCTGTACCTTGCAACAAACTGCGACAAGAAAGAAGATTGCAGCCCATTTCGCCAGCTCAGAGGGTTGAAAGCTGATTTCCGCTGAGCCAAGCGGGATTACGATCCAGCGTCGAGCGTGATAACGCTCAGTCCCGATAGCTGGTATTAAGACTATAACGAGCAGGATTATGCTGAGGATCAGCCAGTAGATGGTCGGGCTGCTAAGCCAGCCTTTTTCGAAGCTGAAACGACGATAGTTGAAGGCTGAGGTGATGTACAGAATGATGCAGGCCAGCGGGAAGTAGACGATCTGTCTGAGGCTCGGATACTGATAGAATTTGGCCAGGTCCAACTCGCGAGTAATGCTGGCATCGGCGGAGAAGACAAAAACGGTGCCTATCGCCATTAGGAGTATGGCGACCATTCCAATCGATTCGGCTGTCAGGCTGTACTGCGGAGTTCTTAGCATAGGAATTATCGATATTTACACAATGACACGACTGAAAGGCGCAAGCCAAGCGCATCCACTTAGGACTATTTTCGGCCGACTACGGTAAATAGCAGTAATTATTTCGGGCTATTGCGGATAATAGACAGATTGTGACGAGGCGCCATGCCTGTTTCCCAAGCCAGCCGGCTGGTGGCTGAAGGGATATACGTGCGTCAGCGGACTTTGCCTGCTCAGGCTTTCGTAAAATCGTCCTGAGAAGATATTGATTGCTGTTTGGGCCAATTATTGGTAACAAATACGTCATGCTGGACAAAGAGCGTAAGTATCGTGTGTTTATAAGCGTCGCTGAGCCGAGCGCGGACGTGCACTGCGCGCGTTTGATAAAGGCCTTGCGCCAAAAGGGCCACGATAATATCGAGTTCGTCGGAGTCGGCGGCCCGAAGATGGCGGATGCAGGCTGTGAGATGCTCGAGATCACCGTCGGCAAAGCTGTAATGATCTACAAGGCGTTTGCGGCGGTGCTTCATTTTTATCGTCTTATCAGGCGGATAAAGCACTACCTCGCGTCCAACAAGGTGGACCTGGCGGTAATCTGTGATTCGCCGGGGCACAACTGGCACGTTGCGAAAGCCGCCAAAAAGCTGGGTATCAAGACTCTGTATTACGTTGCGCCACAGCTCTGGGCCTGGGGCGGCTTTAGAATCCGCAAGCTGCGGAAGTGCTGCGACAAGCTCTGTTGTATACTACCGTTCGAAGAGGAGTGGTTTGGCAGTCGCGGACTCGATGTGACGTACGTCGGCAACCCGATGCTGGATGGGGTAACAATAGCCCGGGGAAAGGCCAAGTCCTACGAGCATTTCGACTCAGAGAATCTGCGGATAGCGCTGATGCCTGGTTCTCGTGAGGCCGAGTTGAAAGAGCTTTGGGAGCCGATGCAGCAGATAGCCGTGCGGCTTAAGCAGACATACCCCAAAGCGACGTTCATCGCGGTTGCAGTTGACGCCGAGCGGCATGAGGCGCTCCAGGCCAGGCAGATCCCAGGCTTTGAATGCCGCTACCAGGTGGGCGCTTTGAATGAGACCGCTGAGCAGGTTGATTTTTCAATCGTAGCAAGCGGAAGCGCGACGCTGGAGGTTGCTGCAGCGGGCTGTCCGATGGTTATCATGTACCAATCAAGCGGATTTCTCTGGCACGTAGCGGGCAAGTACATCGTAAAGACCAGGTTTCTTTCGCTGGTTAATATTCTTGCGGGCAGGGAGCTGGTTCCGGAGTTCATGCCCTATTTCACTTCGGTCGAGCCAATAGTAGAAAGCGTCGAGCGGCTGCTCCAAAATAAGGAAAAGCTGGCGAGTACGAGTTCTGCTCTGACAAAACTCGTAGAGCCGCTCGCAACCAAGACGGCTTCGGATGAAGTGGCGAAAATCCTCGTCGAGATGCTTTAGGGTGGCATAAGCGAAAAGCAACTCCGACAGGCATTATCCGAAGAGATCGTGGCCATTCTTGACGTTGCGGAGCGCGAAGCATAATTCACAAGATACGAAACACGAAAAATCCTTGCCAAACGTCGCCATTTGTGGTATTGTTGTATTGGAATCGCGTTGAAGGGCAGGCACAGCAGGTTCTTCATCATATATATTGTGCAGCTATCATAAGTCATACCAACATTCATACCCGCCTGCCCCACTGAATCTCTCTATCTTTGTGCGCAGAGCTTGAAGCGTTCGACGGCGCCGTTTCGTAACGGTTCGCTCTCTGCTGCAATGCGTATATCAGAGGTTTTGTAATTATATTGATGTAGTGGTTAGAGGAACGTCGCCAGAGAAGCGAAAGGAAAATGCAATGGAGCGGGCAGTTGCATTATCGATCATTACTATTGTACTTGTAGCGGCATGCAGCGGATATGCAGATCAAGTCATTTATGTCGACGTCAACGCACCTGGTGTTAATGACGGATCAAGCTGGGAAAATGCATATGTCCACCTCCGGGATGCACTGGCAAAGGCAGGCAGCCTCACAAAGCCGGTTGAGGTATACGTTGCCCAGGGTCTGTACAGGCCGGACCGCGACACATCCAGGCCTTATGGCTCTCGCTCTATCCGCACGAGCTTCGAACTTGTCAGCGGTGTTTGCCTCTTTGGCGGCTTTCCAGCCGGTGGCGGAACATGGGAAGACCGAGATCCGAACATTCATACGACCATTCTCAGCGGAGATTTGTCCGGCAACGACAACCCAAATACCGAAACCTTCAACCTGCTCGATGACCCCAGTCGGGTGGACAATAGCTGCAATGTAGTTGTTATCAGCAAAAGCGATCAGCAGACTATCCTGGATGGTTTCACCATCACGGGCGGCAACGCCAAGGCTTACAGAAACGCGGGAGGGGGGGTGTATACCCGTTTTCCTGGGGCAAGTGTGACCATTGCCAATTGTACGATCACTGCCAACACGGCGGAGTACTATGGTGGTGGGCTTTGGGGATTCGATGGGTCAATCAGCCACTGCACGATTAGCAGTAATCATGGCGGTGGGCTTAGTTATTGCGAAGGATCAATTAGCTACTCCATAATCAGTGGTAATTCGGTCCGGAAGAATGGTGGCGGGCTTTATGCCTGTACTGGTCCGATCAGTAACTGCACAATTAGCGGCAATTCTACCCAGGATAATGGCGGCGGGCTCTCAGGGTGTCATGGATCAATCACAAGCTGTATCGTGAGTGGCAACACAGCGGATGATCGGGGGGGCGGCCTTTCAAGGTGCTACGGACCGATTACCCACTCCACAATTGTCGGCAATGTGGCAGAATATGCTGGTGGACTCTTCCAGTGCGAAGGATTGATGTCCAATTCAATCGTCTGGGCAAACCGCCAGGACAGCGATTCACCGCTCGAGCTTTGCCCTTCTCCGATATTTACCTGCGTTGAGGCGGGCAACTCCGGCGTCGGATGCATAGATGTCGATCCGCAATTCCTGGCCTCGGGCTACTGGGATCCGAATGGCAACCAACACGATGCCAGCGATGATTTCTGGGTCGAAGGCGACTATCACCTGCTCGCAGGTTCCCCCTGCATTGATGCAGGCAGTTTCGCCAGTGTTAATCAAATGCCTGGTACGGATGCCGACGGCAACACTCGTTTGGCTGGGCCTCAGACAGACATGGGCTGCTTCGAGTTTGGCGGATCACCAGACGCTGACGGCGATTGGCTTGCCGACATCGCCGAACCAGCGTACGCCGACAATCCAGACCGCGACGAAGACAATATCCTCGATGGAATCGAACTCTTGCGTGGCGCCGACCCAAATACATACGACCCTATAGGCCGTCTATATGTGCCTGACGATGTCTCGATAATTCAGCGGGCCATATTCCTCAGCCGCCCAGGTGAGACTGTAGTTCTCAGCGAGGGCGTCTACTATGAGAACCTCTGCTTTGCAGGACGCAACATCACCCTTGCCAGTACTGACCCGAACGACCCATCCGTGGTGGCTGCAACTGTTATTAACGGCAGAACCGGCTCTGGTCCGATCGCTGCTGGCGGCGTGATTAGTCTGGCAGGCACTGAGGACGAAACATGTCGGATCACCGGCCTTACGATTACAGGAGGCATTGCCGAAGGATACGGCGGAGGCATTCACGGCCGCGGTTCCCACGCTACTATCAGTTACTGTACGATCACGGGAAATGCCGCGCCCTACGGCGCAGGCCTCTCTCACTGCAATGGCGCCGTCACCAATTGCACGATTAGCGGAAATACGGCGTCCGGAGTAGTTTACTACTGCGGACGCTCAATCAGGAGCTGTACGATTGCCGGAGTAGGTGGCGGGCTTTACTACTGCGGAGGTTCAATCAAAAACTGTACGATTGTAGGCAACGCTGCAGCCCTTGATGGTGGTGGCCTTGGCCAGTGCTACGGGCTAATCAGCAATTGCATCATCTGGGCAAATCGTCAGAGTGGCGATTCTCAGTTGTACAATTCCCAGGATTTGTACTTTACCTGTATTCAAGGTGGCGCTACCGGTGCCGGTTCGAATGATTCTGATCCGCTATTTGTGACGCCCGGCTACTGGGATCCTAACAGCACACCCGACGACGCAAACGATGACTTCTGGGTCGATGGAGACTACCACTTGAAAAGCCAGGGCTGGCGATGGGATTCGGGCCGCAACCGTTGGACCTATGACGCTGAAACAAGCCCTTGCATAGATGCAGGCGATCCTGCCGCTCCCCTTGGTGACGAGCCCCTCACTATCGCCGAAGACCTCGACAACACCTACGGCAGCAATATGCGCATCAATATGGGCGCCTATGGAGGCACAGCCCAGGCAAGTATCGCTCCACACGACTGGGCTATTCGCTCCGATTACAGCAACGACGGCACAGTTAATTTCAGCGACTTTGCTTGCTGGACATATGGACTGAAATCAGGAACAGTCATTTCGGGTGACCTGGATAGGAACGGTATCGCCGATTTCGACGATCTCTCAATCCTGGCTGAAGACTGGCTCAAACAGACAAGCTGGTTCGCCGGCCCTCTGTCCATGGACCCACTTCCTGACCCACCGAGCGGCGGAACCCACAGATAAGAGCCTGAACCTGGCCTATAAGAAAAAGCCTGATGTCATTCTACTGGACTGGGTAATGCCCGGAATGTCCGGCCTGGAAGTACTCGCCGAAATCAGACGCGATTCGAGAACCAAAGACACAATCGTAATCATGCTGACCGCCAACAACATGATGGACGACGCCTCGAAGGTTCTCGCCAACGGCGCCGACGACTACATCCCCAAGCCCTTCGACGGAGACGATCTCGGACAAAGAATCACCGATATCTACAAAGCATTAAACGGCCGACACGAAGCTCCCGCATCCCACGCTAAAGAAGCGATGGGGTTGTCGCTGTAAAGACAGAACGTTAGCTCAACTCTACACAATGGCTGTCTGCTGTGGAGTGCCCTTGCCCTCTGCATACACTATCTTGTGGGTTATTGGCACACCCCAGCGCACATACCATTTTTCAACGCAGAATTGCTTTTACTTGCAAAGCTTTTATGCCCATGCCTATAGGAGAGAAAGCCGTTTCGCAACAGGGGGAATCATTCACCCATCGGTCTTATATCTGAATATTCCTGGCGCAACGTTACCA
>CAZYMD010000207.1:0-8525 GCA_964649005.1 uncultured Pirellulales bacterium
AAATCCCAGTCAAGCGCAAAAAATGATGATCGTTGAATTTATCGGGCCAGATTTCGTTCTTGTTGCACGATGTACCCTTGACTGTCTGGATCAATATCCGTTCGGAGTATCTCAGAGAATAGCGGGCTAATCCAGCTATTTGATGAAGAGATTGCGGAACTGGAGGAAGGATGCTCCCCATTCTCTATCCTTGCGATCTCCATGGTGCTGCAGGGCAATCGGTCCAGTAGTGGGGATGCCGGGTAACTGAGCGTTATCGAGGACAAGGTGCCCATTGAGATTGACCGTCAGGCTGTCCTGCTTCATAATGATATGGAAGGTATTCCATTGGCCAATCGGCTGATCCGCTCGGATTTTAGGCGTTATCCCAGCATGGACTTCGGGCGAAAATGCCGGATCGGTACGATATCCCGTATAGCCACCCCCTTCATTTTCATGAGGATTCCAGTTAACAATATCTCTTTGATAATCCGCCACGGCTTCTCTATACTCATCGACGAACAGGTCTGGGCTAATCGGTTTGAAATTGACTCCATGGTGAGATAGAATCATCTTGTTTGGCCGAGTTGACATTTATAAGATGGAGCATGGATTTGAAAAACAGAGAATATACGTTCTGCATACTTCTTATGTTGTTGGCGACGACCATGCCTGCGTTGGCGTCCGAGCCGAAAGTTAATATCATTCCCTGGCCACAGTCATTGACTGTGACAGGCGGCCATATGCGTCTTGATGACTCCAGCCGAATCGTTTACTCCGCTCTTTCTCTGGCTGATCTGGCGGCGGTCGTAGCTGGGGAGGTTGAAGAAATAAGCCGATTGACCCTGAACACTTCTTCGGGCGACCCGAAAGCGGGGGATATCTATCTAACCTATACAACCGACCCGACGATTACCGGTGAAAGGCACAAAGTTTCTGTAGCAAGCCATGCAACCGCCGAAGCGGAGAACTACAATGCTGTTGCAATGGCCTCGGCGACACTTATTCAAAGTATTCGCCGAGCAGGTTCGACCGTGATCATTCCAAAAATGAACGTGTTGGACGAACCTGATGCGGGGTATCGCGGACTCATGGTGGATGTTGCTCGTCAATATCATTCGATTGACACGCTTAAAGATGTAGTCACCATGTGTAGGCTGTACAAGATTCGATATCTTCAGCTTCATCTCAGTGACGACCAGGCCTTCACGTTTCCTTCAGCCAGGTATCCGGCATTAGCTGCTTACGGCAATGATTACTCGATGTCCGAGATGCGGGATCTAGGCGCCTTTGCCGATCAGCGTGGTGTAATCCTCATTCCGGAAATTGACGTGCCCGCCCACGCCACCTGCTTCACGAATTCCATGCCGGATCTCTTTGCGTCGCCAACGAATGGCATCATAAACTTCGCTGACTTGGCTGTCTGGGAGGCCATGGGCATAATTATCAATGAAGTGTGTGACGTATTTGACTCATCGCCGTATATCCATCTGGGCGCCGACGAGGCCAATATCTGGGGACTGCCGAAGGACCCTGAATTCAAAGCTGCTATCGCGAAATACGGTGTGGGTGGTATAGAAGGATTGTTCAACCGCTTCATCACTCACCTTAATGACACGATCAAGGCACGAGGAAAGAAAACCGTCGTATGGGAAGGATTCAACTGCAACCTGAAGGGCAATGCCAGAATGAATACCGATGTCGCAGTGATGATGTTTGATAATTACAAGAAGCCACAGGACTATCTCAGTAAGGGTCATAAGGTTATTAACGCATCATGGTTTCCTCTATATGTCGTTGGGTCAGCCGGTTTCGGAGCCAAGCCTATGCACATCTATGATTGGCAGCGTTATAAGTTCGGCAACTACACAGATCCCTTCCCTCGGCGATACGATTCAGTTTACTGGAAGAATACCGAGCCGACCCCCTACATTCCGGGCGCCCAGATGTGTTCATGGGAAATGCCTGGGATCAATGAGATACCTTATCTGAGAAATCGTCTGGCTCCATTTGCGGACCGAATCTGGAATCCGACCAATGCTAACGGTTTCGAGCACTTCAAGAGACGTTTTGGCTCGGCAGATATCGTCTTAGATTCTGTCCTTGCCGCCCATCATCCTCCGGATGCCCCCCTCAATGTTGCGGCGTCGTCGGAATTGTATCCAGACAAAATTCGTGTGGCCTGGGCTGCCAGCGCGAACTATCCGATTAGATACGCCGTTTATAGAAATTCAGCAGACAGTCCATCGACAGCAACACTCATTGACGATGATATTGCCAAGTCAGTTACCGAATATGTGGATACTGATATTGCCATCGGCCGGACTTACTATTACTGGGTAAAGGCATGGAACAAGTGGGGATGGAGCAGCTTCAGTGAAAAGGCGTCGGGCCGCACCGGTCGTGTCAGTGATCATGCGTTGGCTTATGAGCCATTCGACTATTCACCCAATTCGGACATCGATGGTCAGGGCAGTGGCTTCGGCTTTAGCTCGGCATGGAATCTGAAAGCCAAGAACGGGCCAACGGTCGTGACTTCCACAGGGCTGACTTATCCCGGCTTGCCCGTGACCGGCAAAGCATTGAGATTCGAATTCATGGCTGATAATCCTTCGACCGAATTACATCGGGAGTTATTCGGCCGCGTTGGCCGCGACATGTCTATCGTGTGGTTCAGTTTTCTAATACAAGTAGAGACTGTTGGCGATGGTCACTGCTATATCCTGCTGAACGATGCATTCGAGGGGGTAGCGGTCGGCAAGAAATGGGGCAATGGTTTCGGCTTCCATCGGCATCACAGTGTCAAACTTGAAAACGGCCGAACGTACTTTGCAGTTGCCCGCTACGATTGCCGCAGGGGAAATGACATTGCTCATCTGTGGGTCAACCCATCTCTTAGTCAGGAGCCGCAAGTCGAATCGGCAGACTGTTATTACGCCGGAGGCGATATCGGCCTTGGCAGCAGCGTTAGCTTCTCAATTCAAGGATACGGGCGTGGTCGATACGTTTATGACGAAATCCGAATCGGATCTACATGGAAAGACGTGACCGCATATAATGGAGGCAATGCACCGCTTTCGAATGACAACATCACGATGTGTGGTACAGTAGCTGGGCAATAATATTTCAGGTAGCTTAGGAAATCACTAATGAGAAACAACCGTCAAGATTTACTCACTGGGATTATCGCGGTCATTAGTTTACTCATGCCGATTCTTGTTCAGGGGCAGGTGATCGAACCCGGCAAGGAAATTGAATATAACAAACTGGCCTTTTATCCCAAACGATGGGAACAAGCTAATATCTCGACGAAGCTTGTGCCGTGGGAAGGAGAGAGCATTGTGTTCCTCACTACTAAACGTGATCTGGATAAAGTGGTGATGACGAGTTTCGTGCAGCACCTGGATGCAGGGTGGAGGTTATACACTGATTTGACAGGCAATATTCCTCGGAGGTTTCGTCAATGGAATGACAAAGTAACTATTGCGGCGGTGCCTAAGGGATCCCTGACCTGTGGCTATGGGTGCGGCTATATCGGTGCGACAGGAATCGAGGCCTCAGCATTCTATCGAATCGATTACCCTCTGGCCGTTGCAGATACGAACGCCTTTTCTCACTATTACTTCTATGAAATGGGACGCAATTTCTACACCTTCGGAGACCGACATTCGCTATTCGTCACCGGCTATGCCGTATTCATGAGATATGTGTGTATGGATGCGCTTCGATGTAATGATCCGGACCAACACACCCGCACCACCATCGCAAAATGCGAGGCGATTTACTCGGCATCGGATATCCCGTTTCTGACCGCATTTACCAACCTCTCGAAAGGTGAAAAAGGGAACAGGCTGAAAGACAAGGACGGAAAGACGATAGTTCCCAGCGATCAGCCGGTGATGTATGCAACAGCCATGTTAAAGCTTCGCAAGGATTACGGCGGCGATGCGTGGGTCAAGCGATTCTTTCGTTATTTGGCTCAATGCCCAAAGGTGAAGCCTATGAACGAATACGATGCCATCTCGCAATCTCTCAATTGGCTGGTGGCGGCTTCAGCTGCAGCCAGAAAGGATTTGACATGCATATTTGTCGGCCGTTGGCGAATGCCGCTGGACAAATCAACGCGTGAGTTTTTGAAGGACGTAGACTGGAAAGACAAGAAAATAGACGTTGCTTCAATTATTGGCGACTTAAATCGCAAATCTACTGCCGGGGCGGGATTGTGAGGATATGAAGAAGAGTATTCATTATGACTGGGTGCGTTCGTAAGACTCCGATAGCAGGTTACGTCTTCTACCCCAAGTATGCTGGCAAAATGCCGCTGGGTGCAGCTGTTCAAATCTCATCATTCGGAGGCAAAGAAGGCACGTTCACGCTGGATGAAATCTACGATACAGGTGTCAACGTCCTTAAGCTGAATTACATCTTCTGGATACGAGTCGAAGGTGACCGTTATAGCCATTCATTCACAAAGGATATTTGCCTCCACTGCATGCATCGGCTTTGAAGCCTTTTCAATGAGCTTAGATATCTATATGCGTTTTATTAGTTGCCTTCCATCTGAACATGTAGGCCCGAGCAACGGACATTTGATCCGTTGCTCTTCTTTGCACCCCAAAGGCCACCCTTCATGTGGCCTGCATTCTGTCGAAGATTCACTATGACGCCTTGCCGCTATCCCCCGAAGATGAAGAAAATACACTCCACCGCCGAGTCATGGTAGTGGGGATCAAAGAGGTATTGGGATTCGACGGGCAAGTTGTAGTCTCCAGGCAAGTGCTCCTGGCATAGCTCGTCGATCGCGCGTTCGATCTCCCGTGTAGCAGAATGCGGATCGGGCATATCGAGAAAATGTTCCTGCTCGGCCTCGGGCGTTTGGTCCAGGTCTGTATGCAACCCAAATTCGATTTCCTCAATGATCTGCTCCAGATCCAGCGGCTCCATATCTGCCTCCCTTCATATCTCTACCCACATTTGCTTTCCCCACAGTAATCACAAACGACACAGTTCGCCTCTCGCCGCATCAGCCGACCGCAGTCCTCACATGTCTGACGAAACCATGACACCGGTCCATCAACACGATCGGATATCGCTTCCTTGATCGCTCGGGCGATCGCATCAGGGCAGGAAAGAACATCCACATCTATGGTGATGAGCAGTGCAGACGGATTCTCAGAGCCGCCCAAGATTATGTCGCCGAAACGGATCCCAGAAGATCTTTGAGATGGGATTTGTTCATCACGGTAGCTTTGGCTACTGGCATGAGACGCGGAGAGCTTCTTAACTGTACTTGGAGAGATGTTGATTTTGTTGCAGAGACTATTGAGGTCTGTTGCAAGCAAAACACCAAGGAAATCTGGCAATGGTTAGTAAAAGATACTGACCATAGAACTCTTCCACTGACCGAGGAGATCGTCAGAATGCTGGTAGAACATCAGACAAAACAGCCGGAAGGGTATCCCTATGTTTTCGTTCCAACAGAAAGGTATGATTACATACAGGGGGTACTTAGGCCGGAAGGTAGGTGGACGCTTGTAGACTCCTCAATGAAGGTAGTGAACAATTTCAGGCGGCAATTCAATCAGATCCTAAGAAGAGCGGGTGTTAATCAAGGGACTTTCCATGATTTCAGGAGAACGGCCATAAGTATGTGGTTTGCCAACGGCATGAGTGAACATGATGTTATGGTCCTTGCAGGACACGCAAGCTTTGCTACAACGCATGAATTTTACCTTGCAGTCGCTGATGATTTGATCCATCGTGCAAAGGTTGCAACAGCCCAGGGTCTGCGTCAAAAATTGGTGCATTTTGGTGCAGAGGGAGTTTGAACGGGAAAAATGGTTGACGGTGTATTAGGGAAACCGTTATACTGCAACAACTTAGAAACCTTGGCGGCGTAGCTCAGTTGGTTAGAGCATGGGATTCATAAGCCCAGGGTCGATGGTTCGAATCCATCCGCCGCTATTTTCGTACTGCCACACGATGTTCGAGCACGTCCTCTCGCGGCCCAGAGAGCTTGTTTTTGGAACCGCAAAAAGCTATAATACCAGTGTGGTTCGTGTGTTGCGCCTACAGGGCTACCTTCTTGAGGGCAGCGTTATCTTTGGAGGAATGAATGAAAAGTAAAGCACCCCTTAGATCGGGCATCATACTCGTCCTGGTTTTCGCATTCGCTGCCTCAGCAAATATCAATATAACCTATTCGATCAATACTGAACTCGATCGTGCGCCTATCAGCCCGTATATCTATGGGTCCAATCCGAGCCTTGGTGGCGACGAAAACCTGACTGCAAGACGCATCGGAGGCAATCGCCTGACGGGGTACAACTGGGAGAACAACTACTCAAATGCGGGCAGCGACTGGTATCACCATAGCGACCAGTACATGGTTCAGAATATCCCGAGTAGTCAACGGCTTGTGCCGGGCATTGTACTGACTCGCTTCCACGACTCGTGCCTTGCGGCTGACAAGCTCTCGCTTATCACGCTTCAGATGGCCGGGTACGTTGCTGCCGATGACGACGGGACGGTCGAGCAGTCAGAGACGGCTCCGTCGGATAGATGGAAGCAGGTTGTCTACGCAAAGGGCGCACCTTTTTGCAGCCTATCCAACAATCCTGATACATCCGACGATTACGTGTATATGGACGAATGCGTTAATTTCCTCGTGGAACGATATGGCGGCGCTGATACCCCTACAGGAGTAAAGGCCTATTCGCTCGATAATGAGCCTGGGCTGTGGGCCAGTACGCATGCGCGTATCCATCCGGGCAAGGCAGGTTGTAAGGAGTTAGTCGACAGGACGATTGCCATGTCCAAAGCCATCAAGGCCGTCGATCCACATGCACAGATCTTCGGCCCGACGTTGTATGGATTTGGTGCGTTTCTGGATCTCCAGGGCGCGGATGATTGGGATTCAGTGAAGGGGCCCTATTCCTGGTTTATCGACTACTACCTGTGCGAGATGTCGGTGGCGCATAGTTCGTCGAGGCCCGGCAGGCGCCTGCTCGATGTTCTCGATTTGCACTGGTATCCTGAGGCGCGGGGCGATGGTGTGAGAATAGTCGAGTCGGCGTCGCGATATACAAGGGCGAATGCCGAGGCCCGCATGCAGGCGCCAAGATCGCTGTGGGATCCCGATTATGTCGAGGACAGTTGGATCGGGCAATGGTTCAGTAAGTACCTGCCTTTGCTGCCGCACGTTATCGATTCGATCGAGACCTACTATCCAGGCACCAAACTTGCCTTCACGGAATTCACCTACGGCGCGCCGGGCCATTTTTCCGGTGGGGTGGCGATGTCGGATGCTCTCGGCATCTTCGGCAAGTACGGTCTGTACATGTCCTCCTACTGGGGCAGCGACGGCAACTACCTCTCCGCGGCGTACAAGATGTACAGGAATTATGACGGGGATAATTCCACGTTTGGGGACACGAAGGTCTACTCGTCGATGAGCGACAAGGTGAATAGCTCGGTCTATGCTTCGGTTTTCGATGGTAATGATGCGGAGCTGCATATCATAGCAATAAACAAGAGTTTCGACTCCGCTGTCAGCGGCACTTTCAATATTACGAGCGAGCAGGCCTTCACGATAAGCAGGGTCTGGAACTTTAACGACTCCAGCTCGCAGATCATGGAAATAGACCCGGTTACGAACATTGTTGACAATTCGTTCTATTATGAGATTCCCCCCCTGACCGTCTGCCATTTTGTTGTACGAGCCGAATGCTCCGAGGTCGACCTGAGCGGCGATTGCGAGCTTGACTACCGGGACCTCGAAATCCTCGCAGGCCAATGGCTTACCGCGGGCGATTGTCCAGGCGCCGGCTGTGCCGACTTCGTCGACGACGACTACATCGACTTTTTGGATTTCGCTAATTTCGGCGCGCATTGGTAGTTCCGCACTCGTTTTCCTGCTATGGCGGGACTCTTTGCCCGTTTTTTGGCGTGCTCATGGCACTTTTTCGAGAATCGCCAGTTGACTGTTTGGGAATCTCGGCTATACTCTTCGGACAATCGAAGATCGGAATCTTTGGCGCCCCCATCGTCTAGTGGCCTAGGATATCAGGTTCTCATCCTGGAGACAGGGGTTCGACTCCCCTTGGGGGTATTTCCTTTTCGGCCAAGAACGCTGTTTCAAGCGTGTCTTGGCCTTTTTTGTGTCTCTGCTTGTCTACAATAATCTCCTGTTTTATCCGCTGACTGTCCAAGCAGGTGGACAAGACAAAATTGCCGAAGTCCGGTAGGAAATTCATGGCTTTCTGTTCTGAATCGGCAAACGTTCTCGCATACGTGTTGAACGTCAATCGCGGGTCGGAATGTCTTGCGAGTTGCTGCACAACTTTGGGGGGAGTCTGACTGTTGGCAAGGAAGCTGATATAGGAGTTTCGCAGGCTGTGGAAGCATATCTCATTGCCGTCCTTGTCAGTGGTTTCAATATCTGCTCTGGCCAAATCGTCTCGCAAAAGCTCTGCTGTGTTTACATGCTGGCTTAGGCAAGCGAATACCCTGTCTCCGTCGTTTGGCTTTGTTTGGGCCTTCAGCGC
>CAZYMD010000208.1:0-8444 GCA_964649005.1 uncultured Pirellulales bacterium
TAATGTTTTCGATGAGACATTAAAAGCGAAATTGCGCGAGCCTGGAAAAGAATTCTCGCTGTTTTGCGACGACAGCGGAAAGTGGCGATTTCGCCCTACGCACCGAGACTCGCATACTGCCTCATGTTCGGAGCCCTGGAGCCTGTCGTGGACGGCAGCAAATCCGTTTGGCGAGCAGAAGGTAAAGTTTCGCTTGGAGGCTCTGATGGGTGTTGGTTCTTATGATGACGCGAATAATATTATTTTGGCAGACCTTTCAGATCCGAACCAGTTTGCAGCAGCGCCGCGCGGGGCCGATGGAGTGGCCGTAGCACTGTCAGAAACGCCGGATGGAACAGAGCGGGCGGGTGTACTCACTGCAACAAATTCCGGGAAGGTTCCTCGCAATGCTGCATGGGCGAGGCTCGATCGCAAGTTCGAGCCGTTGCTTAGCCTTAAAGATCATCAGGCTTTGGGCGTTTGGATCGAGGGGGACGGCCTGGGGCAAATCATAGCTATCAGACTTGAGAGCCCTCATCATATTTCTTTCGGTGCGGTGGCGGACCGTTACATCAAGGTTGACTTCACGGGCCGACGACTTTTTTCGCTTGTCGAGACAGAGTCATCCCGATGGAGCGACTACGTCTGGAACGATGGCAAATGGCTTTACAACGTCTATAGGGAAACCATCAACTTCGATAAGGTCGAATCCGTCGGCATCTGGTACAACAATCTGCCGCCGGGTCAGGAAGTACGGTGCACCATCGGTCCAGTCAAGGCGCTGCCAATGGTGGCCTGCAAGGTGAAGAATCCTGTTGTCACTATCAACGACAAAACTATGGTTTTGCCTGTGGAGATGGAGTCCGGCAGTTACCTGGAATTCGACGGCGGCAAAGAATGCGTATTATATGGCTCGAAGGGCGAGCTTATTACTACAGTGACGCCAGCCGGTGTTATTCCTGTGCTCGCGACAGGCGAGAATAAGATAGGATTTTCATGCGACAAATCGGATGGACCGTCCGCCCGCGTGAAACTCACGATTGTCTCACATGACAAACCTCTTTGATCCTGCTATAAATGCCAGGGTGAACGCATAGCCCGGTCGAGCAAACTGCTCGCGCTTATATCGCCGATTGTCTGCTCTAAGTCAGGATTCCATTTAATTTTTCGTCCAAGTCTCATCGCGATATTGCCCAGATGGGCCGGGATGGCTGAGTGATGTCCCACTTCCACGGGGGCAATTGTTCGCGCGCGGGTCTTGATGCAATCAAGGAAATCCCGGCGGTGGCCCTGGCGATGATCGCCTGATGGTCTGGCTAAGTGTATCTCGTTGGGCCCGATTTTTTCTCTCAGCAGGCTTTTCGGATCGGCGTCCAGGCCGGAGCGGGTGATATGAACCCAGCCGTCGGAGCCGATGAATCTTACTCCCTGGTGCAGGTGGTTGTTGCTGGCGACTTGCATTACAAGGCCGTCGGCGTAGCTACATTCGAAGTCGTAGTCCACGGCCGCGTCCCACAGGCCATCTTGTGGGAATATACCTTTGCCGACCACTTCGAGCGGCCCGGTTTCGTCGCAACCCATTCCCCAGTGGGCGATGTCGATATGGTGCGCCCCCCAATCGGTTACCTGTCCGCCGGAATAGTCCAGAATCCAGCGGAAGTTCCAGTGGCAGCGATTCTTAGTGTAGGGCGCCCACAGAGCGGGCCCAAGCCACATATCGTAATCAAAACCCTCAGGGACCGGCTGAACAGGCTGTGGTTCTATATTGAACAGCGTTTTGGCGCTGCCAAGAGGTGTGAATCCTGGGCCGATTCCCACCTCGACTTTGAGCAGTTTGCCGATACGTTTGTTGCGGACCAGTTCGCATCCGAAGCGAAAGTGTGCGGTCGATCTTTGCCAGCTTCCGGTTTGCCAGACGCAGCCGTAGCGATTGACGGTTTCGACGAGTCTGCGGCCCTGAGCTATTGTCAGAGTCAGGGGCTTTTCGCCGTAAACATCCTTGCCTGCCCGGATTGCTTCAAGCGCTGTCAGGCAGTGCCAGTGGTCTGGGACAGAGATGCAGATCGCGTCGATGTCCTTGCGCCCAATCAAGTCACGAAAGTTGTGGTACTGAGAGCAGTCTTTATTATCGTATGCTTTATTAACCAGACGAACAGCTTCACTCCTTCGTGCAGCATCCACATCACAGACAGCCACAATGCGGCAGTCCTTCTCTTCTAAGAAACCCTTTACGTGCCGCAAGCCCATGCTGCCAAGTCCTATCAGGCCGAGTGTTATATGGTTGCTTGGTGAGGGACCTCCTTCATGGCCCAACGCTGTCGGCAATACGATGTGCGGCACTACAATACAGGCAGCGGCGCCCTTGATGATCTCGCGTCTGGTTAGATTATTATTGACTGTCATCGTATGTGCTCCGTCATGATAAAAGCGGGGATCCGGGCTTAATGATGCTGCAGGTTGTGTATATTTTTACTTCAGTCTCCTTCTGCATTCCGGCGAGCCTCATTTAGCATTTTCATCCAGGCGCCCATGTAGTGACCGTGGTCGTGAAATGTACGGCCGCTTACGAGATTGCCGTCTACGACACAGGGCTCGTTGACGAAGATGCCGCCGCAGACTTCGAGATCGAACTTGCACTTCGGCACGGTCGCCATGCGTCGGCCCTTTACACAGCCGGCTCTTGCGGGAATTTCAACACCGTGACAGACGCAGGCGATGGGTTTATTTGCTTCGAAGAAATGGCGGGTGATACGCATTAAATCTTCATCGTAGCGGATGTATTCAGGAGCCCGGCCTCCTGAAAAGAAAATGCCAAGATAATCTTCAGGATCGATATCTTTGAATGCGATGTTCGCCTGAATTGTATAACCTTCGAATTCACGGGTCACGTGGCCATCCCAGTCCGGCGGGATTTCATGAAGAACCATGTGATAAAGTCGTTTCTCCGGACCGGCCACGACCGGCTCAAAACCACCTTCCTGAAGACGGTAGTAGGGATATAGGGTATCTACTGTTTCTGTCGCCTCCCCAACGATAATCAGTACTTTGTTCATATAAGCTGTTCCTTTCTCTGTAGATTCAGGCCGGCCGACATTGCACCTATCCGGACATTATCGCTTTGACCGGAGACGGTTCAACCATATAATTCGTAGAAAGAACGCTTTATGCAATGATGTACTGAAAGAACTGAGTCAATAGGAGCTATTATGGCAAGGGTCGCTTTGAGACGGATTACGTACATAATGTTGTTCTTTGTTGTTTTGGTTCGACCTGCAGCAGCAGGAGAGGTGCTCTACAATGGCATTGAATTGCCTGACTCCTGGCCGCCACAAATCGGCGAACTGACACGCGATCCGATACTTGTGCCATATCTCGATAAACCGCCGGCGATAATCCGTATTGACATCGGCAGGCAGCTTTTTGTTGATGATTTCCTGATCGAAAGTACAACATTCGCACGCAGCCACCATCGTCCGGTTTATCATCCGGCTAATCCAATTCTAAAGCCTGACAAACCGTGGGAGCAAGAGGACGCCGCTCGTGCGGCTGCGCCGTTCAGCGACGGCGCCTTCTACGATCCCAAGGACAAGCTGTTTAAAATGTGGTATATCGGTGGCTACATCGCAAGCACTTGTATGGCAGTTAGTGATGATGGAATTGTGTGGAAAAAGCCTGCTTTTGATATCAGACCGGGCACGAATGAAGTGCTCAACCATCGCCTCGTCAGTCCGACAAAAGATGGACGCTTTCGGGATTCGAGCACTATCTGGCTCGATCAGGAAGATCCCGATCCATCTCGCAGGTATAAGATGTTCGTGACGACACCCATACCCAAGCGATGGAGCCTTGCTCTTCGCTGCTCGGCAGACGGGATTCACTGGTCTAAACCGGTATCTGTAAGCGCGGATTCGATAGGTGATCGCACTACTGTGCACTATAATCCCTTCCGGAAGAAATGGGTATTCGGGCTCCGTATCGGCAGGCCCAATGTTGGCAGATCTCGCGCCTATTTCGAACACTCCGATGCGGCAATAGGTAATAGCCTGATACCGAAAGGCGCTGTCGACTGGTTGTGCGCCGACAAGCTGGACCCTCACCACCCCGATCCGAAGTACAGCGACATCGAACCTCAACTCTACAACCACGATGCTGTCGCTTATGAGAGCCTGATGCTGGGGCTGTTCTCAGTATGGCAGGGCCCGCCTAACAGTGAGTGTGCAAAATTGAAGATTCAAAAGCGCAACGAAGTGCTCGTTGGTTTCAGCCGGGATGGTTTCCATTGGTCTCGCCCCGACAGAGAAAGGTTTCTGACGGTCGATCCGACCGAAGGCGCCTGGAACTGGGGCAACGTTCAAAGCGTGGGCGGCTGTTGTCTTGTTGTAAGAGACAAGCTGTATTTTTATGTGAGCGGACGTTCGCTTGGAGACCGTTTCTGGGATGGCAACTGCAACACGGGCCTGGCAACCATGCGCCGCGATGGCTTCGCCTCAATGGACGCAGGCAATGAAACTGGCACACTCACCACTCGTCCGGTGGTGTTCAAGGGTAAGCATTTGTTTGTGAATGTCGATGCTCCTAATGGCCAGTTAAAAGCGGAAATCCTGGATCGGGAAGGCAATGCCATTGAGCCATTTTCAATGGGAGGATGCAATCCTGTCCAGGGGGATTCAACTCTGCAGCACGTGACATGGAAAGGCCGTGACGATATTTCGGCTGTAGCGAACCGGCCCGTGCGATTTCGTTTTCACCTTAGCAATGGCCGGCTGTATAGCTTCTGGGTCAGTCCGGACAAATCCGGCGCCAGCTACGGCTATGTTGCCGCCGGCGGTCCCGGCTTCACCGGACCATTGGATAACGTTGGTAATGCTGCTATGGAAGAATAGCCATCAGCCAACTGTCGGCGAGTTCCTGCAAATCGTCAAATCGTACCCTTCCATCGCCCGTCAAATCCGCACCTTCGCACGTATCACAAACCTCATCAAGCCACCGCTGCGCCAGCAAAGCCAAATCCATCTGATCGACATCGTCGTCATCATCGATGTCCGCAACAAGAAACGGCTCTTCATCATAGCCATACGTCCAGATAGTCGGCTCGCCGAAGCCCCTGGATACATAAATCATCCTGATATTTTTAGCCTTCAATTCCGCAAGAATCTCGTTTGATATCCCAGGCTCGAGCCGAGGCTCGAATAAAAAGTTCTCCCCGAAGTTATGATGCTCCGGCCGATACGTCTGCGAATACCAGCCATGCAGTACAATAGGTTCGGCTGTATAACCTTCGATAACCGTCTCTACCCAGCGAGTCAACGGAGCCGTATAACCTGCGACAATACCAGTTGGCCGCGGTGGCCAATAAAACTGCGTCGTGATGGAAATATTATCTCGCCCTTGACTCAAACTGAACTGACGTTCCTGCAAAAGATCCCCCTCCTGTTCTTTGGGACACGGATACAAACGGATACTGTCCGCTTTAGTTGTCTCACTACCCATCCAATCCCATGTAGGCACTGGATCCTCGTATTCAACTTCAAGCACGAGATACCCCAAATCCGACAACGTAAGGATCGGGCTCTGAACCTCTGATACAAGATTGTGAATGTCCACTGTCACAAGTGAGCAGGCCCTCTGATTCGACAGATGGTGCATCAACCAGCTATCCGATACGTCAAATGATGCTGGTCTTTTTTCACAACTGTGCGACGCCATAGGCCATAGTGATGGACTGCCCGTAAGTGTTCTGACTCTCCCCTCAGCCAAATACTCAATGCTAACTTTCGAATAGAAACTACTATTGAGATTCTCGTCCGTCAGCCACAAACTATCAGTCTCGAAAATCCACCGCGACTTGAGCCGATGATTTGCAAAGACATTACTGTACTCCCCCTGGAACGTGCAGTATTCGACCGGCTCATTAACAAGAAATGGCGTAATCGAACGAGTGCTGCTAACCTGTGGTATCTGGCGAACCTGCTTGACGATCAACTTCCCGTCCGGCGCAACCTTCTTATACTCCATCTCCAGCACAAACTTACTCCCACCCGTATCCAAACCAAACTGCTCGCCGATCCTTACCAACAGCTCGGCCAGCCCTGCGTAGTCGTCTTCCCAATCCATAACCTTGCCGCCCAAAGGCACAAGATTCGACTGTTGAATGAACTCAGGATACGTACCGGACGAATAAACGCCCACATCAACAACCTCCGGGATGCTGCCGTCCGTCGGATTAGTTACCGAAACTGCCCCCTTTTGCGTCACCATCGTTATTTGCCAACTGGAAGAATACCTTCTCTCTAAAATGGCCACGCCATTGGCCATCTCGATCTCATCCGGGAACGAGTGATGCACAAGCACCGCCATCCCCACTTCGCCCTCGTTCACGTCATGCCGCAACCGTTCGAGAAATGCGTTGTCGTTATAAAAGCTCACGAACACCTTGCGAATCGCCCGAAAAACCCCGCGCTCGCGGTTTTCTCCCGGATCACAATTGCACGGTCCCTGATCGTCACCATCCAGATCATCCGCAAGACACCCGCTATAGCTGTCGTACAACCCGGCCCCCGTGAACTGATCGCTGTCCTCCACATTCGTGGAGCTGCGAAAACGAATCTTCCTGTTCGCATCAAATCCATAGTTGGGATCCTGTAGAATCTCGATAATGGCCTGCTCCTGCGCCTCCGTAAAACTCGTCAGGGATGTGTCTGTAAACAACCCTCGAACTCCCCCAAGTACAGCCGACAGCGCAACTGGATTGATCGGCGGCTGAACATATGGAGCGAGCCTCGCGGCTATCTCCTCACGCAGCGTTTTACCTCCGACAAGCACCTGATCGAGAAACTCGTTCCACAAATCGAACGACAGTGCTAACGCCACAGGCGAATTATCCGGTATCGCCCTCCGCAGCATTCCAAAGTTCGCGGCCTTGCCACCGAAATATTGAATATCCACAGGCAAAAGACCATCCGTGTTCGCACTATAAGCGCCATAATGAGCAATCGGCGCAATATCCAGAGGCCCAGGTTTTTTAAGTTCAAGAATCTCCTGAATCATCGCCTCATCCAGAACGCCTTCCACGTCGATCAGCCGAATGCCGCCAGTAGAGCCGCTACTGTACGCACGCAATACAATCTTATGCCCAACCAGCTCCATCGTCCTGCCCGCATCCTCCGCCAACGACAAATAAACAAAAGGAACCGACGAATTCTTGGCCAGAATCGCCACGTGCGAATTCGGCGTCGATGGCGACAGCGATATAATACCCGCCAGATACGGAACCTCCGCCGGGACGCCATCTGTAAGGAGTATGTCCTCAGGTTTCAGCAGACCTGAAAAATACGCACTATTGATGTTGTTGCCCTCAACATACTTCAACTCACCAAGAGCCCACCCCTCCGAATAGCACACGTTACCCTCGGCCCACCTGTCCGCCGAACTGATTCGTACACCTTGCGCCTCCAGCCAGTCGCGATCCGCCTCGGCAGCCGCCCTCTGTTCATAGCTGGGAAAGTAGAAAGCCTGCACCTCAGGCCCGGCCGAGATACTGCTCTTTACGATATTGAACAGCTCAACAATCTTAGCACTCGTAAATGGATACTGTCCGACGAATTGAATGCCATACTCAGGATAGTACGGCGGTGGAGGATAGCCACCGGATGGCGGGAAGATCACCGCGCCAAGAATCCCCTTGCGGCCGGCATTAAACAAAGTCGCCTCATTGAACTGCTCGGCCGTCATCCCGACAAATGGCTCCAGCAGATCTACTGCGAAATGGTAATGAAACTCATACTCGCGCCCATCCTGGAAATACACGATGTTAGAATCGTACGGCTCTGTCAGAATTGTGAACTTCACCCAGCCAGGCGCGCTAACACCGGTCTCGCCAACTACAAACGGATCTTCGGGAAAAACGATCTCGTTCTTCCAATAGGGCGAAGGCTGTATTGTCTGGCCACTCGCGAGAACAGACATTGCCAGAACCAACAAAAACGCCGGCACAATCAACAAGCTGCCTGGATATCTTATCTTTTTCATCTGTATCCAACCTTCATCGGCCACTTGGCCCGCAGAATTAAGCTATTCAATACCCTCTAACCATTGCTCCGCCAGTATAGCAAGGTCACGCATGTCCACACGGCAATCATAATTCAAATCGCCGATTGGCCGCCGTCTCAGGAATGGATATGTCTGACTCTCCGCGATATCCCAGACTTCGGCAAAATCCCAATCAGTGAAGGTCATCTCTTGTTTCATAGCGACTGTTGTCTCACCCATACCGCCGGCGCTGGTCTTTTGCCCACTCGTTTCAATATCCCAGAAGCAATCTGTCACGCTCGCGCCATTGCGCCCCACAAGACCGCCGACATCGCTGCCTCCCACAACAGCCCCGGCCGCATAGCAACGAACGACTATCCCGACGTTGGATCCGATTAAGCCGCCAACGCCAAACTGATCGGCCGTAACGCTGCTGT
>CAZYMD010000209.1:0-8162 GCA_964649005.1 uncultured Pirellulales bacterium
TTCAAACATCCCACCCTGCTCCTCTTCCTCAAGTCAAATATTATCGGCGGTACATACGAACCGACTATTGAGAGAGGCTACTGGCAAACCAAAAGTACGTGCAATTTGTGAGGTTGTCGTTAGAATCGGCCCGATGAAAGCAGGAACGCTCCAATCTAATGTACTGAGAGTGGTGATAGCATCGAGGCCGAAGTTCTTCACTGCCGCTATTGCTCCGGTCCTGGTAGGCTCGGCTTTGGGTTACGCCGACAGCGGATCATTTAGCACAGGACTGTTCTTTGCGGCTCTGGTATCCATGGTTTTCCTGCAGGCGGGAGCCAACCTCTCCAACGACTACTACGACCATCTATCAAAAAACGATTGGCTAAACAAGAACGTAACTCCATTTTCGGGCGGCGGCCGTTCTATTCAGAATAATCTTCTCACGCCTAAAGCTGTGTTTTTAGCAGCGTTAGTAGCCCTGATTTTCGGTGCAACGATCGGCATCGTGATCGTAATAGTAACGCAGAGCCTGCTTGTTCTTGGCATCGGTATTTTGGGATTTATTGGGGCTTTCTTTTATACGGCCAAGCCCATTCAATTAGGATATCGGACCATCGGCGAAGTTGTGATACTGATGCTGTTTGGAGTCATGCCTGTTTATGCCGCCTGTTTCCTGCAGACAAATAACTATAGTGTGGCCCCCCTGCTGCCAGGGTTTTTAGTAGGGATATTGATATTCCTGATCATACTGATTAACGAGTTTCCCGATGCGGCGGCAGATGCAGCCGTACAGAAGAAAACTATTGTCGTTCGATTCGGGGCGCCGGTTGCGGTATGGGTATATCGGACTGTTCTGGCTTTGAGCTATATTGTGGCCGCGGCTATGTTTCTATATAGCGCGATGTTCTATGCAGCCTTGCTTTATATGCTGACACTCCCACTCGCAGTGCAGGGGTGGAAACTCGCGGACGCAAAAGAGCTTACCAAACCAGGTGAGTACGGGGCATCCCAGATTACGGTAATGCTGCACGCGGCCGGATCGCTGGCGCTGGCTATTGGCTTTGTCGTTGCGGGATTACGAAGTTGAATCGTTATGATAGCAACGCAAGATTAATACACATTTAGGTTCCCATTTGCCTTTAGTGATGGGACGGTTGAAGATGGATAGACGATTGATAATAAACGCGGATGACTTCGGCCTTTGTGAGGGCGTCAACAGGGGGATCGTCCAGGCCCACAAAGATGGAGTCCTTACCAGCGCGACGATAATGGTAAGCATGCCATCTGCTGATGAAGCAGTAGAAGCAGCCCGGAGCCTATCTGGTCTCGGTGTGGGAGTTCATCTCAACCTTACCGAAGGACGACCTGTAAGCGAAGATGTCTCGGTTCGCTGCCTGCTCGATTCGAATGGGTGCTTTGCGTATTCTCCCTCC
Organism: uncultured Pirellulales bacterium; assembly: GCA_964649005.1. GTDB lineage: Bacteria > Planctomycetota > Phycisphaerae > Sedimentisphaerales > Anaerobacaceae > CAZGMJ01. The sequence goes on from CAZYMD010000209.1 coordinate 1,416, forward strand.
AAGCTGGCGTTAATGTCTGTATTCGGTAAGGTAAAGCGTGCGATAAGGGCTGAGTTTGCCGCGCAAATCCAGTGGTTCATCGATAGAGGCATCAGGCCAACGCATCTCGATTCCCACAAACACATCCATTGCTTTCCCACCTTGTTCACGATAGTATGTGAGCTGGCCGGACAATTCGATGTTTCCGCGGTGCGTTTTGCATTCGAGCCCGGATGGATTTCGAGGAAGCCCTGGCCGGCGCCCGGTGACAACGGGCCAAAGAGGGCAAGAAAAGTCAGGTTCATGGCCAGGATCAACCGGCTGCAGAATAGGTCATTGTTGAAAACAGACGCCCTTCTCGGCGTCGCGCACACAGGTAAGATAGATGTAGGTTTCTTCGAAGCTGTTGTACGGGATAAAAGGATTTTGACCGCTGAAGTTATGACTCACCCAGGGTATATCGATGGCCTCAATCCAGCCAAGACAAGGCTGGTCGAACAACGAAAAAAGGAACTCGACGCACTTTGCAGCGAAAAGACCAGGCAGTATATCGAAGAGGCCGGGATCAAATTGGTGCACTATGGACAACTGTAATCAAACGAGTGTGGAATGTTCGATTGTCGTGCCGCTCTACAATGAAGCGCTCACATTGGACGAACTCTACAAACGACTGACCGCTACGATGCAGCAGACGCACTTGAGCTACGAGATCGTGTTCGTTGATGACGGCAGTACGGATGGAACGACAGACGCGATAAAGCAGATTGCCGATAAGGACGTCCATGTTACAAGCATAGAGCTTCGCCGCAACTTCGGGCAGACTCCCGCACTTGCCGCCGGGCTCGACGCGGCCAGAGGAGAAATTATAATCTCAATGGATGGCGACTTGCAGCATATACCCGAGGAGATTCCAAACTTCCTTGAGAAGATTAACGAAGGGTATGACGTGGTGAGCGGGTGGCGCAAAGTCAGGGTTGACAACGCGATGACGAGAAAGCTGCCATCCCGAATTGCCAACTGGCTCGCCTCCAAGATAAGCGGAATCGATATTCACGACTTCGGGACAACTTTCAAAGCATACAGGCGTGAGGTGATTGAGAATCTTAACCTCTACGGTCAGATGCACCGGTTCATCCCGGCACTGCTGTCCCAGATGGGTCTCAGGATCGTCGAGATACCAATTGAAAATGTTCCCCGCCCCAAAGGGACCAGCAACTATGGGATATCCAGGACTTTTGCGGTAGCCTTCGACCTGATAACACTAAGGTTCCTGTTGGGATACGTCAGCCAGCCGCTACATTTTTTCGGTAAGGCCGCGATGTACTGTGTCCTGGCATCGGCTGCTATGAGCACTTATATCCTCTACGACAGGTTTGTGTACAATGTGCCTGTCATGGTGGCGCACGGCCCGATGGCCGGGCTGGCGGCGGTACTATTCATAACTGGGCTGATCTTCGTGGCCACCGGACTGATAGGCGAGCTGGTGAGCCGGGTTTACTTTGAATCCACGGGTAGGAAAATATACTCAATTCGCAAAGTCTATCGCAGCAAAATCGGTGACGAGCCGCAAAAATGAGAAAGAACAAACTAATACGGACAATCATAACAGTTGTCGTGCTGATAACAGTGGTGGTGCTGCTGGTGCAGCACTTTCATATCAGGTACTTCCATACTGTCGAACCCGAGGTGCTCTACACGAGCGGACAGCCGCGAGGGATGGACTATCCACGTCTGCTCTACAGGTATCACATCGCCACGATTGTAAACGTTAGGATGGCTCCAGAACACCGCGAAAGAAACTGGCGCAGCGAAGAGATAGTCTGGGCCAGGAGCAATGCAGTGCGCTACATTGAAATGCCCATCGACAGGGACAAGTATTTCCCCGATCAGCAAACGCAGCAACAGTTTCTGGCCATCATGGCCGACAAGGACAATCTGTCCGTCCTGGTGCATGGATCGGGCGACGACAGGAGAGTCGCAATGCTTGTGGCTGTGTGGCTTCGCAGAGGCCAGGGACAGACGAGCGAACAGACTATAGGCGTAATAGAGAAGATTATCGATGGTGGGTTACTGACACAGGAAGAGGTGAAATTCATCAACGGCCTGACGCAGCAGGTTTCGCAATAACGCCGCTTTAGTAATTGTCTTCCAGGATCGGCGCCGATTTATGGAAAACGGCGCCGCCTGAATCTTCTTTCCCATTCTCATCTTCTGCTCTGGAGTAGATCGTTCGCAACCGATCATTAGACGTCACTTGCGACAAATAACCAGACGTACAAACAATCCAATCGCCTCGTTCGTAAGCTTCGTGCAAAGTGGGCTTGTCCGTCTTTATAGGCACTACCTGGCCAAAGTATTGAACGAATCTATCTGATATATCAGGAAAAGCGACCAGGCTCCCTGAATCGGGAACTATTTGGGCGACCTTACGAGCGAAACTACGTGAGAAGCGGCCATCATCCAGTGCAAGCGAGAAGCCTGATAGAGCAATCATGATCCAGGCTAATACAGTGCCGAAGATCGCTATTGAGAAGACTGCACCATACTCGTTTTTAGCTGATAAAAGCGTTATCCATAAAAGGCCTGCAATTGTAACCACACCAAGGGCTATAGAAGGCAAAAGATATGGGGGATTTATAATCGCAACAGCGACAGGCCCCACAAGCGAGGGGATACCTATAATGACAAGATAAGCTATGAGAAGTTTTTGTATCAGGCCCCTTGAGTAGACTCTGCGAACAAATATGATATCCTCGAACAGGATAGCAATAAGAATAGACAATGCAGGCATAAGAGGCAGTATGTAGTGCTGGCGTTTTCCTGCATTGATCGTGAGGAAGATGATATCAGCAACGAACCAAATCCATAGGAACTTCATTACACCTTTCTTCGTTTCCCATACGTTGCGGAAGGGAGCTCTCAAGGCTGGCAGCAGAAACGCCACCCACGGAACGATGTACTTGAACATTATGATAAAATAGTAATAGATCGGATAGCGTCCACGTGCATAGTCGCCAAAGAAACGATCTACAAACTCTTTCTTCCATAGCACAAGATCCCAATTCACTCGGTGTGCAATGGCAAGCGGCCACGGCAACGTTATCGCGAGCAGTATAATGGGCCCCACAATAGGCAACAGCTTCGGCACGATTTTCCATTGCCGCCGGAAGGCAATGTAGGCAAGCAGCGGAATAAAGACATACGGAATCGGAGCAGGACCCTTGGCCAGGTTTCCAAGTCCAAGGCTCGTCCAAAACGCCAGCATGAAAAGCACCTGGCTTCTGCGGGTTTTGGCGGTAATAGCTGAATAGAAGCACAGAAAACAAATAATGATGAAGAACGCGAGGGCCATGTCCGGCCGACCGATATGGGAACAGCGGACATAACCAAGCGAGGTCGCCCAAACGGCGGTGGAAATTAGTGCAATTCTAAGAGAAAGCCAGCGGCTGACGAAATAGAGGATGGCGACAGCCGACAAAAACGCGAAAACGGCACTCGGGAGCCTGGTGGTGAATTCGTCAACCCGGCCAGTCACTTTCGCCAGTGAAGCTACGAGCCAGTACGATAGCGGTGTTTTATTGAGCCTTGGGTTACCATTCATAGTAGGAAAGACCCAATCGCCGCTTTCAAGCATCTCACGTGCGGTTACCGAGACGAAACACTCGTGGCTGTCCAACGATGTTGTCGATAGCGACCAAAAGGCGCTGATTGCAGACAGAGCCAAAACTGCGATGACAGCCAGGACGTTTCTCGTTTGAATCGTTGAGTTTGTCCCTTCCCGGTCGAGACCCGGCTGAGTCGGTGTCCCGTTAGCTAAATGTGCGTCTTCTTCAAGTCGTTGAGCCATGCTTATAGATCAAGTGTAAATTTCGTATGTATATGAGCGTATTGATTGAAAATGACAACATAAAAATCGGATTCTTAATATGTATCGAATATGCAAGCAGAATCGCACTGCCCACTACAGACATATACCAGAAACTGACCGGGATGTGTGATTTTTTCTTGTACTCGCTTACTATCCATTGAAGGATAAAGCGACCACCAAAAACCATCTGTCCGATAAAAGCTGTGGCCGCCCAGATTGGATCTCCCACTATTTGTTCTCTCACTGCGTTTCTAATGAACTCAAGTATAGAGCTGAACATAGAGATATTCTCCGATTTCCACCACAAAGTGATGATAGAGCCTGGCGGGAATGCACTTCAGCGGTTTGTCTTTAGCTTTTTATCAGCTTGATGATCTGTTCGAGATCGTTCGGCGCTTCTATTGGCTGGTTGCTGAATTGCCCTTTCACTTCCTTGTGATAATCTACTGTGACATTAGGATCCTTTAATGGGTGGCCTGTAAGGACACAGGCGACACGCTGGTCGGGTTCGACTATTCCTTCTTCTCGCAGGTGTTTGAGCCCTGCGATAGTGGCGGCTGAGGCCGGCTCGCAGCCGAGGCCATATTTACCAACAAGGGCTTTGGCGTCACAAATTTCCTCGTCGGTGACAGCGCGAACGATACCGTTGGTGATATCTATAGCACGCAAACATTTCTTGAGATTTACGGGCCTTGAGATTTCTATGGCGGATGCACACGTATGAGGCGAGAAATTGCGGGCCGTCAGGTCTGCGTAGTAATCATCAATAATTGACTGATCCACGTGTCCATCGTTCCATGTAAGCTTCTTGTTGTTCACAAGGTCGGTCAGAGTGTCGGCGCCGGTGGCGTTTATGATCGCCATACGAGGAATGCGCTCGATCAAACCGAGCTGTTTGAGTTCCGCAAAGGCTTTTCCAAACGCGCTGGAGTTGCCAAGATTTCCGCCCGGGACAACGATCCAATCGGGAACCTGCCATCCCAACTGCTCGATGATTCGATACATTATCGTCTTCTGGCCTTCGAGCCTGAAAGGATTGAGGGAATTGAGCAGGTAAAGGCCAAGCCTCGAACAGACGTCCTGGACCTGTTGCATACAGTCATCGAAATCGCCGCGAATTTGAATGGTCTGGGCGCCGTAGTCCATCGCCTGTGAGAGTTTGCCGAAAGCGATTCGGCCTGAACCGATGAAGACGGTGCACCTCAGCCCACAGCTATGCGCGTACAGCGCTACTGAGGCTGATGTATTGCCCGTCGAAGCACACGCGCTCGATTTGGCGCCGACCATGGTGGCGTGGCTGAACGCCGCGGTCATGCCGTTATCTTTGAATGAGCCGGACGGATTCAGGCCTTCGTATTGGAGAAACAGACACCCCGGAGCCATGTCAACGTACTGCCCGATCATGTCGTTCTGCTGGAGGATTGTTTGGCCCTCACCTATCGAGACTTTGTGTTTATCGGAACAGAAATCGAGCAACTCGCGGAATCGCCAGACACCTGACAAATCCAGCCGATTGTTGCGTGTCGCCCAGCGACGTGCGAAATCGTCGAGTTTAGATGGAACCTCGATTTTGTCCCAGTTGTACCGAATATCGAGCAGCTCGCCACAATCGGGGCACTTGAACATAGCCTGCGTACAACTGAATTGCGAGTTACAGTTGGGATTTATGCACTGCTGGAACGCTGCGTCAGCATGTTCTGATTTGGCCATATCCAGGAATCCTCAGTCAATTGTCTGCCCGATAACAACGCGAACAATAAAAACTCGAAGCTGTAAATATAGGAATCGGCTGTTGAAATGTAAAACTTTTCTTGCAGCTTCCTGTTTTTTTACAGTTTGCGAATATCGGCGACACAATATCCCCAAAAAGCCTAATCCCTTATGACAAGGCCATCTCGGTTAATCTCAGCAATCAAGCCCGGCAGTTCGGAAATATTTTGAATCCTCGAAGCTCCGGTGGGCGTTACTTTACCTGCGTTCGTATAGGCGTCTTTCAATGCACCATACATACCCATCTCGATTGCTGGTTTGATATCAACATCGACACGATCGCCCACGAAAATCGTGTTCTGTGGCCGGCACTCCATTTGCCTGCAAGCCGCATCGAAAATACGCTTGTCGGGCTTGCGGAATGCAAACTGGTACGAATACAGCCTGACCGGAAACATCTCAAGAATCCCGAACTGTTGCAGGTGTTTGTCGAGTGACTGGCTTGCAACGAAAGTATTCGAGACAATGCCCAGCTTCAGTCCTGAATCTCTGAGGCTCACCAGTGTCTTTTTTATGTCCGGCTCTATTCGAGCCAATCTGCTTAGCGGCTCGTACCAGAGCCATGTAAATTCCAGCCACTGCTCATGACTCAATTTAAAGCCGCGGTTCTCGCCGACCCTTTTGAAAAGTTTGAGCACATCCAGGTCCCTGCCTGTTAATGAGCCAAGCAGGCGTCTTACTCGCAGGTTCAGAAGGTTCCGCCAGAGATATATCTCGAAATTTCCGGTTGGCTGGCCCAGACTCTTGAGGAAGTCATACGAAGCTCTTGCGCCCTGGTGAAAAACCGGGAATACCCTGAACTTCCCAAAGTTCAGCAAGGTATCACCGAGATCGAAAAGAACAGCATTTATTTGCCTATCTGACATTTCCTGTAAACACCTAACAGAGGGTAAGACCGAGCAGCAAAGAAAAGACACAGGAACCGGATTCAATGGACACCGTTCGTCTTGCGGTTATTTCTTTCTTGGCGGTATGTCGTTGGCGAAAGCTTCGCAGGTCCACTCAAACATTTCCTCGTTCGATATTGATGAGACGCGATCGGCGGAGTATTCGGCGTCGATTCTGTCCTTAATCCGCGTTATTCGGGGATCGTGCTTTGCTATGACAATTTCAAAGTTGTTCTCAACCCA
>CAZYMD010000210.1:0-8157 GCA_964649005.1 uncultured Pirellulales bacterium
TCCAGGTGGGTCCCCGTTCAGGCCAGTTGTCTCTGGCAAGCGTGCCAATCGGAGCGAGAGGGGTATCCTTGTTGTCGGAATTGTCGGGCGTTATCCATGCGCTGGGCAAGCCGATCTGGAAGTTGGCAATCGGTTTGTCAATCAGGGGCCAGACAGCGGAATAGAAACCCATGCCCGCACTATATTTGGCGCGATCTGGCGGCCGGGATGCACTGTATCCGATGTACCCGTGCAGACCTCGTGAATGCGCTGTAACAACTCCTGCCCCTGTTTCGTTTCTATTGAGTGTTTTTTCTTCACCTTTGCACGTCCCGGGTAAGGTCATAAAAGCAAGTATAATAAAGGTTAGATATCTCATAATGGTTTCCAATTCCAAGGGCCAAAAATAGACAGCCTTGTCTTTAGTCACTTTCAGCGTTGTTAATCACGTGAGCATCGCCCCAGTTGCCGAGAACATTTTTTCCATCAAAGACCAGCATCAGGCACTGCACGTCCTTTAGCTCAATGTTGATTTCCCTTGCGGGAGACTCCCTGGTCATTTCGCGGCTGTCCCACAGAACCCGGTTGGCAAAGAAGTCCTCGTTATATACTCGGAATCGGCCCTTGGCGTCTTTATTGGAGGATTTATCAATCGCCACAATAGCACGGAAACGATCGGCGCGACCATTAACTTTGAACATCACGGCGCATTTGCTCTTACAACCCAGCCCCTTCTTGAATGTCTGAGCTGCGATCCTGATCGGATCGCCGCCGTGGGTAGCATTGTAGATCGGTGCATTCCCGGCCTTCCAGATGTAGTAGAGGTCGCTGAGGTAAGTGGTCCCTTTACGAGTCACGGTGTATTTCTCAAGAGGCATTGTTACAGGTGTGGGAAGAGGCGGTCCCGATCTGCCCACCTTGATCATTCTGTGCTCATGCTGGCCGAGATCATGGGCTGTGAAGGAATCCTTGAATTCGCCAAGGTCCTTGCGAGCCCAAAGGTCTCGTACAGGTTGATTCCCCGATAAACCGATCTTGTCCCAGTGCACGGTAATGTCCGCCTCTTTGCGTCCTTTGTTCAGGAGCAAGATGGCTGTCGTCCCGTCCGACAACGGCTTGTTGTAAACCTCACAGCCAGCCTCGTCGAAAACCTTATATCCCTGAATGCCGCGCCTATCCTGGTTCACGGCGATAAGCTCTGGCGCCGTCAAGACCTTCCTCGCCCCCTCGCTCATCGTACGAAGGTCATTGCCCGCCATCAACGGGGCAGCAAGAATGCACCACAAACTGAAGTGTGCCCGATCGCCAATATCACGACGGTCGTCGTCAATGTGCTTAAGATTACCCACGTGCAGCATGTCCGGATCGTTCCAATGTCCCGGCCCGGCGAACTGCCACAGTCCATTGAATGCCGGATGGATTCGCATCTCGCCCGCAGAAGTCTCAGCACAGGCGTAAACCGAATCCATCCAGGGGTAGATGTCGTTCGAAGTCCGCCACAGTTGTGCGGATTCCGTCCCGCCCCACGCCCAGGCGGCATTCCCGAAATCTGAAATGCTCAACACAATCGGCCTGCCCGTGCCCTTGATGTACTTGCGATAAATGGCATAGTCTTCAGAACTCATCCTCCCATTGCTCTCGGCAAAACAACTGTCAAGCTTGATATAGTCGACGCCCCATTCGGCGAAGGTCTCCATATCGATCTTCTCATGCTTAAAACTTCCGGGCAACTGCTGGCACGTCATCCGCCCGCGATCCTGATACAGGCCATACTTCAATCCCTTGCTATGGATGTAGTCGCCCATCGCCTTCATGCCGCTCGGGAACTTGTTCGGGTCCGCGACGAGCCGGCCCTCTTCGTCACGCTCACTCGCCATCCACGCGTCATCTATGACCAGGTAGGTGTAACCCGCATTACGCATGCCCGAACTGACCATCGCATCGGCGATCGCCTTGATCTTCTCTTCGTCAATCTCCTTCTCGAATGCGTTCCAACTGTTCCAGCCCATCGGCGGCGTCATAGCAATACCGGATTCCACGTTAAGCGCCTCGGCCAATGCATAACCAACCAACGAATAGTTTGCGGCCGAGCCATTGTAATGGCAGTACCAGTGCCCGCCGCGACTCATATATTCATCGTTAAGTTCCTTCGTCGGCAGATGATTTTCCTCAGTATCTTTGATACCCTTCTCCCGCTTCTTGTTCCAGTAAGCATCACTCATCTGGCGAAGCTCCTGCAACCGCTCATCCCAGAAATCCGACGTCGGCACAAACACCACATTTCCAAGCGACGGGTCATCAGCCACCGCCTTCTGGGCCTTGCGGAATTTCACCATGGCAACCGCCTCGTGATCATCCGGATTCTTCGCCCTTCTTGTCATTTCATGACCACCGACACCGAGTTCGCCGATCACGATCGGCATGTTCGGCGCATCCAGGTCCTTGCGCAGATCGCGAAACATAGCCGTGAGATTATGCGGGTACCTCTCGATGAGACCCATCCCGACGCGCTTACCATCCAATTGGAGATGCCACTCGCAGAAGTCATTCCAGCCCTGGAACCAGGCCATGCCGACTATCTCACATCCCTGTCCGTTATAGCCAGGGACAACATCTTCGATGTTCGCCAGAGTCTCATTTATCTCGGCAACCATCTTGTGGTAGAAGAATCCCGGCTTGAGGTGGCTGTCTCGTTTCAGGATTCTTTTTTCATCCCAGGTCATCTCGCCGGCGCCAGGCGAACGGAAGTCACACCACACGCTCTTGCCGCCCCAGGCGGTTTTGATCAGCAAGACATGCTCGTCGTAGCGCTGCCCCATGATCGTGCCGAACATTAGTTCCGGTCCTATCTCTTTTTCCCCATATCCCCAGCCAACGGTAAGAAGACCGCTTTTTTTATCCTTGGCCGTCCAAGCAATGGTCACATCGTCACGAATTGCCCAGGATCCGTCGGGATTTTTCAGCTTCTTCAGCAGATGGCCGTATTGGGGATGCCGGCCTAACCAATCGAGACTGCGAACCTGGCCATGGCCCTCCATATTGGACTGCCCTGCAAGAATAAACACCTGAACTTTCTTTTCCGAAGCTTGAGCCAGAGATACAAGCCCAAAAAACAAAACTGCACACACCAATATTCTTATAAGCCAGCTTTCTCTCATGATAATTTCTCTATTCATCAGCAATTGCCTCATAACAATCTGAATATTTTCAGTAGATCAATGATCCTATGGTAGCAAACAAGCCATTGTGGAAATAGAGAAAAAAGTTGCAAGTATACACCTCACAGCAGGAAGCACTAAACCCCGGCCAGCAACCGGGCAAGCAGTTCCATTGGCAGGCCCATTACGTTTGTCAGGCTGCCTTCGATTCTTTGGATGAACTGGTCGCCGGTTTCCTGGATGGCGTATGCTCCGGCTTTGTCTTGCCAGGAACCTTCGGCGATGTGTTGAGCGATTTGGTCGTCGGTCAGTTTTCGGGGGTAGACTGTTGTGCTGTCGCTTTCGACTATTTCGGTGTTATCGCTTAGTCGAACCAGCGCTATGCCTGTGATGACGGCGTGGGGGGCGCTGAAGAGCAGTCTTGTTATTCGCTCGGCGTCGACGGCATCGTCAGGCTTGCCGATGATCCCGCCATTACAATCAACTACAGTATCAGCGCCCAACACAAGTTTGTCGGGGAATCTTGCAGCGACGTCTTTCGCTTTGGCCAGGGCCAATCGCTCGGCGTATTTGCGCGGGCTTAGACCCTCTGTTGGAGAAGCGGTTTCGTCGATGTTGGAAGGCGCTACTTCGAATTGATAATTAGCTTCGGCTAAAAGGTCTCGCCTTCTGGGTGAAGCTGAAGCGAGAATCAGAGAATGTGATTGCGCTTTCGACATAGTGGCCTCGGCCTCAATCCTTACTTCCAGAATTGCCGCTCAAGGCAATCTGTTTGCAGAAGGCTAAATACTCCAATTGGAGCTGCTCGATGTCGGAGCCGATGTAGCTGGTGAACAGATTGATACCCACGATGCTGTTCCAGAGGACCGTTCTTGGCTTGTTCCTGTCGCGAGCGATTTCCTTGCTGGTTTCGTCGATGGGCCAGTCTCCAGTTGCGGCGTCGGCCAGCATCTTCTGATAGCTGACCAGCCGCTCGCCATCGCTCGCCTCACGCAGGAATCGCACGAGCGCGTACGATTGGCTGTAAAGCGAACGCACCGCCTCGTTCTGATCGGTTGCAAGAATCTCCCCCGGATTTATAGACAGCAGATCAACCAGCGGCAGCATCTGCCTGCTCTTGACCGTTCGCTTCAGCGCGTCGATCCTATAGCTATTGCATTCAGGGGCGAAACGAAATTCACCCCCTTCGCGCTGATACTCCTCGAACAGCATTGCCACTCCTTCATCGAGCCAGCTTGGCAGGCGATACTTGAAGTGCCGTGCGCTGAACTGGTGCCACCCCTCGTGCGCCAGAGCCGAGAACGTTCGCGTTCTGCCTATATTGTACGCCACGCATAAACCGTTATGACAGTATGCGCCCGCCTCGATCGCGCAGTACAATCTGGCCTGTTCGCCCGCAAAGTTCATGGTGAAACTTTCCCACTGCTTGCGGTCGGCGAAAAGATATATCTTCGATTTGCGACTGGTCTCAATCGGCTCAGGCAACTGGCTGTTGTACGCCCGATACGCCGCCTCCATGAAGCCTGGCAATTGACGCAGTATCAAAGGATCGAGCAGCGTGGTGCATATCTCATAGTGCGCGGTTATCAGCTTCATGCCATCAGAGAGGCCATAGCGCCACCGTTCGACGGCCATTAATTCCGCCAATTCCCGTCCGCGCAGATACTCTGCGACGCTTTCAGGCTGCTTTAGAACCGCTGTATCATTGCTGTCATCTACGGTTTTATGGGACTTCGAGCACCCGGTCAGCAGCACCGCCGCCACAAGTGATATTGCCAATAATCTTCCCAACTCTGCCAATCTCCAGATCAAACGTCTTAACGCCACATCCAGTAAATGTAACTGCCTCGCCGTTGAACTTTGCCTGCCTCCTTTTAGCGTTTACTCAACGGCCCATCGATAGCGGACTGTTACTCCAAGAATCGGCTTCTCGCGCGAAATACTCCAAAGGTTTTGCCCGCATTCAAGCAGATTGAATCACAACTCGAATAGCAAATCGCTGTTGGTCCGCATTAACTGTCAATGGAATTGAAATAGCACTTATGCCACGGTCCTGATTTGAGTCGAGATTAGATGTCCTTGAACTGGGCCCCGAAAACATCCGCAGTGAACAGGTATACCTCTGTTCCAGTGTCCCGCCATGCATTGGGGCCAAGGCCAGCCTTGTGCGAGCAGCAATAAGAGAGGAACTTCTCCTTGCTCCAACCCGTCTCGGTGGCGACCTGTGGTAAGAAACAGCCGCTTGCTCGCCCCTTCTTTATATAGATTCCGTCGACGCCAAGCCTGAGGCTCAGCGGATCTTCGGTCGCCTTCAACGGTGACAGAACGGAAATCTCAACATCGAGGTCCTTAAGCTCATTGGGCCCGATCCTATCGTGAACGAAACGCGGGTCGCCCGTAGCGGAGGCTTTGGCCATATCAACAATTAGGTCGATCAAGCGCTGATCCGATGTGAACTGCCCGATGCAGCCGCGTAATTGCTCGTTGTTTTTCAGTGTCACGAAACAGCCGCAGCGAGCGATCAACTCAGGGTCGTCCGATTCGGGCTGCTTTACAGGCCTGCCCGTAATCACAGATACAACTGTATCGCGTGCGATCTTCAGAAGCGTCTTTTTTTGCTCGTCGGTCATGCCGTCGCTCCTCTTGAAAGCGTTAGTGCAGTAATTTTATCACGAGGAATCCGCCTATCAGCAGCACCACGAAGGCCAGGCTGAACCAGTTGAAATACTTCTCGATGACCGGTCTGATCTTCTCACCCTTCCAGCCCATCAGGCCGGCGACCATGAAAAACCTCGCCGACCGACTGATCGTCGATGCGAGCAAAAAGCCCGGGAAGCTGATTTTCGCCACGCCCGCCGAAATCGTACAAACCTTGTAGGGCAAGGGCGTAAATCCGCAGGTGAACACAATCCAGAAGTCGTACTTGTCGTACCAGCTCTGGAATTTCGCAAAGTTCGCCTCGGTCAGCCCTATAGAGCCGAGATGCGCGTACGCCCAGGGTCCTATCGCCGACCAGAAGAACATTCCGATGCAATAGCCAAGCATACCGCCGAGTATTGATGCTATCGAGCAGAACAGCGCAAAGCGAAACCACTTCTTCGGGGCTCCTAACGTCAGCGGGGCCAGCAACACGTCCGGCGGAACGGGAAAGCAACTCGACTCGGCGAAGCTCAATACAAACAACGCCCGCTCGCCATGCGGAGTCTCGGCAAAGTGCACCACCCAGTCATACAGCCGCCTATGCCAATGCCACCATGTAACCTTCGGGGGTTCACCGCTCGATGTCATTTTTACTGCGATTTTGACCTCACCGATAGGCTCTCTCTGTTCGTCTTCGCCTGCCATCCATTATCCTTGTAAAAAGATCCAACCTGCCACCGTCACTACCCTGCCTTACCTTCCCACGATCACGATGCGCAGCACACTCTATCGTTCCAAGCCATCGAATAAATTGGGCCCATCGTTATGGCTCTTGTCGGCGGATTTTGTCTCGGGCCCACTGTTTTTCCCGGATGGAAACTCAATAATCTTCGGTCCCTTGTCAGGCTCCTGCTGTTCCTCCAACTCATCCTGGTCATCCCAGTCCTCGCCCCACTGATCGGCGGGAATATAAGGTATAATCCCCGCTTCGTACGCCTTCTCCTGTATCTCCCTCGGCGCAGTACGCAGATCAACGATGATGCCATTCACCTCGAACATCCACACCAGCGGATTATCGTCGATTAGATCGGGCAGGCACCACCTCGGATCAAGCTGGATCATGTCGAGCTTGTCACGAATGATTTTGGATTTGGCGGTCATGTTACTCTGCGAGACGCCAAAGGCCTTCGCGATATTTCTGACCTCCATGTGCGGCTCGCTGGCCGGATCGGAAAGGAAGTTCACCCAGCCGACGGCGTGCACTATCCCGCTGGCCCAGACCTCCCGCTTGATTTTGGTCATCTCCAGGCTACTCCGGCAAAGGGCGCCCGCCACCTCCTCGCAAATATCATAATAGTCCTCGTCCAGATACTCCTCGCAGAACGAATCTATCAGCTCAATCAGCTCGATAAACAAAGCCCGATTCTTCTTCGGAACCCGCAGCTCAACCGCTGCATCGGCATAATATTCATCCATATCGTCATTCATATCCTGATCGAAGTCCATCGTTACACCTCCCTGACTTCACTACACACAGCAATCTTCACATGTTTCGAAGCGAGTGTCATGCATCGAATCATTTATCTTTCTTGTTCCCTACAGAATCTTTCTTTGTCTTGCTGCTCAGCTTTGCTACTGCCGGCTTGATTCGCTGACAAAACGTCTTTTCATCTGCGAACCTGCCCGCCGGGCCGCCAGCGGTAAATAATACCGCAAAGCGTGTTATCAAAGCGCCGAGAAGAACATAACCTAAAATCACCTGGATCGTTAGTAAAATATGCCCAAACAGACTGTGCGCATTGGCGTACATATCCCCAAATCCCAGCGTCGTCATTGTCACAACCGAAAAATAAACTGCTCGAATAGGCACCAGCCACGAGGCTATAGGAACCGAATGCTCATCTAAGAAAAGATTGGATACAATCCCCTGCTCGCTTAGCAACCCGGCTGTATAATAAATGCCTGCGAAAATCAGTGATAATATGATGAACGTTAAAATAATCCGCCCGGTTGATAATCCATAATCGCTGACCCACCAAAAAGGCCTGATGATTCGCTTCAGCTTCGGATGTTCTTTATACCAATCTCCCCAGTTTTTCCGCCTGCTATTATATTCCAGAAGCTGCTTTATAGAAGTGTCGATCTTTGAAGAATTAAGATCGACATTCCTAAAATCAGTCCATCGATTAATAGTACACATCCAGAACTTGGTCTCTCCATCCACTATCGAAGTTCTTGCGTCTACACCGGAAAGATTAGTGGAACAAAGATTGCATCCCTTCAGATTTGCTCCCAAAAGGCACGATCTGTCTAGATTTGCTCCAAATTCTAATCCAGTTGTTCCTCGTGTGATCAAGAATTGATTCGGTAGATTGCTTAG
>CAZYMD010000211.1:0-8157 GCA_964649005.1 uncultured Pirellulales bacterium
TGTGATTCGAAAGATTATTTATAAGCCGCAGTCAGATTCCTCCATTGCGGCCTTCAGTCGGAATGACATTTAGCTGCATGAAAATACAACATGCTAACAAGCAAGGTTGGTTTCTTTGAAGGGGAAAAGATGAATCGTGTATCGAGGCGGGAGTTTATGGGTGCAGCGCTGGGGGCTGTGATCGTCGCGGGGGTGTCACAGGATCGGGCAGAGGCCAAAAGCTCGCAGAGTAAGCGGACGAGATATATTGCAGCCTACGACACTGAATCGCCGGCTTGCCTGCAGGCGTGCAAAAGAATCGTGGAGGTGCACAAGCGGTTGGAAATGCCTGCGACGTTTTTCATTACGGGCAAGACCTTAGAGGCGAACGCGAAAGAATATAAGGAGCTGTTCGGTGATTCGCTGTTCGAGGTTGCTTCGCATACGTGGAGTCACAAGCTGCTGCGCGATAATATTCTGTGCGGCAAAGCTGTTTCGGCTGAAGAGAAGAAGGAAGAGATTTTCAGAGGCAAGGAGTTGATCGAACGAGTTTTCGAGCGGCCCTGCATGGGACTACGGCCTGCTGTCGGTTTTGACAATGCGCTCAAAGGCGCTAAGGATGTGCTGAAGTTAGCGAGCGAGGCAGGGTATGGGTACATCAGCAGTCTGCTTTGGGGGCCTGATTGTTCGATGCCTGCACTGATAGAAGAACCATTTGGTTACGGCGAGGATGGGTTTGCGGATTTGTGGGAGCTGCCCGGGCATGGCTGGCACGAGAACCTGCTGAAGAATCATAACGGATGGGGATCGAGACGCCTTACGCTATGGCCTTCGCCCATGCCTGAGGCTATTCCTTCTCGATTTGTCAAGACGCCTGAGGATGAGTTCGAGGTCAACAGGGTATTTTTGGAGAAGGCCCTCGAAACGAACAAGCCACATGTCTCACTGATTTGGCATCCCTGGTCGCTTTCAAGGTTCGATCCGGAGATGAAGATGCTTGAACTTACATTTGCTCACGTGCGCGGTCTCGGACTCAGGACGTGTACTTACGCAGAGCTTTTTAGAGAAGTTGCAGGTTGAGGAACCGCCATTCGTATCGGACAGCTTTAATTCTCCCGAGAAATGATGTAGGGGTGTCTAAAGGCGCGTGCAGATTCGCTTTGCTTTGAGAGTTAGTAGCTTCCAATTATGAGTAGTACAGGTTTCTGTAGGTTACTGTGAGAAACTACGGCCAAGGCGGCAAAATGAGGCTTTTGGCAGTTCCAGCGGCGGGATTGTGTCGTCGAGGAAGCGACCGGCCGGATGAGGGCGCATATATTAGAATTTTAGCGATTTATTATGTTGACATATGGGGATGAGCCGGTATAATAGGAACGTTTTGTGAAGGAGTATGCTTTCCTCCCTCTGAGTTTACCCCTTATTTTGAAGCAGAGGGAAAGTATGTTTTCAGGCCGGATTGGCCTCAGGAGAAGAACTCGTGGCAAATGGAACAGTAAAATGGTTTAACGCAAGCAAGGGATTTGGCTTTATTAGCCCATCGGATGGTGGAGATGACTTATTTATCCACCACTCTGAGATCAAGACCGATGGTTACGCCTCACTCGATGAGGGCCAAGAAGTCAATTTCGAAGTCGGACAGGGTAAGAAGGGCCCATGTGCGACCAATGTCACCCCGGGCTAAGCCCAAAAAAGCATGATCTTAAAAAGGCCCCGCGATAATTGCAGGGCCTTTTTTTTCTGTCCACGCCGGGCCGGGATGACGAGGGCAGGGGCTGTCTAAGTGAGCGGGGAGTGCCGAATTATGTATTTTCCCCTATAGGCAGGCAGTGATTATGCTATGGTTATTGTGTCTTTGGCGCATACCCTAAGATATACCACAAAGGCACAAGAGGCTGTTTGTTCGGCGATCCCTCAAGAACGCCGTCATCAGACTCACCTCAAGAATGGAGGCCCTGGACCCACAAACCCGGGGCCTTTCGTCATAGGCTAAAACGGAGAGGGTGCAGTCGATTTCACTATTGAAGTGGGTTTCATGAGACGTGAAGCGTATTTCATAGCGTGGAATACGCCGTCCTGAATAGCAGCAGCTAAATGAAAAAAGAAAAATTCCTCTACGATAGCGAAAAGGTACTCCATAGCATCGGTTTATACGGCGTGGTGATATGGAATCTTAGTCATTTGCTTGTGAGCTTCCCGATCGCGATGTATATGACAGTAAGCCTCATGGTTATAGATACTCAAGAGACGCTTGCAGTTCGGAAACGCGCATTTCCTGCCAATAGCGGAAGTCTTTAGTATTTTTGCCATCGTTACCCCTATTTAGATAAATCACCAAACAGATAAACTGTAAGGATTAGTTGTCTTCGTCTGGGGTCTAAAGATTTCTAATCTCTATGTATATTATTGTTTATATCATATTTTTGGGTTTTGTCGAGCAATCTTTTCTTATTTCTTATTTCTTGTGTCGAGGGCGGACAATTGAGATTGCCACGGCCGCAAGTGAGCTTTTGCTGAATGCGGGCGTTCAGGCGTTTCGGAGAATGCTGACCCCCGATTCAAGCGTTCGAGAACATAAATGCTGAATCAATCCCCGATCGGAGTCGAGCACAAGGTTCAGCATGACAAAGTAGTGGTGTGTATGCAAGGTTCAGGCAAGATGTGCATATGTCGGTTCTTGCTCAGGTGCTGGTGTCCTGTGGATTTATGGGTTCTCGCCTCAGGCATGCGGGAATGACCCTGAATCGAGTTCAGGGTAAACTCTGGTTGTGCTGTATGCGCGTGTTGTGGCAAATTCTATGGGTAATGAGTTGAGTTGGGGGTGATATCCTGCTATAATGCCAGTTTTTATTGCTGACAATGGGGTTTGTACGTCGATTTTGGCCCCGGAAACGTTATTTTTAGGAGATAATCAGGCATGAGTTACTCGTTGGATGACAAACGCAAAAAGCCGGCACCGAAGATCAAGATGTTGATCGACGATGGCGTTATCACTTTAGAGCAGGCGAAAGACTGGCTGCGGACGATCCACGAGATTCGGTTCTTCGAGCAGAAGGTGTTCGATTTGTTGGGCCAGAATATCATCAAGGGGGCATCGCACCTTTATGCGGGCGAGGAAGCCGTAGCGGTTGGAGCGACGGCGGCTATCGAGCGCGGGGACGTGATCGGGTCGACGCACAGGGGGCACGGGCACTGCGGGGCTATCGGTAATAAGTACGCAGACAGCGAGGAAGATCGCCAGAATCACTGGAATCAGATGATGGCGGAATTGATGGGTAAGGAGACTGGCTACTGCAAGGGCAGAGGCGGGTCGATGCATATTGCTGAGGTGGAAAAGCAGAACAATCTGGGCTCGACCGGTATCGTGGGCGGCAATCAGCCTCCGGCGGTCGGGGCGGCTCTGGCGGAGAAGTATAAGAAAACGGGCAAGGTTGTGCTTTCGTTCTTCGGGGATGGCTCGACGAATACGGGAACATTTCACGAGTCGATGAATATGGCTTCGACGCTGAAGGTGCCGCTGGTGGCGATTATCGAGAATAACCTTTACGGGATGAGCGTGCCTTTTTCTGGCAGCGAGATCGAGGGGGCGACGAAGGCGGCGAATGTCGAGGATATTGCGGTTCGTGCGGCGGCTTATGATGTGCCTGCGATGATTGTGGATGGGCAGGATGCGGTTGCGGTGTTTCTGGCGGTGAAGGAAGCCGTGGCGAAGGCCCGCAAGAATAAGATGACGATGATCGAGGCGAAGACGTATCGGTGGTACGGCCATAGCAGGAGCGATCCGAGGGCGTACAGGACGAAGGCGGAGGAGAAGGCGTGGCATGCGCGCGACCCGATTACGGTTTTGGGCGAGAAGCTGCTCGCGGAGAAGCTGTGCACGCAGGCGGAGTTAGACGCGATCAAGGACAAGGCGAACGAGGCGATTGAGACTGCGACGCAGTTCGGGATCGATAGCGCGTGGCCCAATGCGGCGGATGTGGCGAAGGATGTTTACGTTGAAGAAAGCTACGCGGCCGATGTGGTTGCGGCGGATAAGGCGACGGCGGTCAAGGTGAGCGAGGCTACAGAAGCTTTCGAGGCGGCGATGGCGTTGTCTACGGCAAAGACGAAGAAGGAGAAGACCGAGCAGGCGAGCGGGCAGGTTAAGTCAAAGTACGGCATGGATGTTATGACGATTGGGCAGGCGGTTGTGGCGGCCCAGGGCGAGGAGCTTCGCAGGGACAACGACGTGATTATTATGGGGGAGGACGTCGGGCTGTACGGCGGGGCGTACCAGGCGACGCGGGGACTGGTGACGGAGTTCGGTACGGATCGCGTGATCGATACGGCGATATCGGAAGCCGCTATTACGGGAGCGGCGGTTGGAGCGGCGCTTCGCGGGATGCGGCCTGTGGCGGAGATTATGTACGTGGACTTCGTGACTATCGCGATGGACCAGCTTGTGCACGTCGGGGCGTATAATCGGTATATGTTCGGCGGCAAGGCAAAGGTGCCGATGGTGCTGCGGACAGAGGGGGGCGTTGGGCGTTGTATTGCGGCGCACCATTCGGAGTCGTTAGAGGCGTGGCTGATGCATGCACCGGGGCTTTATGTTGTGATGCCTTCGACGCCTTACGATGCGAAGGGGCTGCTGAAGGCGGCGATTCGCAGCGATAATCCTGTGGTGTTTATCGAGCACAAGGCGACTTACGGGCAGCTTGGTTGCGTGCCTGAAGGCGACTATATTATTCCGTTGGGTGTGGCGGATATCAAGCGGGCGGGGAGCGATGCGACTATCGTTAGCTACAGCCGGATGGCGATGTATTCACTGCAGGCGGCAAAGATGCTGGCAGAAAAGTACGGGATCGATGCGGAAGTGGTCGACCTGCGGACGCTTAAGCCTATGGATATCAAGACAGTTGCCGATTCGGTTCGCAAGACGGGCAGGCTGGTGACGGTGAGTGAAGGATTCTGCATGTGCGGAGCGGGGCGAGAGATCGCGGGACAGTATATGGAGTACGAGTTCGAGGACGGGACGCACGGATTCGATTATCTTGATGCGGCGCCGGTGAATATGGCGGCGCTGGATGTTCCGCCACCCATGAGCGAACCATTGGAAAATGCGAGCATTCCGAGTCCTGAGAGTATCGCAGAGACGGTTCGCAAGATGGTGCAGGGATAGCGTGCTAAGTGAAATTAGAAGACGGCCGGCGTGACGGATATTGAATCGATAAGTTGTGTCGCCGGCTAAGAAAAGAAACAGCATAGAAAAAGGAAAAAGATCGATGGCTAAAGAAGTAAGACTGCCGCAGCTTGGACAGACGATGGAAGAAGGGACGATTGTCAATTGTCTGGTCAACGTGGGTGACGAGGTTAAGAAGGGCGATGTGATTTTCGAGATCGAGACGGACAAGGCGACGCTGGAGATGGAATCGCCGGCGGAAGGTTTTGTTAAGCATATTCTGTCGAGTGTGGACGAGACGATTCCTGTTGGGGCTGCGATGATGGTTCTCGGCGATAAGGATGAGGATGTGCCTCAGAGTTTCGTCGATTCTCTGACAGGTGGTGGTGGGGCGGCTCCTGCTGCAGCGGCGCCGGCCGGGCCTGCAGCGGCTCCGGTTGCTGATGCGCTTGTACCTGGGGCATCTTCGACGGCGACGGTACCGAATGCTCCGGCTGGGAAGGTAATGGCTTCACCACGGGCGAAGAGGCTTGCCGCAGATCTTGGCGTCGATCTGAGCATGGTCAAGGGGACAGGGCCTGCCGGGAAGATTAGCGAGCAGGATGTGCAGGCTTTTGCTGAGGGTGGCGATGGGGTGGCTCCGACGGTTCCTGTAGTGGCTGCGGGCGAGGCTAAGTTGGGCTCGACGATCAAGCTGAACCGCTTGCAAAAGCTGACGGCGGAGCGGATGTTAAAGTCGAAGCAGGAGATACCTTGCTTTTACCTGACGGTTCGGGCGGATATGACGGATGTGGTTGCGCTGCGGACGAAGATGAACGAAGCGGGCGGGGTGAAGGTTTCGTTCAACGACTTTATTATCAAGGCGGTTGCGACGGGCTTAGAGAAGTATCCGATGATGATGGGGCAATTGGCGGGGGATAGTATCAAGTTAGCTGATGCGATTCATATCGGGCTGGCGATATCTGTGACCGATGGGCTGGTTGCGCCTTTGCTTAAGGATGTTAATAAGAAGAGCGTTCAGCAGATTGCGACTGATGGCAAGGCGTTGATTGAACGGGCACGGGCGGACAAGCTGGATATGTCCGATCTTGAAGGCGGCGTGATTACTGTCAGCAATCTGGGCGGGTTCGGGATTGATTCGTTTGTGCCGATCGTGGTGCCCGGGCAGTGCAGCATTTTGGGGATTGGGCGGATCAGCGATACTTGCGTGCCTGAGAATGGGAATATTCTCGTTCGCAAGATGATGAATATGACGTTGAGTGTGGATCATAAGGTAGCCAACGGCGCCTACGCGGCACAGTTCCTCGATTTTACGAGGAAACTGCTTGAGGACGCGGCGGCATTTGAATAATCGCTCGCGTGGGGAGTTGGGCCGCCGGGCGTTTCGGCTGGTTCCGATTCGGACCACGATATTTGAAGATGGAAGGAGTGTTCGGTATGGCCAAGGCAGTAGAAGCGAAATGTTTGCCTAATATAAGGAAGGGGACTCCGAAGGTCCCGGTTATTGGTGTTTGCGCGACGGGCGATCCTCGGATCACCAAGGAGGATCGGGAGCGGTGCCAGAATATTGTGAAAATGGCGGCTGATGTGGTCAGCGGTGCGGTGGTGATGCCCGACCAGACGGCGGTGCCTGTGGTGTATTCGACGGTGCTGATCGATGGCGAGGCGCAGGCGGATATCGTGGCCGAGCAGTTTCGCAAGGCGGGGGTGGATATTCTTGTGCTGGCGCCTGATACGTGGGCGTTTCCACAGTTAACAGGGATTTCGCTTTTGCAGCAGTTCCCGGCCGATACTCCTATCAATATTACGTGCGGCAACAGCGGGCCAAGGCCTGGGGTTGTGTACGCACATGCACTCAATGGGGCTATCAGCCAGTACGGGCGGATGATTTCGCTGAACGTGGGCACGTGGCCTGATACGGGGATGAACCCCAAGATGACCGATGAGACGGCCAGGCACCTGATCGACTGGTGCTATGCGGCGGTGACTGCGGTTGCGCTGAAGGGTCGGCGCGTGGTCATTCTTGGTCACGATTCGATGGGTATGGAGACGGCGCTGGGGCATATTTTGCCTACGCGCAATACGTTCGGGATCGAGGTTACGAGGCTCGATATGAAGCTGCTGGCCGATATGCTCAGTAAGAAGGCTTATAACGAGAAGGAATTGAAAGAGCTGAGGGGGTGGGTTAATAAGAGCGTCGGCAAGAGGCTGGAGCTGCGGGACGATGCGGACAACGAGCGGTTCAATCAGAGCCTTGGGATGTATTTGATCGTTCGCGATCTGATGGCGGAGTTGAACGCGGTCGGCGGCGGGTTTATGAGCCAGCTTGAATGGGGTAGCGACAGGCGCGGGATTCCGATGCCTGTGGCCGATGCGATGGAGTCGCTGTTTAATAGTACGTTCGACCATGCGGGTAAAAAGGCGCCGCTGCCTTACGCTACTGAGGCGGACGTGCAGGGGTTGCTGACGATGCTGTTTATGACGTATTTGAGTGGTGGGAATCCGCCGTTGTTTATGGACTTCAGGAAGGTCTGGGAGGCGTGGGAGATCAAGAACCTGGCCGCGAAGGTCGGGCTTAAGAAGATGGATAAGAAGGCGGACTGGTACACCAAGGGTCTTGTCGATGGCGACAACTCGGGCAGTGCTTCGTTCGATTGGGCGGCCGAGCCTGGGGCTTCTATGAAAAAGATCATGGATAGCATTTCGATGCCTCTGGCCGACGATGGTTACTTCCCGGGCGGGGGCAATTCGGTGACGTTCATGACGCCTGCAGGGATCGAAGGTATCGCGGGGCGTATGGCGTACAGTAGTGTAAACGGATTGTTCAGCATGATCTGGGACGAGGCGTATACGACTGAGGTTCCTGTGGAGCTTGGCAAGGCGATGTGCGATTTGACGACGCCTACGTGGCCTCATACGTTTGTGGTGCCCAAGTATGCGAGTATGGTGGAGTACAAGCAGTATCCGCCTGCGAACCATTTCCACATGACGTGGAATCTGCCTGTGGCGAGATTGCAGCA
>CAZYMD010000212.1:0-8142 GCA_964649005.1 uncultured Pirellulales bacterium
TGGCGTCTACAAGCTCTATCTTCTCGCCATTATTGGCGAATCTGCCCTCGAACTGTCCTGCGATTGGCAGTCCCTGGCCGTACTTTGCTTCAAACGTGGTAATATCTTCCACTACCAGCGTGTATTGGCCGGGAGCGAGTTCTACATCGCCGAACGTGAAGTCGATGCCATTGGTGAATTTGACAAGATTGAGGTTGATGGTCTGTGAGCCTATATTTGTCAGCTCAATAAATTCTTCATTGGGATCGTTCGGATCGTTGGGTTCGTCGAGATCGACTGGATGGTACATAATCTCTGTAATCCGCAGATTTTCCTTAACAGGCCCAACCGCAAAAACCGCCTCATTCAACGCGCTCCATGTGCTACCGCTCAATGCACGGGCCTTGATGTGAGCGCTGGCTGTTATAGTTAGAGTTCCAGAGTACATCTGTATGTGCGATGCGTTGACAGCCCCACCGGGCAAACGCGGGTCCGTACCATCGACTGTGAAGTAGATTACGCCGGGCCCATTCATTGTCAAACTGAAGCCGTTGAGGTTCCATCCGCCATGTGGACTGAAGGTCGGCGCAGCCAGGCTCGGATAGAGACTCAAGCTCTTGTACTTGTTAAAGACGGTTGTGGAGCGACCGGGGAAGTAGCTGTTGATCAGCCTACTCTGCTCGGGCAGCCAGAAGTTGTTCCGCGTGTACAGCTCATAGGGCCCGTTGCTGGACCGATGTACATCTCTGCGGTAATCCCCCCATCTTGCGGACTCGCAGATAACAGGCAGATCCAACTCAGTCGCGCGATTCATCCATCTCCCGGCAGTATTCGTCGGTATCATGGCGCCGTTGTTGAAGAAATGCTTGTGCAGCCGATCACCAAACAGCAATCTGAACTCAGCACTGTTGCGCAGATTGTGGAACAGCCGCGTGGGATCGCCACTGCTGTTCTGGCCCGTCACATCGGCACTTGGGCTCTCAAGGACGCGCTCGGCATCCCAACTGAAAATCCGCCACGGCATATCGTTTATTCCACCCCCGGCCCCGCGCCAGTTGTGGCTGTCCCAGTCATGGTTGGCGCCGAAGTGGTTTATGATCATGTAGTCGATGAGGTTGACCACATCCAGCTTCTCTTCGATCTGCTGATACTCGGACAGATTGATCCCGCCGCTGACAGCATTGGCGACGAGACTGTGAAGGTTGTTCCACGAGATTCCCCTGCCATCCACCGGCGAACTGCTGCCGCTGTTGAGAGCGTCAAGCTGGTCGTCGTCTCCTCCGTAGTACGAAGCGTAGTGCGACGCCTCAGGCCGCTCGTGAATGTTGTAGACGCCCCAGTATATGCCGTTGAAATACAGGTGGGCGTATGTTCCGTGTCCGCCGGATGCATGCCCCATCTCTATCATTGAGTCCCGCATCCACTGGTCCCTGATCATCGATCCCCGGCTGCGCTGGCTGCTGTCCCAGTGGATCCACGAGTTATTGTACATCGCCCGCAGTTGAAGAGAGTTGAAATGGTCCACCGCCGTGCCACCGAAGAGGTCATATTCAAGCTCGCCCGGACCATATGCGCCGCGAAACCGAAGGCTCAATGAGTGTTTCGGACCACTGCCTGAATTTCGACTGGCGCCACCCTGCACCCGTATCCCGCAGTTCAGATGGAACTCTCTTGTGCCGTTGACATCGAAGAACTCCGCTGAAACAGGCCGCTCCCACGCAATACCGCTTGAGTTCGGATGAGAATAGACGCCGTTAGAACCCCCGAAGAGATAGTCCTTGTCCGTCGCAACCGACAGCGTCGGAATCGCTAGCAACGCTTGCTCCATAGAACTGCTGTAGGCAGGGTCATTGTATATCTCAGAGTCCATCCCATAGTCACCCGGCTGGCCCGCAACCGAAGTAGGATACCCCTTAGCCAGCACCGCCGCCTGGCTCAGCTTTGCCGCATGTGCCGGAAAGACATACGTCTGTGTATCTACGTTGCTCTCCAGCCATCCGGACTTGAACGCTGCCGCCCGCAGGCAGGTGGTCGTAGTAATGGTGATGGGACTTGCTGCAATCGCACCGTGCGAAGACGTCGGCTCTGTCCCGTCGGTCGTGTAACGTATTACAGCGTCTGTTGTCTCACAGGAGATCGTCACTCCGAACGGTTCGTAGTAGAAGCCTCGCTCGTGGCTGAATTGCGTGTCTCCCACCACCCCGATATATGCCTGCGAGTTTGCAGCCCCCGACCACATGTTCGATACGCGTGTTCCCGGCGTTGGCGCCATAAGATACCCATATCCGCTGCTGCTGCTCAGGCCGTAAGAAACGAATCCCCGCTGCTCCGGATACTTGGGTCCATACTCGTGAACCACCGTAAGACCGTCCGGCTCGATCAGCGCAAGATAGCCGCCCGTCCTTCCGAGTCCGAAATTTGTGTGAAGGGCGCCATCACCATCAATATACGGATAGTTGCCCGGGTTGTCCGCCAGAGTCTTGCCCGACGCAAACAGCACATAATACCCGTTCGGGCCAATGCTGACCCCACTCGGGAATCTCCACTTCGTCAAATTGCCGGCATCGTTCGTCAGATACCAGCCCTCAAGATCGACCGTGTTCGAAGCATCAAGATTGTGCAGCTCGATCCAGTCCGGATGCACATCGTTCCCGTAGACTTCGGTATAGATGTTCATGTTGCTGACGAACGGCACGTATGAATTAACCGCCATAAACTCGTTGATTATCACAGGCACATTCGTCAGCTCTTCGTACTCAACACTGACCCTGCTCTTTGTGTTCTTACTAATCTGAATGCTCCGGCCAACCGGTATGGCCCAGCCACTCATCCCCTTGAACTCGACAGTATGCACCCCAACTGTCAAGTCACCTACTGTATCACCGCTGTCCAGCCACTCGCCCTCATCCACGCGCCACTTCGCTCCATCGTTAATGGCCGCTTGTGGAGCAAGCGTGACCTCCAGTTCCCCCTTCTGCCGTACATACGTCTCATTGACGTTCGTTGTCTCGGCAAAGCCGACCCATATCTGCTGATCTCCCGGGCCGTCCCATCCGGCCAGAGCCGCAAACTCGACCGTGTACCACCCAACCGTCAAGTCACCTTGGGTAACGCCGCTGGCCCGCCACTCGCCGCCGTCCACTCGCCACTGCGCGCCGGAGTCAATAGCAGTCTGCGGCTCGATACTGACCTGAACAGATCCACGCTGGCGATTCTCAAGCCAGTTGGACGCCAGGTACGCAAAATCACCGCCATCCACGTCACTGTCACTGTCCAGGTCCGCAGCTCCCCCCGGATTGCTCAGCCACTGCCCGGCAAGAATGCCGAGGTCTTCGGCGTTGACTATACAATCCCCGTTCAAATCTCCCGGCGGGCAGATCGACTCGTGGACCGTAACCGTCACATCATCCGAATTGGACAGCTCCCCGTCGGTAGCCTCGAGCCGCAGCACATAGACCCCGTGATTGAGCGGCTCAAACACCGCTGTCGGACTCTCCACCGATGCGCCTGGATAAAATGCCACCTCACCCGGCCCGCTGACCTTCAACCACGACACCGATAGAAAACCGTTCGGGTCCCCGAGTCCGTCATCATCGACAGAGCCGCCAAGTTTGACCTCATTATCCGGCAGAGTCGTTTCCTGCTCCGCTCCGGCGTTAACCACCGGTGGTTGGTTCCCCATCTCCCCGACCTGCTGCAGCATGAACCCGCCAAACGGATAGCTCCGTCTTCCTTGAGAGCCTTGACTGCTGTCGGCTTCGGCACGGATTGTGAATTCACCATCCACTCCGGGCTCAATATCATCCCATCGCACCACTACACCGTGTGTGGCATTACCCACGGCCAGAAACTTCGTTGTGTCCGTGCCGACCCAATCGGGATATGCTGCCGGATACCCGCTGTTGTTCACATAGCTCTCAGCCCCTTTAATCGTGAGAAGGGATATCCGGTCTTCGTCAGATGGTGCGATCCGAACCGCCGAGCCGACAAAACTATACTTCATCGTGGGATCCAGGCCCGTAAACCGTATCTCCACCCACCAACCTGTATTCGAGCTGTGTTGGAGGATCGTCCCGCCAAAATCGACTTTCCCGTCAAAAACCGCATGTGCCGCTGTGCCGGGGCTGAAGTTGTCGCCGTAGTCGACGTGGAGTTGTGGCTGGGCCGCGGTATTCATCGTGAATTCCACCGCCGGCATACCCGCATCGCTGCCGGTCGCAAAATCCTTGAGCACCCCCTTGCTGTGAGTGGTATACCCCCCGTATATCGTCCAATCCGTGGCATTCTCAGACGTCGTATCACCTTCAGGGCTGACGATGCAGTCGTTATACGCCGTCCACATCACATCTGCTTCGGCTGACCAGCTCAGCCCAACAGCCAACAACGCTGCCAAGATCAGTTGTCTAATTCTAAGATTTATCATGCAGGGTAATCTCTATCGTATTTTCTTCCTGTTTCAGATATTAGCTATCTTAACACAAACAACGTTACTTTCCAAGTAGTAAAGACTTGCGCGATTACCCTTTTTGAATGGAGTTGCAGAAAAGGCCTCCTTGTGCTTGTTTATAGGTTTTTCTATTAAATCGATGGCGAAAACAATGGAAATCAGAGCTTCTAACGAAAAATTCGATGCGTGTCCCGGTGCGTCGGGACAAGAGCCCTCCTTGCGGCTGTCGTGGTATGAAAATCCTATATTGAAAGGCCGAGTTGTGCTGTTTTTATCATTAGTTAGACAGGATTACAAGTATTTGGACAGGATTTGCCCTGAATCGGTCACTGGATCGGGTCCAGCACAAGGTCCAGGGCAGGAAAGATTTAACGACGAAAAGAATTTTAGCCACAGAGTTCATCCTGGATCATGTCCAGAACAAGCTCCGGATGCCGAGAAAGTAACAATGTTATGATAAAAGGGGAAATGCATCCCCGATTCAAGCTTTCGAGGACATGGCTCAGGATAAAAGTCAGAAATAGGCCGGGGCGGGAGTTATGTTTTTGGGGGATGGGAAGAAGTTTTGGCTTAAATC
This sequence comes from uncultured Pirellulales bacterium, assembly GCA_964649005.1. Taxonomy (GTDB): domain Bacteria; phylum Planctomycetota; class Phycisphaerae; order Sedimentisphaerales; family Anaerobacaceae; genus CAZGMJ01. The sequence goes on from CAZYMD010000212.1 coordinate 5,004, forward strand.
GAAACGGGAAACATCGATTTAGGCAGATTTATTGCCGCAGAAAGCATGAAGATATTCATGATAGTTAAGTATACTGTCCCAGGAATTCGCTAGGGATCAATCCATTATCTGAGGTTCTCCTGGTAGCATTAGGAAGTTGGCTCGGATCATCTGTGGTGCTGTACGCTGCATTTCGCCACGCATAATGTTGTCCACGCAGAGCTGTTTCCAGGTCTTCCATGATCGCCAGAATGTTTCTGGCGGGACGCTATCCTGAAGCACGAATCTCAGTATGTTTTCGGAAGATTCAAAGAGTCCCCAAGTGCTAGTTCTGAAATCATCAGGTTTCATCAAAGTCCAGATTGGCCATACATCCAGTTCTATACGTCGCGCAAATCGATTCGTGTATGTTTCCTCAAGAGACTTTCGGCAGTCGGCGTTCTCCATACGTCTTCCAAGCTCAAACAGGGATTGAGCCAAATTGGCCAGAAACAGATACTTCTCCAGCCGCTTCTTATCCGGAAAGAATCCAGTCAATCCTTCTGATTGAGACACCTTCAAAGGGCAGTGAAGAGGCTCTGGATTTGGTGGAAAGTAGTGACCCCACAAGCGATGTGCGTGCGGCATTTGTGCCCAAGGTTTTTCAGTGGTATCCCCAAGCTGTTTATGAGGCATCGGCAATCGCATCCAAGCGTCCACGAAATCCAGTTGCCTTGTCTCCGCAGCAATGGACATACCGAGGCTGCCTGCGAAGTAGAGCGTGTGAGAACCGATTTCAATAATGTCAGTGAAACCTGCTCCGATTCGTTTTTCAAGGAGTGCAAGTTGCTGAAGTGATCTTGCGGCTTCTTTCCAAAAGTCCTTTCTACCATTTTGGAGTGCGACAAAGATAGGGACAATACATGTCATGCATATCTCAACAGCTTCAAACCTCAGAGCTTTCCGCTGCGCACTGTCTGCTTTTCCCCATGACTTTTCGGCTCTGGGTTTCCATTCAAGGATGCGAGATGGAATGGGACTCCATATCTCATCAGTCAATCTTCGCCATTGCTGCAAATTCCCATCGAGTATGACCTGCTTGCACTTCTCCTTGAGGGTGAGTGGTTCGGTGTCTTCTTCGGCTTTTGATTCCATCTCATCCAGGTGACGCAGGATTGCTCTAATCGCTTTGTCAACTGTTTTCTCGAGCTCTCTTCTCTCAGCAGCCTTTGCGTCTGCACCTTCTTCGATTCGATATCGCAGAACCCTTTTCTTGTTGAGATCAAAGGGAAGGCGCTCTGGCTCGCCGAAGGCCGTGTTCATTATCATGATGATTCTCTCTGGTCCCAGAGACTTCATCGCGTAGCCAAGTTCAATCAAAACGTTGGGGTTAGGAGTGTACCTATTCCTTGTTTTGCCTATGATTGATACGTCACAAGCGAAGATATCACAGCTAGCGATCTTTTCAAATATGACATCTGCAATGTCCGGCGATCCAGGCTTGCCTTCGGTGTCGCGGTCGATACGCGGTTCAACGGTGATCGACTTGTCCTCACGAATTGATCTTGCGACATTTTCCAAGGCTTTCTGGATCAAGCTCCGGTTTGTCGGATTGGGCAGATCAGACTGCCATGAGTAGAAGACTGTGCAATTCTGCATTTCATGTGCCTCCTCTATCATCCATTCCAACGAGTGCATCTTGCCGTGCTTGCTGCTTCATTCTGCCTGCCCAACAATGTTTATATGGTTTCTGTATAAGACTCCGGCGGCTTAGGTGATATTTCAAAGGCACCGCGTTTCAAAGAGTTACCGCATTATTGCACAGGATTTAGTTTAGTGGGAAAAGGGCATTAAGACAAGAAGAAATTCTAAAAGTTAGGGTTGTGTGTATACAATGTCATAGCTGGATAAGCACCTTTAGGTTCTTTGCGGAGTGTGTTGAGGTCCCGGCTCGGAGGCCGGGATAAAGTCCGGCAAGATGCGAGTGTAGCTTCTCATTCCGAGGGAATATTTCTCCATTACGGCCTTCGGCCTCCAGCACGCTTTCAGAGATGACAGTTGGTTGGGTCTTAAACCATGCGGTTCAGGGCACGCAGGACTGGTATAAAGTTTCTGGTGTCGGTCGTATCTGCAAGACGGTACAATCACTTGCATGTGGTGGGTTCGGGTAGAGTTTTCAATTGTAAGACGAATTGTGTTGTTTATGGCGATATGCTGCGAAATACTTCTGAATCATCGTTAAATGGAAAGGGGGAATCATTATGGGGATGCGTTTAATTGTGGGATTGGCTCTGGCTATGTTGGCCGGTGGGAGTTTGTTGGTGTATGCGCAGCAGGCGGCTCAAGGAGGTGCGGCGGGCAAGGTGCTGCGTGTACGGCAGACGGAGGATTTCGATGTGAATGGGGTTGGCGATGCGCCTGGGTGGGCGAAGGCTGAGTGGGAGCCTTTGGTTTTGCGGAACAGGAATGGGCATCAGTATAAGACGCGCATCAAGATGCTTTACTCCAAGAGCGGGCTGTATGTTTTGATGGAGGCGGAGGATCGGATTATTACGGCTACTATGAAGGAGGATTTTCTGGATTTGTGGACGGAGGACGTGTTTGAGTTTTTCCTGTGGCCTGATGAGCGGTATCCTGTCTATTTCGAATATGAGATTTCGCCATTGGGATTTGAGCTTCCGATTCTGATTCCCAACTTCGGAGGGGAGTTTCTGGGTTGGCGACCCTGGCACTATGAGGGCAATCGCAAGACGCGCAAGGCAACTACTGTCACGGGCGGCCCGATGCAGTCCGGGGCTAAAGTGAGCGGGTGGAAGGCGGAGGTGTTTGTTCCATACGAATTGTTGAAGCCATTGCAGAAGGTTCCTCCGCAGGTCGGGACGCGGTGGCGAGCGAACTTCTATCGTGTCGATTACGATGATGGAAAGACTACGAGCTGGGACTGGACTCGGGTCGGATCGAGCTTTCATGAGTTTAAGAAGTTCGGAACGCTGGTTTTCGAGTGAGCTGGTGGTATGATTCATACGGTTCATGATAGGCAGGATATGGATTAGTGGATTTCCGTTTTCATGGGAATGATTGTGTATCGTAGGTCGACACAGGCAGAGCCAAGTCGTAAAATTACGATGTGATTCGAAAGATTATTTATAAGCCGCAGTCAGATTCCTCCATTGCGGCCTTC
>CAZYMD010000213.1:0-8065 GCA_964649005.1 uncultured Pirellulales bacterium
AAGAGGTATTTTACCAGATTGCAGTTGTTATGTCAAGCAGTTTTCCGGATGTGGCAATCCACTTTACAGCAAAACAATCGAGCCGCCTTTCGAAAGGCTTGAATGCCCACTTTATGGGACGGTTCATCGAAAACCCATCGTAGCCTTCTCGCCTGGATCACCGCCGAATCGCACGGCTACGAAAGCCCCATTATGGCATTGTGCGACAACAGCCATCATGCCTGCTTCGAACAGAGCGGTATTGCAGCACAAGCGTCCAGACAATGATAAAGCCGTATGGACGAAATGCCGAATATGTTTACGGCCCACTGACGCATATACTTCGTCTATGGTGCTATATCTGAATGGAGGCAGGGATATCCAATTTTGTTATGTAAACAGGCGAATCTCTGACGTTTCGCGGCAGATGCACAACAGACGTCAGACAGGCATCTGTGCCAAAGGAGAGCGAAAGCTGCGACATCGCCGGAGCGTAGTTTCAGGCACAATTGGCGGCTTGAAATGGAATAATAACGTGGTTTGCGAAGCGGCAGGCATCGCAAGCGGTAATCTATTATATGGCGCTAATTGTACTCGCAGAGAGATCCGAGTCTTGTCTGCGTAAGGTTGGTTAAAGTGATCCTATGAATACCTCCATAACAAAAAATATCCTGATGGTTCTTGTATGTACCGCAGCGATTGGCACCCTGACAGGATGCCAGGCATACCGTGATTCCGAACAGGCAACCGACATCGCCTCTGTACAACCCGATAACATATCTCCAGCGCCGGTGCAACGTAGAAACAAAAACACCGAGCGCCCCGGAGTCTTGCTGGAACCGGGCGACGAGCTTGAGATAAAATTTTTCTATACGCCCGAACTCGACGTAACTCAGGCAATTCGTCCTGACGGCAGGATATCACTCCAACTCTTAGGTGATATAGTTGCCGAGGGCAAAACGCCTGAGCAGCTCAGAAGTGAATTGCGCCGACTCTACACACCCCGCCTCAAAGACCCGGAGATCACCGTGCTGGTAAAGTCGCTTTATGCTCGCCGCGTGTTTGTGGCCGGCCAGGTAACCAAACCCGGTCCGATCGAAATACCGGGGGATATAACGCTCATGGAAGCCATCATGGAAGCAGGTGGATTCGATCTGGAATACGCTAAGGTCGAGAATGTTGTTGTGATTCGTAATGAAGGCCAACAAAGACGTGGTTACGTGTGCAACTTGAAGCCTGCTCTCGAAGGCCTGGCGCCGGAACCGTTCTTCCTGCAACCAAGAGATATTGTTTATGTACCGCAAACGAGGGTTACAGAGGTGGACCAGTGGATCGATCAGCACATCAACAAGATGATTCCACGCCTACCCTTCTACTTCACCTATCCGATCGGAGGTTGATGGATTGCCAAAACAGCACATATACGCCGGAGTTCAAACAATTGCAGTCTCGAATCCGTGCCTTTATGGATTACGGTTCGGCAGGAACCGCACTCACGGCCGAGAGATCCCATCATGGCCGACGGATTCACGGCCTGAAACCAGGTACTATCCGGCTTTGCATGCGAGGATAAGATGTCATACGAGCTAATCGAAACCAACCAAAGGCCTCAACAGAGTTCGCTACGCGATCTTTGCCATACCGCCCTGAGGCATAAAGGCAAGATGCTTATATTCCTGGTCGCAGTCTTTGTCGGTGTGGCCGTCCTGACATTTTGCACCGACAAGGTTTATCGGTCGGAAGCCAAGCTGCTGGTGCGACTGGGGCGCGAAAGCCTTACCCTGGACCCTACCGCAAATACCGGACCGATTGCTCCTGTTACCAGGTCAAGGGAAAGCGAGATACTCACTGAGCTTGAAATACTAAAGAGTCACAAGATCGCTGAGAAGGTGGTGGACTTTATAGGACCGCAAGCCATTATTTCCAAATCCGCAACTGAGAATCCAGCGGATACCGACAGTAAAATGCCCAAAGCTCTGGTAAAAATCACACAGAAACTCCACGACGCAACCGGGAACCTCTCTAAGCTGCTGAAATGGGCGGGCCTGCAAAACCAACTTACAGACCGTGATAAGGCCGTGCTCACCATTCTCAAAAACTCAGAGATCACGACCAAAAAGGACATTAGCAACATAATCAGTGTTAACTTCGAAGCAAAAAGTCCTCAGTTCGCTCAAAAAGTGCTACAGGGATTTCTCGACGCATATATGGAGGAGCACGTTGCCGTCCACAAAACATCGGGATCATATGAATTCTTCACCCAGCAATCCGACGCCTCACGCGAGAAGCTTGCACAATTGGAGCAGAAGATACAGAAGCTCCGACAAGGCACAAGCATGTCTTCCATCGATGAAGAAATAAAAGTCACGCTCAATCGCGTAGGAACCCTTGAAAATGATATCGATCGAGTCGAATCCTCACTGGCCGCATCAAAGGCAAAGGTCAGCAGCTTAAAAGAGAGCCTCGCCAAGCTGCCTCAGAACGTGGTGACAACCTCAACGACCGGTTATCCTAACGTCGCGGCTGATAAAATGCGCGAACGCCTTTACGAATTGCAGCTAAAAGAGCAGGATCTTCTGTCAAAATACTCCGAAAGCAGCAGGCAGGTACAAGAAATCCACCGCCAGGTGACGGAAGCCAGGACTTTACTCGATAAGGAAGCACCTATCCGCGAGCAAACCACCACAGGATTAAGCAACGCATGGAGAGATACTGAGATTGCGCTGTTGACCGAACAGGCGAGCCTCTCTTCGCTGGCGGCCGAGAGCAAGGAACTGCGAAGCAAGCTCACCGAAGCCAGGCAGCAGGCACAAAACCTGAGCGACACCGCCGCTGAGATGGATCGACTCAAGCGAGAGATGGAGATACTGGAAACAAATTATCTAAAGTACGCCGAGAACCTTGAGCAGGCCCGCATCGACCAGGCCCTCATGGATCGCAAGATATCGAATATAGGGATCGTGCAGCCGCCAACTTTACCGATAGAGCCCGTTCGACCGAATAAGCCCCTGCTGCTAATACTCGGGCTGCTTCTGGGAATGTTCGGAGCCGTTGTTCTCGCGTTTGGCTGCGAATACCTGGACCATACAATAAAGACTCCCCAGGAAGCCGAGGACAGACTGGGATTACCTGTGCTGACATACATACCCAAGACATTCCCGAACACGATAAGCCCTCTCAGCAGGCAGAATATCTTCTCCAAACAAAATGGCAAAACAGCACCAGCCGCCAAAGACAGGTGGGATATTCCTGTAACCGTCAAAAACCAATATGATGTGCTAAGCGAGCACATCCTCTCGCGTGTGCGAGGATCGAGGCGCAAGCAGTTCGTGCTTGCCTTTACCAGCGCGCACCGCCATGAAGGAACCAGTGGTGTCGCCGCGAATGTCGCAGCCTCGCTGTCACACGCAGGCAAAGGCCGTGTACTGCTCGTCGATGCGAATCTAAAGTCTCCGGCTCTGCACAAGATATTTCAGGATCCATCCCTCGGACAGGTGGACATCTTTTCACGGGCAAACGGCTGTGGCGATGCAATCAGGTGTTCGCCCGTAGAGAACTTGAGCATACTGCCTGCTGTCCACGCTAATGGAAATGGCCTGGAGCTACTCAAACCTGATGAGCTCGGCAGAATACTCAGTCGCCTCAAAGGACAATACCGCTACATCATAATGGACTTGCCGGCCATTGATGATTCGAACATGGCCGTGCGTCTGGCCAGCTCCTGCGATGCGGTTGGCCTCGTGGTCGAAGCGGGAAAATCGCGTTGGCAGGCCGTGCAGGCCACTAAAGAACGGCTCCTAATGTCAGGAGCTAATATCCTTGGAATAGTGCTGAACAAAAGGTCCTTCCCTGTTCCAGGGTGGCTGTACAAGGCCGTTTAGCGAATTCATCTATCGATTCATGGAAAATCGTCAAAGTTGAAAATTAGAAACCACAAAGAAACATCACTTTTTTCAGGAGAAAAGACAAATGCTTAGGGTAGCAGTAGTGGGATGTGGATACTGGGGACCGAACCTTCTTCGTAACCTTATGTCTTTGCCAGATTGTCAGGTGAGGCTCGTCTGCGACGCCAGCGAGAATCGTCGAGCCCACATGAAACAGCTCTATCGTGATGTACCGACAACCGGCAATTTCTATGACGTCGTACAGGACAGTCAAATCGACGCAGTCGTTATAGCCACGCCGGTCCGCTTTCACTTCGATATGGCCCGCCAATGTCTGGAAGCCGGCAAGCACACGTTTATCGAAAAACCGATGGCCCGCACCTCGGCCGAGTGTGAAGAGCTTATCAGACTCTCCGAAGAGCGAAATCTGAAGCTCATGGTGGGACACACATTCGTCTATTCCACTCCGGTCATCAAGATCAAGGAAATAGTCGATTCGGGTCAGCTCGGACAGGTCCAGCACATCAGTGCGAGGCGGTTGAATCTCGGCCTCTATCAGAAGGACATTAACGTCGCCTGGGATCTTGCACCACACGACATTTCCATCCTCCTGTACATTCTGGAAGAAATGCCGATGTTCGTCAACTGCCAGGGCGCCGCCCACGTCACCCGGAAGATAGAAGATGTTACCAATATGACGCTGAGCTATGACAGCGGCGCATTCGCCACCATCGAGAGTAGTTGGCTGCATCCAAACAAGGCACGCGAGATAGTGATTGTCGGTACAAGAATGATGCTTGTCTACGACGACCTTGAGCCTACCGAGAAGATAAAGATCTACGACAAACGAGTAGAGGTTCCCCCACACTATGATACGTTCGCAGAATTCCAGTATTCCTACCATTACGGCGACGTCTATTCACCTTATCTCACCATGGTTGAGCCGTTGAAAACCGAATGTGAGCACTTCAGAGATTGCATTCTCACTGGTGCGCAGCCTGATTCCAGCGGCTACGATGGCCTCAAAGTTGTCCAAATTCTTGAGGCCGCCAGCGCCTCGCTCAGAAACGGTGGAGGACAAGTGGGAATTGAGAATCTGGAAGAAATTCAAATGGTAAGTTCATAATGAGCCTCAAACTGCTCGGCAAGAATACGGCTATATATGCAGTCGGAAATGTGGGTGCAAGAGCAGCCGCCTTCCTGCTGATCCCGCTCTACGCGCATGCACTCTCTCTAACCGATTTCGGCCTGCTCGCAACACTACAGGTCACAATCCAGATCATGGCCATTCTCGCCAGTGGCGGAATGCGCAATACCCTCCTGCGCTTTGCCAAAGAGTATGAAGCCGAAAATAAGCTGGGCGTTCTGCTCGGAACATCAATGTTGGTGAATATTCTCGGTGGCCTGGTCCTGGGAGCTGTCTCTTTTCTGTTTCTCGCCCCCCTGTTTAGTCAAATCCTCCATGTCGCGAACGTCTACCCATATATTGGCATGACCTGCTGCGCCGCTTTGGCCCAGGCGCTGAGTGCACACATGACATCTTACTACCGCGCTCAACATCAGGCTGTAAGGTTCATGATCTCAGGAATCCTCACGGCCATACTCATCTTTGCGGCAACTTTTCTCCTGATCTCCGTATACAAGTTCGGCGTAATCGGAGCCCTCGTTGCCTTCACCATCGCCCATATGGTGGTTGTTCTCCTCGTATCGGTAGATATATTCCGCAAGATCGGCTTCGGCCTTTCGTGGTCCTCAATGTCGAGCCTGTTGCGTTTCGGTTTCCCTCTCGTTTTCTCAATGAGTTCCGAACTGATTATAGGCGCCGTGGGCATCTACTTCCTCAGCTATTTTGCCGGCCTGGAAGCTGTCGCAATCTACTGCCTGGGATATAAACTGGCACAAATCCTTATCATTACAACGCTATCACCATTTGCGAATGCCTTCCAGCCATACGTTTTCTCCGATTTGGACAGGCTCGATCAGAAAGAGAAAATAGCTCGCTCTCTGACTTACCTGATACTCGCTGTCGTCCTTATGTCACTGTGTCTTGTCGCTGCAACCAAAATAATGCTGCCGTATATTGCGCCGCCGGAGTACGCCTCAGCCTTTATCGTAGTGCTTATGTTGATCCCGGGAATGACTTTCGTCGGGATATACTATTTTGGCGAGACTCTTATGACCGCCGCCAAAAGGACGCAGGCCATCGGCTTCTCCGCAACTCTGATTGCCGTCGCCTCGATACTTGTGAACTATATTCTTATCCGAAACTTCAACTGGTACGGTGCAGTCATTTCACTGGATGTGTCCTTCATCATGCTTGGTTTCGTGCTTACAGCTTCCGGCATGCGCAGGTTCCCAATACCACTTGAATGGAAGAGAATCGGCGCTCTGAGCGGATTGCTTGTTTTGTTCCTGATTGCCATGTATGCCCTGCGCAATCTTCCCGTGGTGCCGTTTGCTATCACATCAGTGCTCTTTGGGATTCTTGCAATCCTTCTACTGCTGAATTATGACTTCTTCCATGAAGACGAGAAACTCGCTGTTGTGCGGATCAGGTCGAATTTTGCGAGGAAATACTGGTGAGGGCTTTAACAATCCACAACACGGCGGACCGAACCATCATGACCAGAATCGCGCTGGCGGTATTGGTTTGTATCCTCGTGTTCCAGGGAACATACTTTCGCCATCGTGACACAATCGCAGTTCCTACCGTGGATTGGCTGATTCTTGCGCGATTATCTGCATGTGCCGCCGCATTTGTCGTTGGAACCGTGCTGATTTCCAGAAAAGTATCATGGGGATTTGGCGGCAAGAGCCTCCTGTTCTATGTATTAGCCACAGGTATATCGGCTGTAAACAGTCCCTATTTCAAAACCGTTGCCGGATACTTTATTCTGCTTTTGGGTGCAAGCACTTTGATGCTTGCCCTCGTTTATCGCGCCCGAAGCATCGCACAATTGGAGAGGATACAGAAAATCTGGTTCTTGACAGTCGGCGTTCTCGTGGTGAAGGATGCATTGACAGCCATGTTTTTCGTAGGCGCGTCCTCTTCAGCAGAGCAAGGCAGGCTTGGGATGGGAGTCACCCATGCTACTGAGCTGAGTCTATTCGCCGCACTGCTGTTCTGGATGTCTTTCGATCCCAGCAAAGGTGTGCGCCGCATCGTTTTATGGTTATGGAGGATCTTCCTGCTATATGTAATTATCGCCGCGAAAAGCCGCGTGCCCATCGCTGGATTTACAATCGCAGGGCTCTTTTATGCTTTCTTTAGTATGAAACATTACCTCAAGCGAGGATTGCTTATCGGTTGCACCGGTTTCCTTGCGGCCCTTCTGATGTTTGGCCTCGTCATCGGTCAGAATTGGGCGGGCGATATGTCGAAATATATGAAAAGGGGTCAGGATACCGAAGAGTTCGGAAGCTTCACCGGACGCACTTACATATGGCAACATATTCTTCAGGAGTCACGAAAATCCCCCATCGCAGGCAACGGTTACGGCGTCAGCAGACTCACTATGGGCAAGGTCCCTAATATGAATTGGGAGCCGCCCCACTGTCACAATGAAGCCTTGGAAGTCTTATTCAACACAGGAATTCTGGGCTTTATTCCTTTTCTCGCAATGATTGTATACAACTTGAAATGGATAGTGTGCACCGAAAGACTCCAACGCACATTCTCAAAAAAGTTGGCGCTAAATGCTATGTGTCTCGCCGTGATGCTTATTCTATCGTTTATGTTTGAAGTAAGACTATCCGGAAAACTCTCACCTATTCAACCGCTGTTTCTATTTTACCTGATGATTCTCGACCGCGAAGACTACTTTCTAGCATTGAAATCGACACAGCAATTCACTCAAGAATCGCTTGCAACATCAACTGCTCGCTCAAATCATCGGCCGCAATTCCCCAATCGCGATCTCATTCGCCCATGAGATAAGAAAGGAACATGATATGGAAAGCACATACGTTCTCGTTACCGCAGCACGGAACGAGGAAGAATACATAGAAAGAACGATAGAGTCTATAGTCGCCCAGACATGCCTGCCAAAGAAATGGGTGATCGTCAGCGACGGTTCGACCGACCGTACAGACGAAATCGTGACAAAGTATGCAACAGAGCATGATTTCATAGAACTCCTGCGACTGGAAGACGCCGAAGAGAGAAACTTCGCATCGCAGGTCTACGGCCAGCATGCAGGCGC
>CAZYMD010000214.1:0-7923 GCA_964649005.1 uncultured Pirellulales bacterium
TTGAGTTCACGCGCGAGACTCTTGAGATATCGTGAAATTGTCGTGATTTCCTGTTGGCGAGACTCGATCCTGCCGGCGCCAATATGCATCAACTGCAGATAGTCCACCATGATACAGCTAATATCATAAGCGCTCTTGAGCCTTCTGGCTTTCGCCCGTATCTCAAGAGGGCTTAGGGCGGCGCTATCATCGATATATATTGGCACATTAGACAGTATGCTGCAGGCGTCAACCAATTGTCTGTATTGCTCAGTACTGAGAATACCTTTTCTAACCAATTGCGAATCGACACCACTGATGCTGCAAAGAAACCTCTCGGCCAACTGCTGCTTTCCCATCTCAAGCGAGAATATCCCGACCGGAGCCTTTTGCTCCATTGCAATATGCTCGGCAATGTTCAACACCAGGCTTGTCTTACCCATACTCGGTCGGCCGGCTACAATGATCATTTCACCGTTCTGAAGTCCGCAGGTCAGATCGTCGAGTTCGTGATACCCTGTAGCAAGACCGGTTACGTGTGTGCCGTGCCGTTTCTCGATAAGCTCGTAAGCCTGGCTAACGAGGTCCTGGAGTGCTACTGCGTTGTTGCTTATCTTCCTGTCCGTAACGGTAAATATCTTTTGTTCGGCTATATCAAGTTTCTCGCTTGGGTCGCCAGCCTCTTCATATGCCAGGTCCAATATCTCACTGGCGGCCTGAATCACCGTGCGCATCAGCATCTTGTCTCTGACTATCTCAGTATAATACTCGACACTGGCCGAAGAGGGTACGCTGTCCAGTATCCTCTGCAAGTACTCAGGACCACCGACGTTTTCAAGCTGCCCTCGCCTTTCAAGCTCGTTTCGCAACAACAGTCCGTCAACGCCTTCGCCCCTGTTTTTGTCGTAAAGGCTGACCAGTGCGTCAAAGATGTGCCGGTGCGCAGGCCTATAGAATGCCTCGCAATCCACCTGCTCGATCACACGCCCTATACACTGAGCATCAAGCGTCATAGAACCAAGAACCGCAACCTCAGCAGGTAACGATTGAGGCATACTCCTGACCGTCAATCCACCCGCTCCGGATTGGCCGCCACCGAAGTCGCCAACGCTCTTTTGCATTTTAACCTGTTCTTTAGCCAAGTCAGTCACTTCCCGGCCTCAAAATGCGCACACTGAATACAGTGTTGCATTGTACAGACCTGCCGGTTGCCAGTCAAACACTTGTTACAAGATTCTCAATCCCATGCTGCGTCCTATAAAGTTGCTCATGGTAGTATTGTCCGTTGGGCTGCGTTCACCTGATAGCACATAAGCATACCTTCACTGATTAAATCCGTAGTCATAATAGCACTATTGTGGAATCCGGTGCAAAGAAGCCTTTGCCTTGTCCTTGATGATGAGAAATCAGACAACGCTCAACTATCTGCGTCGCTTGAATCACCCTCTCACTGATTATCGGCTCTTTATGTCGCGCAGCTATAGAAAACGGTCCTGAGCCAGCCACAAAAACCGCAAACCCAGTGCAGTCAGCCAACATTTTGAGGCGTGGGAAAAGCACGATTGCATAGAAGCTGTATCTCGCCTATCTTCCCACCGCTGGTATCGATTCTGTGGCTACAAGCCGCTTCTGTCCTCTTCGAGAGGCCGACAGAACATTGCCAGTCAGCCTCTTCGTTTGCATGCGATGCTTACCAGTCTACGAGGCGGATGCTTTTTCGGCATCTTCTTCCGTATCCTCGCCTTCCTCGTTCTCGGCCACAACCACAACATTAACTTGCGCAGTCACCCCATCGGCAAACTTCAGTGTTACCTGATGCGTTCCAACTTCCTTGATATGCCCGGTTAGCTTCACAATTTCGTCGGCAACCTCAAATCCCTGCTCACGCAAGTTCGTTGCGATTTCCGGACCGGTAACCGAACCGAACAAGTGGCCTTGCTCGTTTGCCTTGGCCGCTAACACTGCTTCTGCTCCTTCCACTGCCGTGGCTGCATTTTCAAGACGCTTGTGCTCCTTGATCCGCTGCTGGGAGCGCTTGGCCTTCTCATCTGCTATGGACCTTATATTGCCCTCTGTTGCAATCTTGGCCAATCCGTGGGGCAGCAGATAATTCCTTGCATATCCAGTTTTTACATCAACAACATCGCCGAGCCACCCAAGCGACTTGATATCCTCACAAAGCAAAACCTTCATACTTCGTACCTCGTCTCTTGCTGTTTGTTAGATGCGACTTCTGACACTAACGCCGAAATTCGCACGCCAACATTCTGAAATATATCACGCCGTGAATGGCAACAACGCCATGTATCTGGCACGTTTGATCGCCCTCTGCGCCTTTCTTTGACAACTGGCGCAATTGCCGCTGCGCTTTCGCGAATATATCTTTCCACGATTGGTCAGAAGCTTTTGCAGGGTATCAATGTCTTTGTAGTCAATGTACTTAACGCTTCTTCTGCAGAAACGGCACTGAGTCTGCTCTCGAGCGCCGGCGAAACCCGTCTTTCTTCTGCTCTTGGCATCCTTTTTCCCACCGTTTTTTGTTCTTGGTCCCTTTTGCATTCTTGCCATAACTTACCCATTCGTCAAAATGTATAATATCTACAATCAGCGGTCGCGTTGTTGCGGCCTATAAGACTAAAACGGTATATCATCATCCCCGCCCTGCTGAGGGCCATTATAACCGCCTCCGCCGGAACCATCCGGACTCTGCTCCTGCCCCTGGCCCGCCGCTGCTGGACTGGACAGGAATTGAAAATTCTCAACGGTTACTCGATGTTTGCTTCGCTTGCTCCCATCCTGGGCGGTCCAACTGTCGAATGTCAATCTGCCCTCTATGAATACGGGGCGCCCTTTGGTCAGGTACTTGTTAATGTTCTCCGCCATACGACCGAACGCCCGGCAGTCGACAAAACACGTCTCCTCACGCTGATTGCCGTCTTGGGCTGTCCAACGCCGATTCGTAGCTAATCCGAAATCAACCACGGGCGTTTGACTTGGCGTATACGACAACTGCGGATCACGGGTCAGGTTGCCCATCATGAGTATTTTGTTATAACTTGCCATAATCTAATCTCTCTTCTGTGCTTCTTTGAAAGATTACTTTTCTCGAATCACTATCATCCAGTCATGCCTGCCGAAAAGACTCAGCTTCGACCTCCAGCTACTGGACTGATTTCGGCTCATCAGATGCATCCTGCGCAGCCTCAACATCTTCGCTTTCGGATGGCTCGTTGGCTGGTTTGGACTGTGCGATATCTTCGGTCTGCGCAACATCTTTGGCTTGCGCGATATCTTCAGTCTGTTCGCTCACAGGCTCGGTAGAATCAGCCGTCTGGGTGGCCACTTCGCTCTCAACAGGAACCTCTGCATCCACGGTCGTTTCCGCCGGCCCTGCTTCGCCCACCACCACACCCGTTGCGACCTCAGCTTCAGCCTCAACCTCAACCTCAGCTTTAGCCTCAGCCTCAGCCTCAGCTTTAGCTTTAGCTTTAGTCTCAGCCTGTTCCGCTATTTTCTCCTGCTCGGCGGCCTTACGTTGCTCGATACTCTTTTCAGCTTTTGTCGCAGGCGTGTCCTTGTCAATATCTTCCTGGGTCATATGATCGGCATTGAGGATCAGAACCCGCATGATCCTTTCAGAAAGCTGGACCGTCTTCTCCACTCCCTGGATTTTTGTGCCGTCACATCTGAAGTAGGCCAGTATGTACGTACCCCGGCTCTTCTTCTGCACATCGTAAGCCAGTCTGCGTTCGTCCCACTTCCGTATGGAAATGATTTCAGCCTCGGCCTTCTTGAGTATCGCCTCGATATCCGCAATGATACCGCCCCAGTCCGCACTGGCTATAGCAGTGTCGACAAGGAACATCCCTTCGTATTGTTTCTTTGTAACAGTTGCCAAATCAGTTACCTCCAGCTTTTGCTATATGTCAGACATCAAAATCGCTTGTTCCACAAGTACGCCAACACGAAAACCAAAATATTTATCATCCCGATAAGTCGGGATTGAATTCATTCATAGCTCTTTCGACACCGTTCTCGACCCAGCATAATACTGCGTCCCGTGCCCTTTCAATCGCACCGGCCAACACAAGCATCTCTCCTTCGCTTGGCCTGGCCAGAACGTAATCGGTTGCAACTTCCTGACCACACTGGCCGATGCCGATCCGCAGCCTGGCAAACTCACTCGTGCCAAGTCTTGCGGTAATGTCCGCCAGACCGTTGTGACCGCCTGAAGAACCCTGTTGCCTTATCCGGATTCTGCCCGGCTCTAAGGCCATGTCGTCGGTTACAACAAGCAGATCACTGACGGCAAGTTTGTAAAATCCTGCTGCCGTTGCAACCACCTGACCGCTCCGATTCATGTACTGCCAGGGCTTCAGCAATATTAACTTTTTATCCTTATACTCGCCCGAGCCGAATCGGGCGCCGAACTTCATCTGTCCTGCTTCAACACCCAACACAGCACAAAGCGAGTCGATTACCATGAAGCCCATGTTGTGCCGTGTTTTGGCATACTCACTGCCGGGATTACCCAGCCCGACAACCATTTTAACTTGCCCCATAGTCTGCTGCCGTCAAATATGGCCAACTACTACTCTGAGGTTTCCTCCGATGTCTTGGCCTCGGTTATAATCTCAGGAGCAATCGGCGCCTCGGCTTCCAGTTCTTCTGTCGTCTTTGCGGCGGCCACCAGATGGCACGTAACTAAAAGCGTCTCTGGGGGGCTGACAAGCTTTATACCGTCGGGAAGCGTCACTTCACCGGCATGTAAGGCATCGCCAACGTGGACGTCTTTGACCAAAACGACGATTGTCTCGGGAATTTCCCCTGCCTTGCACTCGATTTCCAGATGGTCGATGTGCTCTTCAATAATGCCGCTTTCATGAGTGCCCTGGGCAGTGCCTCTCAGCTCTATTGGCACTGTTACCTTCACGTTTTCGGTCATATCCACGCGTATCAGATCAACGTGGATGATATCCCTTCCAAGGTAGTCATACTGCAGGTCCTTGACGATCATCTTCTCTTTCTTTTTGGCGATTTGAATTTCCATCAGGCGGCTGCCGTGATGCAGGGCCTCAGTGAAATCATGCGCATCCAGCGAAATCGCCATCGGATCCTTCTTGTGACCGTAAACAATAGCAGGTATCCGTCCTTTTGCCCGGACTTTTGCTGAGTGCTTGGAGCCTATATGTTCCCGATTTTCCGCTTTCAAAGGCATTGCTTTGTCCATAGGTTTCTCACTTCAAACAGATGACTTATCCCAATCACATATTATTGAACAGACTACTCACTGATTCGTTGCGGTGCGTTCTCTTGATAACCTCACCAAGCATCGCCGCCACGCTCAGCACTTTGATACAACCGACCTTTTTGGCTTCCTCAGTCAGCGGTATCGTGTCCGTGATAACCACTTCGTCGATAGGTGCTTCTTGCAGCCGCTGCAGAGCCTGGCCCGCAAACACACCGTGAGTTGCACCCAGGTATATCTTTTTGGCACCGCGTTCTTTGATCATTCTTACGGCGCTGCAAACTGTTCCGGCCGTCGCAATGATATCGTCGCACATTAGAACGTTTCTGCCCTTGACATCGCCGATTATCTCGGTTGCCTCCACCTCGCTGCCGCTGAACCGTTTTTTGTGCACTATCGCCAGATCGCCGCCGAGATGCGCTGCATATCGCGACGCCATCTTAATGTTGCCGACATCCGGCGATACCACCGTCAGATCGTTTATCTTCTTGCTCCTGAAGTACCCGGCCAGCACAAGCTCGCCGGTCAGATTGTCTACAGGTATGTCAAAGAATCCCTGCAACTGCGGTGCGTGAAGGTCTATGGTCGTTACCCTGTCGGCACCGGCCGCCATTATTATATTTGCGACGAGCTTGGCCGTGATGGGCACGCGGCCCTCGTCCTTTCTGTCCTGTCGAGCGTAGCCAAAATACGGAATAACAGCCGTAATACGCATCGCACTGGCTCTACGAAGGCAGTCTAGATAGATAAGAAGCTCCATCACATTCTCATCAACGGGCCTGCACGTGGACTGAATAACGAAACAGTCCTTTCCGCGAACGGAATCCTCTAAAACTATCGCCTTCTCGCCATCAGGAAACCTCTCGATCTCGACGCCGCCCAGAGGCACCCCGAGATGCTTACCCACCGCACTGGCCAAGGCGGGATTGCTGCTGCCTGAAAATATCTTCACACTTTCATTAAGGAACATCTGCACTATTCTTTCCCCCTCAGTTTCTCGACGTTCTCCTGCGATACAATCATACCCGCCCCGATATGCGAACCGTCCTTGATATCGAGCGGTGCTATCAGCACCGCCCCCGAACCGATGTAGCAATCATTGCCGACGTTGGTGTAGTTCACCTTCTCGCCATCGTAGTTGGCCGTGATCGAACCGGCCCCCACGTTTACATTGCGACCTACTGTTGCGTCGCCAAGATAGCTGTGGTGCCGAACACGGACTCCGTCATCCAGCGTTGTGTTCTTGAGTTCGGCAAAAACACCAGCCACCACATCGTTCTTTAGTATCGTTCCGTGCCTGAGAAATGCAAACGGGCCAATCCGACAGCCACGCCCGATTCTGACTTCCCCGTGAATATACGTAAAAGGCTCGATAACCGTATCCTGCCCTATTTGTGCCCGTGCGTCGATCCACGTATTGCCCGGATCGACTATCGTCACGCCATTATCCATCAATTCATGCTGTATTCGTCGCTGCATGATTTTGCTGGCCGTGCTGAGCTGGCCTCTGCTGTTGACGCCCATAGCCTCTTCGGGTCGAACAGCCGTGATCGCCACAACCTTGCGGCCGGAGGCAATAAGCAGTGCCAGCGCATCGGTCAGGTAGTATTCACCTTTGACATTGTCGGGCTTGATCTTTTCGAGCGCGTCCAACAGAGCCTCATTATTGAACAGATAATAGCTCGGATTGACCTCTTTGACTGTGAGCTGGTCCCTGTTGCAGTCGCTGTCCTCGACTATGCCCTGGATGTTGCCGTACACGTCGCGAATAATCCGCCCGTATCCGTTTGGGTCGTTTAGCACTGCCGTTGCGAGCGTTACCGCAGCCTGCTCGGCATTGTGCTTTTCAGTGAGAATCTTCAGCGTTTTGTCCCGAATCAGAGGCCCGTCGCCACAAAGAACAAGGGTTTCGCCTTTGAAATCGGCCAGATACTCTTTGCAGCACAGAACAGCGTGCCCCGTCCCTTTCTGCTCGGTTTGCTCCACCCAGACGATATCGGAAGCGTCGCCGAATCGCTCTTTAACCTGGTCCGCTCCATAGCCAACCACGCAATATATCTTGCTCACCCCCACGCTACGGCACGCATCGAGCACATACGCCAGCATGGGTCTGCCGCAAACCTCGTGCAGGACCTTCGCTATCCGCGTATTCATCCGGCTGCTAACTCCCGCAGCCAATATGATTGCCACTCTTTCAGCCATAGTTTATTCTTATAGTCTGAGGTCCAAATCCCGGACAACCAACAAAACGAGCTACCCGGCCAGGGCTCGAACCTGGAATGTGGGCACCAAAAGCCCATGTGTTGCCAATTACACCACCGGGTAATATACCGGCTGTACTGCTTGTCACGGAAATTCGACATCGATGCCGAACCCGATTGGACCCTGCCGGAGGCCTGAGTCAGCCAAGCCGTGAAACTGCTGACCCCAACAAGAAACGAAAAAACGTTCTATTAGAACGCCTCGTCCGCTCCAGAAGCCTTTCAACCCCATGCGACAGGGAAATCAAAACGCACAGTATACAGACCACCCCACCCTCAATCAAGCTTTTTTCCGTAAAAATTACAAATCAGACTAACGATCACACCACCCTTCCATTCCAGCGATTCGCAGGTCATTTGAGAGATAAATCACTTGAACAAAGGATTGGATTACTGCCTGCTCCTTGAAAAATCCAAGGTAAATAGGCACTGAAA
>CAZYMD010000215.1:0-7919 GCA_964649005.1 uncultured Pirellulales bacterium
CGAGTTCACCTGTTGAACACCTGCAATGTGTAAGCGTTACCAAGAACGATCTACGCCGACAGCGCCGACCGCTTGAGCCGGACGAAATTCGCCGTCTTCTGGAAGCCACGCAAGCCGCTGAGCCACGTTTCGGTCTGTCCGGGTATCAAAGAGCCATGATCTACCGATTAGCCTGTGAGAGCGGTCTGAGAGCAAACGAGATACGCAGCCTGAAAGTATCGGATTTCGATTTCGAGCAATACACAGTCACCGTCCGGGCCGAATACGCAAAGAACCGCCGGCAAGCCACCTTGCCATTGAAGCCGGACACAGCAGCAGAACTCAAAGAGCTATTCGCAACCAAGCTACCCGATGCACAGGCGCTGAAGGTTCCGGGCAAGCCGATTGATATGCTCAGACCGGACCTTGAAGCGGCTAACATCGAATATCAGGACGAAGCCGGGCGCGTAGTTGATTTTCATAGTCTGAGGCATACGACGGCTTCACTACTGGCAAACAGCGGTGTTCACACGAAAACGATTCAGTCAATCATGCGACACAGCAGCATCGACTTGAGCATGAATGTCTACGCACACGTCCTGCGAAATGGAGAAGCAAACGACATTGCAAACCTGCCTGATTTGAGCACCCCAAGCACCGAAAGCCAGCGGGCATTGAAGACCGGGACCGACAACAGAAAAACAGACGATTCTGTCTTGGCGTCTGGCTTGGCGTTTCAAGGCGGCCAACAGTGTTCATCAGCGAACCATGCCAAAAAGCAAAACGCCACTGGCGCTATCACCAGTGGCGTTTTTCAGCGAGGCCGAAGGGACTCGAACCCTCAACCTTCGGATCGACAGTCCGACGCTCTAACCAGTTGAGCTACGGCCCCGTCTGTTTAATCAAGTGCGGTACTATAGCAGCCAGCCAAGTTTTCTGTCAAGCTATTTTCCACCAAAAAGAAACGACCAACCTGTAAAATGTACGTTTATAGCCACTGTTATACAAGTCATCCAGTGTTTCCAGCGAGCCCGGCCTGCTGTCTTATCCGTGGGCTGCTTCATCGGTTACAACGAAACGATATAAGTCTATAACGGTCAGACTTTCTGGCTTGGATCTCATAATAAATCGGCACATTGGGCTTCTTCTTATTGCCCTAATCACAATTATTGGGACGATTTCGCCGTCGCACACGCGTCTGCCGCTGTCTACTTGCGCGTTGCCTTTGAGCGTCTGACGGCCGGTTGCGACTTGGCTACTTTCCTGCCGGTCTTTCCGAGCACCTTTATGGCCTTTTTAACATCGGCTACTTTCAAAACGCCGATTGCCTTTCCTCCTCTTGCCCCGGCCGTACAGTATGCATAGGATATGTTTATGTGGTTCTTGGCCAGCTTTTCCGCCACTGTGGCGAGGGCGCCGGCCTTGTTGTCGAGATTTACGCACAACACTTCGGTTTCACTGAACTGCATATTCAGCTTCGAGAGCACCTCTCTGGCCTTGTCGGGATTTCCGAAGACAACCCGCATGACGCCGTGCTCGGCCGAGTCCATCATTGTTACCGCTGAGATATTCATCTTGGCCCGTGCGAACTCACCTAAGACCTGGGCCAGAACACCCGGCTTGTTAACCATGAAAATTGAAAACTGTGGTGCGATGTATAGCATGTTGCAAACCCTTGACTGATTGTCTAATTGGTCAGTGTTGAATAACAACGTGGCGTTTGTCTGAAATTTCAATAAGCCGTGTCTGGCATCACCTGCGGGTAGGCCGCAGAACAAAGCGTTGGTAATTCTACTCTTGTTGACGATTTTGTGTTTGCGAAGATTCCTCTGAAAAGGATTTTATAGCAGTATCTTGATCCTGGAAGAAAGTGAATATTTTGTCCAGGTTGGTAATTTTGAATACCCTGTGAAGTTGGGGATCAATGGCACTTATTACTATCTGGCCGTCAGTGGCTTTCATTGCGGCGCGAATATCGAGCAGAAGACCTAAGACCTGGGAAGAAAAGAACTTAACGCCTGAAAAGTCGAAAACGAGCCAGCGGGGACGTTTTTCGTCTATGAATTTCTTAATGCTTTTGCTCATAGCTGTTATGCTGTCCGCTTCGCTTACGCAGGTGGAAGCGAAACCTACTACGGCGACCCTGCCTTGGGCTTTTGTTTCGATTTTAACTATTTCATCCATGGTTTTATAGGACATCAGTGGGGGGTATGCGGTGTTTGACCAGGCAACTCCGCCGCACTGAAGAGTTTCTTCGATAATAGGTTTTGAAAGACCACTCTTAAATAATATCTCAAAATCGTGACAATCCAAAGGCATTTTTTGATATTCCGGCCTGTTTATTAAGGAACAGACATTTCGAGCGGCGGGGCAGGGGATTGGGGGGCGAATATACAAGACAGAGTACAGCAGATAGGATGCAGAATGCAGGCGGTTGTTATGGGGAAGCGACCTATTCTGCCTGTTTTGTATATATAGTAAATATGGGTAACGCAGTATTCTTCCCCCTATTTGTTCACTCCGGAGAAACCTCTATCATATTATGCCTCCTTATATCCAGTTCTCTGCACTATACCAGGGATCCTCCATATAATCCATCTACACGCCCTCCCACAAACTCATCCAATCATATATGAACCGATAACTATCATCCCCAATAGAAAAATGAACAACGAATATTCACATTTTCACCCTCATAGCCCCATAAAATGTCGTTTCTTCTTAAATACCACGAGCACTACCAATCTCAGCCGGAATAATCGTTATATTTCCTAAAATTCCTCAATCACCCATTTTTACTCAGCCGATACAGGCAATGTTAATAAACGGTGCATAAAAGGAGATTGGCACTATGGAAACTTTGACAGAACAACGCACGGAAAAACGAAGCACAATAACATGGCCGGTTAGCATTTGGTTGCCTGAAGCAACACGCTTCTATAACGGTAAAAGCTGCAATGTCAGCAAGACCGGCGTTTTCGTGAAGATGCCAATGACCGCCCCGCTTCGACCAGGCCAGATTGTGGAAATCAATTTCCCACGAACTACAGAACTCGCCGAAGAAAAAGGCCAGTACGCACGCATAAAACGAGGCAAGGTCATCAGAGTAGATAGGGAATCAGTGCTTGAAGACGCCCAAATCGGTGTCGGAATAGCCTTCGAATAAATAAGAGACGAGCCCCTTAAACAATCTATACGAGCTGTGCGAGGGAAAACGAAGCGCAGGTTTCGGAGAAACGGGGCAATGGGAAAGCAAGGACCGATGCTGGGAAAGCCTCTCGGTCCTTTCCTTTTTTACCACCACCCACTCATACCGATATAGATTAACAAATGCGCCCAGGTAAAATTGTTGGCATTGTAAGGCCTTGTTATAAAACCACTTAAGCCCTCGCCAACTGTCTGCTTATCGCAAGAAATAACCTGATTTGGTATCACTCCTTTTTGCTCGAACTAACCACCTTTGGCACAACAAGATTCGTTTCAGGATTTTCCAGCCCATCCTTCCAGACTAACTGTGCAAGATACACGCCACCTCTTCCCCAGCCACAGCGGCTGACGTACCACTTGCCGTCGATGTCCCGCACAACCTCGGCCGCATGTGCCGGGATATGTCCGACCTTGTTTTCAATCCGCCAATCGAATGGATCGTTGCTGACAAACACATCGGTGCCATCGTACCCACCCTGCGGTCCAATAAACAGGTAGTACTTGTCGCCACGCCGTACTACAAATGGGGATTCTGTAGGCCCACCGTAGGTTCCTGTGCTTGGGTCGGTAAAGGCAACGCCTCGATCCTCCCAATTGAGCAAATCGCTGCTCGTAACGTACGCGACGATATGTTTGCCTCCTGCAGGCTTATCAGTGGCGGTATAGTACATGACCCACTTGTCCGCCACGCGCATGACGAAAGGATCGCGCGCATCGTATCCATCCGACACCATCGGATTTTCCTTATGCCGAGTCCATGTTTTCAGGTCCTTCGACGTCGCCAGATGGATTTTGTACTTTGTATGGTCCTTGTCGCCTGCGCAGTAGAACATGTAATACGTCCCATTGTGCAGTACCATGTGTGGGGCCCACAAATGCTCCTCGCGCCATGGCGCTTTGGCTACGATGCTCAAAGCGAATGGCTTCTTATCCCAGGGCTGCTGTAGCAACGACATTGCGGTCGCATGGGCGAAATTGTCCTCGTCCATTGGATTTAGCGGCTCGGCGTGCGTTATACCGAATAAGTGCCACATGCCTTCCGGCCCATATATAAAACAGTGGTCATTGATGTACCACTGCTGTTTCTCGCCAATGCTCGGATCGTAAACTTTCCTGAATTCACCACTCTCAACGAGCACCTTCTGCGGCGCTTGCTCCGCCAATGTCACGTTGACTGTTGCTACGAGCAGGACAACTACAAGCACACAAAATCTCATATTACGATCCTCTCTTTAATCGAACGCCGTGTCAGGCGACGTATTGACTATTGTTTGTTCCAACAAATATGTGAGTAACTGCGAGTCGTTCTTTTGGCCTGACAATTCATTGTCTCAGTCTGCGGTTTGTTTCTCGGACTCTTCTTCGACCTTTGCTTTGGCCTCTTGCATTCGCTCGTCTGTAAGGAAGAGCCTTTTCTTTATTTCTGCTGCTTCTTTTACATATCGCCTAACGGACTCTTATTCATCCTAAGTATAACGTTACCACGGTTATAGCTGCACGTCTGTTTCGCTACTCCATTGGTGTATAGGTTATGCTACCAACAAGTTGGCGTCAACAGTTGCATCTTCATGAAATAGCCCTTTAGAAAATACGCCTGTATTGTCGGTTAACCTCTCATGAAGACTGGGCTAAGTTTTCAGGGAGCAGGCCACTCAGTAATATGAAGTGTGGCTATTCTAGCTTTCTTCCTATAACTTTCCATTATCTGTCGTGCTTCTCCCGAAGATTCGGCTCGGTGTACAAGACTGACTCCTGTAGAAAAATCACTCAGAATCCGTCCGGTTGAGTATGGGATCAATATATCAGGACGAATGCCGACGATGGGCGTGTACGGCCCCGTCCCGGTTGTTTTTCTTGACTTCGATTGTCTGATTTGATAAAATATTGATTCCAACCGAGGCAGGGAAGCACGTTCGGACCGTCTTGACGTTATGTGGAGGAATTTGATGAAAAGTGCTTTTATTATGGTCCTTGCCGTGCTGTTCGTATTGTCAATATGCCCATCTTCTACATTGGCTTATAACAATCCCCAGGTTGTCCTGGAAACCAATTTCGGCGACATAACCGTTGAACTATTCCCCGCAGAGGCCCCGATAACAGTCGATAATTTTCTCGCATACGTAAACAGCGGCTTTTATGAAGGACTGCTTTTCCATCGCGTCATCAAAGAGTTCATGATCCAAGGTGGCGGCTACTACGTCGAGGATAACTACATTTACTGCGCCGAGCCAAACGATCCCATTATCAACGAGAGCTATAACGGCCTGAGCAATCTGCGAGGCACAATCGCAATGGCTCGATCAACGGATCCGAATTCCGCCACATCACAGTTCTATATCAATCATATAGATAACCTTTTCCTCAATCGCGACCAAGCCACCGATGGTTTTGGCTACTGTGTATTCGGCCAAGTCACCACCGGCATGGACGTCGTAGACACAATCGCTCAAACGCCCACTTACTATATAAGCGCATCGCTATCAAATTTCCCATACAATCCCATGGTTGGTATATACAGGGCCTACGTCCTCCCATGCGACCGGCCCGAATGCAGCGACATCACATCCGACGGCGCAATAGACATAAGAGACCTCGCAGCCCTGGCCTCACACTGGCTCGAAAACGACTGCAACGCAACCAACGAGTTCTGCCAATCAATCGACCTCGACTATAACGGCGCCGTAGACTTCAAAGACTTCGCCATCTTCGCCACCAACTGGCTCACTCAGACGAATATTAGCCAATAATATCGTTCAATTACTCACGTAGATGTATCAATCTCACACAATTCGATTTTGGCAGCATTTATGACCGAATGCACTATAACGAACTGTACGTGTTATGTCGGAGTCTGGTAAGTGCGGGGGTAGCGTCTAAGGGGTTGAGTGGAAAATCGCAGTTGACAATAACTCCTCAGGTCATATATTCACTCTTATACGATGGAACTCGAATTTTCTACAGGTAAGGAAGTTCCTGTGACTCACTGAAATCCTAAGATCGGATAGAAAGAGAAGAGCCCATGAACGTTGACAATAGTACGAAACTCACACGCAGGCGGTTTCTGGCACGGGGGTTGATGACGGCAAGTGCGGTGGCGCTGCCGTATTATGTTCCGGCCTCGGCGCTGGGGTTTGGTGGAACTGTTGCGCCCAGCGAACGCATCGTGATGGGCGCAATTGGACTCGGCGGGCGCGGTTCATATGATCTGGGTTGGATATTGAACGAAGCGGATGTGCAGTGGGTCGCCGTCTGCGATGTCGTGAAAAACAAACGCGAAGCCGCCAAGAACAGGGTGGACAGTAAATATGGCAATAAAGACTGTGCTGTTTATGGCGACTTTCGGCAGTTGCTGGCCGAGCGGACAGATGTGGACGCCGTATTGATTGCCACAGGCGACCGCTGGCACGCACTGGCTTCGATCCTTGCTATGCGGGCGGGCAAGGATGTCTATTGCGAGAAGCCGGCCTGTTTCACTATGGCGCAGGGTAAGGAAGTTGTAGAAACCGCGCGCCGGTATGGCCGGATATATCAAACCGGCGCCCAACGGCTGAGTGAGGAAACTCACGTCTTTGGCATAGAGATGGCCCGATCCGGCCGGCTGGGCCAGATTCATACTGTTTACGCCGACATTCGCTGGCGCGACGGGCAGCGTCACGACTGGTTGCCTGCTGAACCGGAACCGCCAAAGGATGAACTGGACTGGGACCTCTGGGTCGGTCCGAGCCCCTGGCATCCTTACAATAGCGGCTATGTCAATGGAGGAGGATGGTACCACTTTTATGATTTTGCCACCGATGTCGCGATGTGGGGTGCACACACGGTGATCCAGGCCCTGGCCGGACTCGACATGACGGACGTTTCCTCCATCGATTTCGAGTTTGCCGGTCCGAACAAAACGATGGTTACACGCTTGTCCAACGGAGTGAAGATGGTTCTGTACCGAGTCGAAGGATCGGTCTGGGACCCATGCGAATACTGGCATGGCGCTTGTGGCGAACGGTTCGAAGGTCCCGAAGGATGGGTTGCGGCCGCCGACAGTTATTCGAGGCCCGATGTCTCTTCGCCGGCGCTTTTGCATGAATTTAAGAAAGTGGTGGCCGATTACATGGGCCGGACACAAAGGCCGATGAACCACGTGCGGGATTTCTTCGACTGTATCCGCTCGCGGCGACAAACAGTGGCGAATCCAGAAGTCATGTATCGGGCCATGTGCATCTGCCTGGCTGCGGATATCTGCGAGCAATTGAAACGGAGCCTGAAGTTCGATCTTCGCAAGGCTGAGTTTGTAGGCGATGACGAAGCCAACCGAATGCGGTCACGTGCGATGCGCGCCCCATACATAATATAATTCAATACCTATGGAAATCTCCCCATAAAACATATCTTCTTAGCTGCTCTTCGGCTAACCAGAACCGTGTATGCCCAGTAAGATAAGCTCATCACCATCCTCAATTCGAATACACCGCAATGACCATAGATTTGCTCAACCAGGCGTGTTCCGCTGGCCAGCCGCATCAACCATTACCCCGATTGCCTTGAATACCGCACGCCAAACTCACGTTCCAGAATCCGCCTTATCGCCGGACCGTTGAGTACCGAAACACCATCTTTCTTAGTCGGCCCGGCTTCAATGCGTTTGCAGAATCTGGACTCTGCCTCGCGAGGCAGTTTAGTCGGCTGGCCGGGACGTGGCTTGTCTTTTAATCCGTCGATTCGGCGTTTGTTATACTTAC
>CAZYMD010000216.1:0-7913 GCA_964649005.1 uncultured Pirellulales bacterium
GCCGTGCCAGAGCGAAATTAACGTTCCGGACCATCAATCTTTTCGGAGTAACTGGACCCGATCATCACGTTGAGATTGCTTACCAATCCCCTGACAGTTGAATATGCTCAGTCTATTTGAGTGATTCCGATCATTCTGTGTGAGCCATAGGTTTGCATCATTAACCGACGTAGCACTTCGATTCGAGTTCTCGCGCATCAACCGGATTGCTCAGGGTGACTGCCAGGAGGAATCCTATTCTAAATCGTTCAGGTGTTTCTTGGAGCTTCTCCTATGTGTTCTCGCCGACAGCAGACCTGTACATGGCATGCTTTGACAACCTATAAAATGTAAAGTCTTTCACCCTCCCAATCCCCTCCGTTGAGGTATATAGAAACAGCCATCTGCGAAACCCCTCTTCCCACTCAACCTGCCTTCTTGCATGAAAAGGGGTCACGTCTCAATTATTAACTATTGAGATATTTTTTTGATCTCGTATCATTCTGGCATCGCAAGACCTTTACGCATTGAATATCCAGGGTATGCTATTGGGGTCGGAGGTCTTTTGGGATTGGGCCAAGCAAACCTTTCTCGGGAATCGCCAAACGGACCGTCATATTCCAAATCTCGATAAGCTCAGGCCTAAAGCCAGTGTGGGCAGTGTTGTCAAGCAGGTCTCGCAATACTATAAAGTCCCAGAGGAAAGTATACTACGCCGTGGCAACAAACGGAATGAGGCTCGATACGTGGCTATTTACCTTTCCAGGGAATTGAGCGGGCACAGTTGTCAAGCACTTGGCGCCCACTTCGGCTATATTTCCGGAGCGGCGATCTCAGCCCGATGCAAACATGTTGTTGAGGCCATGAAGAAGAACCGGAGGTTCAAACGTGAGGTTAATTCGATCAGAGATGCGGTTGCCAATAGTTGATAATTGAGACGTGCCTCCTCAGAGGGGGGGGCACTTGCTTAATTGGGTGCACTACAGGAATTTGCAATACAATGATGACGTGCTGATAAGAAATTCAGGGCAGACTGAAACTGATCACAGCGTGCTAAGCGATGAATATTTCGTCGGCAAGGTCCTGACCTGCCCGATTGGCATAGTACTGCTTAACGATTTTGCTGCCTTGAGTCTGAACGCAATCCATAGACGAAAAAACTCCAACTTTCATCAGGCAGAGTATTATCAGGCAAGCCGCGATATTCGCCACTGAGTTCTTATATGTGCCAAGGCGTTCGAGCAGCTTCGGTTTTGGCAGGGCTTCTCTGAGCAAGTCGGCCTTCGGCCCCTCTCTAAGGCTATGCTTGAGGACACCGATTGCCTGCGTGTTAGCCCGCTGGAGCAGGCCAAGGCTGTGAGCGTTGGACTTTATGGCCGAGAGGGCAAAAGTAACCCTTCCTATGGCGGCGAGTCGTTTCTGACATCTCGGACAGTTGGCGACGTGATCGCGTATCCAAGGCGTGTCGAAACCTATACGTTTTTCGATAATCCTGTGCAGCCAGGATCGGATTCGTCTGCATTTATTGTTCTGTGTTGCAATCATGGTTTTTCTCTTTTCTGCCCATCCACAAAGCTAACAACTGAACTGCTTTGCATCTATAAACCCTTGCGGTAGCCGGTGTGATACCCATTATCCTGCCCACTTGGGCATACGACAATTCGGCAAGGTCCCGCAGAGCTATCACGTTTCGCAGATGCTCCGGCAATTTAGTCAAACATCTTCTCAGATTATCCTGTAAGTATTTTAAATCCAGCTCGTTCAGAGGCGAGGCAGCATCTTCTCTAACAGTTGCTGTACCCGAGAGCCTCTTTCGCTCCGCTATTTTGCGTCTTAGCATCGAGATTGCAATATTGCTTGCTGTTCGGAATAAATATGCCTTCACGTGCTCGGGCTTTTTCCGCATTTTATGATGAGCAAGCTGCAAGAATGTGCTCTGGTACGCGTCGCAGGCATCCTGTTCGTTGCCCAGAATCCGCCAGAACATTGTGATGAGGTCCTGCCCATGTCGCTGCATGGCGGAGAGTATCCACTTCTGGCTGCGTTCCACCGATACATCAACAGGGAAATCCCAAACCAATTCGTTTTTGACGGCTCTGCCAAACATAAACGTCTATTCAAATTGCCCCAACGTTGAATCACTACCAAGACGCAGTAACAAACATTATGTTAACATAAAATCTGCGAATATATTTCGAAAAAAACTTAATTTTCGTGGTTAACGTTCAGGTATTTCATGGCGTCTTAATTGCGCACATGGCATGGAAAATTGCCCAGACAGTAAAGAGATTGGCTGAAATATGAGCGAAAAAGACGATGATAACAAGACTTCTGAAACAGATGTAACCGCTCAGGATGTGGTTTCACTGGTGGATGACCTACTGCAACAAGCCATAAAGACCTGCGCCAGCGACGTTCATTTCGAGCCCACTGCTTCGGGAATTGTTGTGAAATACCGCCTTGATGGCGTCTTGAACGTAATCGAGAAGCTACCTAAATCATTATCCGACAACGTAGTCGCAAGGCTGAAAGTGTTGGGGGGGCTGCTGACATATCGTAACGATATTCCACAGGAGGGTCGAATCCAGATCCCGAACGCATCGAACACGGGTGTGATCGATCAGCGGCTTGCTATATTCCCAACGATTCACGGCCAGAGAGCAGTGCTTCGGCTGTTCTATGCCAATGCAGAATTGATGCAATTGGAGCAATTGGGCTTTTCTGGGGTGGTAGTCGATACTCTCAGGCGGATAGCGGCGCGTAATCAAGGCGTGCTATTGCTTACGGGGCCCGCCGGAAGCGGTAAGAGTACGACTTTGTCGGCTCTTTTGAGGCATATTTTGACCAAATCTCCAGGCAAGAGTGTTGTTACCCTCGAAGATCCGGTAGAGATCGCGATAGACGACGCCACACAGGTCCAGATTACACCTCATGGGCAGATGACGTTTCCCATTGCTTTGCGTTCTCTGCTGCGGCAGGACCCACAGGTCCTTATGATCGGGGAAATCAGGGATGCTGAGACTGCGAAAATAGCCATTGAAGCGGGACTGACAGGACACTTGCTGATGAGCACGATGCACAGCGGGACGCCTGCCGGGGCGTTTCTTCGCTTGCTTGAGATGGGCATAGAGCCTTATCAGGTGACTTCGAGTGTTTCCGCGGTGCTGAACCAGAGGCTTGTCAGGAGACTTTGCCCGAATTGCAGAAGGCGGGATGAACAAACTGACGGCTTCGAAGCGGCCGGATGTGATCGATGTTTCAATACAGGTTATAGCGGCAGGGTGCTGATCGCGGAGATAGTCGAACTCGATAGCAGTCTGCGACAAGCCATCCTCGCCAAGGCTGATCTGGACGAGCTTGAGGGTATACTTATCGACAGGGGCCACATGAATATGCTTACCGATGGGCAACGATTAGTGGCCGAGGGAATTACGACGCAGAAAGAGTTGAACAATGTTTGTGGTATTGCATGATTGTTCGCTACAAAGACGGTGTGTGCTTATGAAACGTGTTTTGATATGGTTCGTTATGCTACTACTGGGAGCGGCGCCTACTGTTGCTCAGCAGGGCAAGTTGGAGATACGGGCGACTAAAGCCGACGAGGCTGCGAAGAAATTGCAATTTCTTCCTGAGTCTGGGACACTGATCGATGCTGATGCAGTGCCTTTGTACGGGATGGCGGTTCAGGCGATACCTGCGAATTTTTCTGAAAAGAAAGTTAGAGAGTGGCAAGATATGCCTGTGGCGAAGTTGCCTCTTAATGAGGTTGGGGCGATGTTGAAGGAATTCGGGCCAGTCTTTGCATTTGTGGATCAGGCGGCCATGTGCAAGCAGTGTAAATGGCCTGCCTGGACGCCCGACATGACGCCTGTCAATCTTACTGAGTATCGTTCGATCTCTCGAGTATTGGCTTTGAAGGCTCGGTTTGAAATAGCTCAGGGGGAATATGAAAAGGCAATAAGCACGATCCGATCAGGCTTTGTTATGGCATGGCACATAGGACAGTCGCCTGTTCTGATTCAGGATTTGGTTGCGGTTGCTATGGCAGCTTTGATGAACAAGGAAGTTGAGCAACTCGTCCAGGCCCCAGGCAGTCCCAATCTTTATTGGGCGTTGGAGAGTTTACCCGAGCCGCTAATCGATATGGAAAAGGCTATTCAGAGTGAAGTGTCGAATATTGAGAAGAAGTACAATGCGTTATTGAGAAAGACGATGCTGAAGCAGTCCAAACCGGCTCACGATAGGGTTCGACTAATAGCCCAGAGACTGAGTCGGCATCTTACTGCTTTGCAATGCGTTGAGGCTGTACGGCTTTATGCGTGGGAACATAAAAAGCTTCCATCGGTTTTGACTGATATTACGCAGGTATCTACACCTGAAGATCCGGCTGAGAAGAAGCCGTTTACATACAGAAGCACGGGCTCTTCGGGAGTGCTCAAAGCACCCATCCCCGACGGAGGAGATGCCAAAGATGCGATACACTACGAGCTGACGCTTGTGGAGTGATGTTATATAAATCTCAGCGTTCTATGAAATCTCGCTGGTTGAAAGGAAAGATAAAATGGCGGTATTCGAATATAACGCTTTGACCTCGGCGGGCAGGCTCATGAAAGGTACTATCGAGGCCGGCTCGCGTGAGGAAGCAAACGAATCCCTCGGGCAGATGCAGCTTGAGGTGAGCACTCTTGAAAAGGCTAAGTCGCATAAGTCAGCCACACCTATCGGCAGGAGTGAGTTTGTGCTTTTCAATCAGCAGCTCGCTTCCATTACGAAGGCGGGCATTCCACTCGAACGTGGGCTGCGCGAGCTTGCCAAGGATATCGATTCCCGTTCGATGCGTAAGCTGATCGATGAAGTCGCGGGTGAATTGGAGGCCGGCAAACCTATCGAAGAGGCTTTTGAGAAAAGGCAGAAGAAATTTCCTCCTTTGTATGGACGGATACTCAAAGCTGGGGTGGAGACGGGCAGGCTAAGCGAGATGCTAACGAGTCTCAACAGGCATCTCGAATTGGCCAATCACACAAGACGAATAATCTTCGAAGCGATGGGTTATCCTGCTGTTATTCTTGCTCTAAGCGCCGTTCTCATCACACTTATATTCACTTTTATCATACCACAGTTCGAACCGATTCTAAATGACATGGTGGGGGGCCGTCTACCGGCCCTGACTCAATTTTACCTGGGTATGGCAAAGAATGTGTTCCCTTTCTGGATATCAGTGGCATTCATAGCAGGCGCCATCGTTCTGTTGTTGTCGATGTCTTCCACATTTCCGGCCGGCAGAAGGTTCAAGGAGGCGTTGTTCTTGAAGATTCCTGTTATCGGGAGGGTTTACTATGCGAGCCTTCTTAGCAGGATGGCCGAGGCGATGGCGATGATGGTTGCGGCGGGTTGCGATATGCCCTCGTGCCTTCGATTGGCGGCAGATTCGACCGGTAGCGAGACACTGATTCAGGAGAGCCACATGTTGGCTGAGCAGGTCGAGCAGGGGACTGGTATTCTGGAGGCGGGGCAGTTCTGCAGAATGATACCAAGGTTGTTTTTGTACTCGATACAGATGGGATCGCAGCGCAACGAATTGCAGGACAATCTATACAGCCTGGGTCAGATGTACTCCGATCAGGCAAGATTTGGCCAGGCAAGACTGCAAGCTGTGCTGCTGCCAATAATAATAGTTGGTGTTGGTGGGGTCGTGGCTACGTGTGTGCTCGCGATGTTTCTGCCCATGATTAAAATCGTTACTGCACTATCAGGATAGCGGGAGGTAATAAAATATGTTCGCAGCTCTTGGAATAATCCTCTCGGTTCTTCTTGTTGTTGCCGCTCTCAAGAAGGCGGGTGCATCTCTGATCTTCATGCCTATAGCATGTGTGTTTTTCTTGTGCCTGGCATTGTGGAGGGATGACGAGTACCTGGTGTTTCAGGCCCTGATTTTTGCGCCTGTGTTTATCGTGGCAACATCATCGGCTGTTCTGCTGTCTCGTGCAGAACGTGATAGTCAGCGGTGGCCCCGATATGTGGCGGGGTGGATTCTCATTGTTTTACTGGCCTGCCTGCTGTTGGCTGTGGCGGTCGCCCTGTTGAGCGAAATCCCTGCTTTAGGTATTTTTCTTTTGATTGCGTTTCTCTGTGTGGTTGGCTTCTTTGCCGCAACTTTCAGTTTTCAACTTACGGCCCGCCGTACGAATGCTGCATACGTTTTATCGACGATTAATTCGAGCATGAAGCAGAATCTGCCGCTGCCGATGGCGCTCGATGCAGCCGCCAGCGGGAGTCGCGATGCACGTTCCGTGGCTCTGCAAAGAATACACAAATGGCTGGTTCAGGGCTATTCGTTAAGCGATTCAATCAGGCGAGGCTATCCGAAGTGTCCAAGCCGTATCATAGCTATGATTGATGCGGCCGAGCGAATCGGACAACTCCCAAAGGCAATCATGAGTCTTGGCAAGGATCTGGAGGCAAAATCCGAACAAGACAGGAGGATCGAGCCGGTTGGTGCATTTTACCCGATTGTATTGTTTTGCATCATGAGCGCTATAGTATGGTTTTTAATGGTATTTGTCATGCCCATGCTCTCTGAGGTTATCACTGAGATGAGCAATGAAGCACGAATGCCTGCGCAGACAAGATTCCTCATGGGTGTGTTCAGATATGTAGTATATGATCAGGGTGTTTTCTTCACAACGTTACTGTTGCTGATAGTCCTTGTGGTTATACCTTTGTCGATTCGTACAAGGTTCAGGCCTCGTCGACCCGTCAAACCGTATCTTCTTTCGCGAATTGGCGACTGGCTGAAATGGCGCCTGCCGATCTCTCACTGGTTTGCTCAGAACTATTCGCTCGTGCAGACTATCGAGATGTTGAAGCTGTCGCTCGGGGCCGATAGGACAGTTAATGATGCGATTTCCAGTACGCTTGATCTGGACCTGAACGGCTGTTTCAAGAAAAGGCTCAAGAAGTGGCTGGGGAAAGTGGAGCGGGGTGACAATATAAGCGAGGCTGCCAGGTGCGCCGGGCTCGGAGCGCCTCTGGCCTGGGCCTTCGACGAGAAAGTTAATCAAGGTAATACATTGACTATCCTCGAAGCGCTCGAGTCGTTCTATCGCTCTAATTACAGCTATCGTGTCAATCTGGCGAGATTCATATTGTGGCCCAGTACGACACTTGCCATGGCGTTAATGATCGGATTCGTAGTTTACGCGATATATTCGGCGCCGATAGAGATGATCCACAGGACCGCGGAAATGGTATACCCATAATCGATCAATGGAGTAAAAACCGTGTTTGTCAAAAAACCAAAAAATTCGGGCTGGATGCTGGCTGAAATGATAGTGGCTATGACCGTTCTCGGAATGGTGCTGGTGGGTCTGGCGCTGAGTCTAAACGGTTTCACAAGGTTCAATCATTACCAGCTTGTCAGACAGCGATGTATAGCATCAGCCCAGGCCCAACTCGACAGCCTGGCTGCTACAGGGGAGCCGATTGGCGAAAGTGAGTTCAAAAGGCTTTGGCCCAAGTTAACTTGTACTATCGAAGAAACGTCAGGAATCGGTCAGTGGGAGGGGACAAAGCTCGTTCGCGTGACAACTATCGGCCCAAGCACCAATAACAAAGCCAAAATTACTCTGAGCAGATATATAATATCGAGGCCGGATGCGGTTGCGAAGGCAGAGCAAAACTTTTCAATCGAAGGGGGGCTGTGAAGATGCGTAAAGGCTTCAGTCTTGTTGAGGTATTAGTGTTGATTGTTGTTCTTCCGTTTGTGGCGATCGTTCTGGACAAGCTATTTGTGAATATTGTACAAGATATTCCCAGACTATCGAAGGTCCTTGAGAAGAACACGACGGTTCTCCATATGCTCGACCAGATGCAGAGTGACATTGACAATGCGGAAGGGCTGCCCGATTTTGTTGGGCAACGCGTCGCAGGCGAGG
>CAZYMD010000217.1:0-7822 GCA_964649005.1 uncultured Pirellulales bacterium
TCTACATATAAGTAACCACCCAACATCATATATTGATTAGATTTCCCACTTTTTTTCATAAAATTACGCCTTTATCCCACAGTTCCTGATTTTCCCGCTACGTCCTTCAAATCCGCCACTATGAATCAAATATCTAAAAAATAGATTCGCAACCCGAACACTTTTATTATACCGCCCTATCCCACCCCACAAAATATTTTCTGAAAAATCTTCCCCGCGTAATCTCATCCAAATCCAGTAAATCCCGCTAAAAACTGCATTTCTGGAACAGCAGTCCAGTTCCTCCACGCGCAGCGCCCGCGCATACCATCCCCGCAAGAGCATCTTACAAACTGAGGATTGCCCGCTTACTGACTGGTTTTCTCAAGCAGCCACGCCATGTTCCGGCCGAGCGTCTTCATCGTCTCGATCCCTTCCTCATCACCATTAACATCCCCGATCTCGCGCCCGATACCGACGTTCCAATAGGATGAACCCACCACGAACATCTGGCTGATAAGGAAGAAATGATTGATCGAATCGAAAGCATGAATCCCCCCCGCCCTGCGAACAGCAACAACCGCCGCACCAACCTTGCGTTGCAGCAGGTCGCCGTTAACTCTGGTGACGAATCCCGCCCTGTCGATCAGAGCCTTCATCTCGGCTGTAACGTCGGCGAAGTAAGTAGGCGATGCTAAAATAATCCCGTCGGCCTCGATCATCTTCTCGATGCACTCGTTTACAATATCGTCCTTAACGGTGCACTTCTTATCCTTGTTCTTAATGCACCCATAGCACGCAGTGCAGCCCCGAATCCGCTGCCCGCTAAGCTGAATCAGTTCCGTCTCGACGCCCGCCTTCTCAAGCTCATCGAATGCCGCCCTGACAAGAATCGCCGTATTACCGTCTTTCCGAGCACTACCGTTAAACGCAACCACCTTCATAGCTACCACCTCATAATCACAGACCAACGTATTATCATCCTTTTCGCAACGAGAGGATACTAATAGATGATCCGCCCCACTGCAAGCAGCATTAGCAAAGAAGAAAAAAACCGCCTCGCACTACGGCGGAAAAGATATGGCTGGCTCGAACCGCCCTTCTGACCCAATATGAATCGCCCTACTCGTGGCGAAGCGCGATGATAGGATCGACCTTGGCCGCGTTCATAGCCGGATACAAACCGAAGACTATACCGATTGTCATACTGATAAACAGAGGCAACAGAACCCCCTGCAGAGTAACGATAGTCTCCATACCGGAGAAGAATGTGATAAGCATCGGAATGAGAATACCAAAGCCCAAACCGACGAGCCCACCCGTAGTAGACAGCACCACCGTCTCGATGAGGAACTGATAGACGATCTGCTTTCTCTTGGCCCCAATAGCCCGACGGATACCGATCTCGCGCGTGCGCTCGGTGACAGAGGCCAGCATGATATTCATAATCCCGATCCCGCCGACCAGCAGGCTGATGCCCGCAATAGACCCCAAAACGATGTTGAACCTCCGCTTGGTCGCCTCCGCCTGTTTCAGCAGCGCCAAAGGCACGCTCACGTTATAATCCTTTTTCTTGTGAAACCGCGCGAGCATTACCTCGATACCCGCCGCAGTAGCCTCAACCTTGGCCGGGTTATCGACTCGAACAATAATCTGGTGCAGTTCCACTTTCTCCCGCTCGTCGCCGCCGGATGTGCGCTTTGTGAATATGTCACCGAAGTATCTCTTGGCCACCTCAAGCGGAATATAGGCATCGACCTCCAGGTCGGGAATCTGAATGTTCCCCGCCTGTCCGCTCTCACTCTTGACGATGCCGACAACCTCGAACCTGTCGCCGCCAATACTAAGCGTCTGGCCAATAGTGCTCTCAGTAGCCAGGATCTTGCGAGCACCGAATTCCGTCAGCACCACAACAGGAGCCATCTTAACCTGATCTGCCTCAAGAATGATGCGCCCGGCAAGAACCTCGCGAGGGACAAGCTCGAACCACTCGGGAGTCGTCCCCACAACTCGCAGCTCCATCCCCCTTTCACCAAGACGCGATTCCTTCCGAGTCAGTTTTACCGGCGCTGTTTCCTGAATATCTCCAAAACTTTCACTGATCCTTCTCTGATCCTCGTATGTCAGCCCGAAGATGCTCATGTGTGAGTGTGTCGTGCTCGTCTGCTCCTCTTCCGCGGATTTGACTGAAGAGATAATGATGTTGTTGCTGCCGAGCTTGCGAATCTGCTCCATAGCCTCCTTGCTGGCGCCTTCACCGACCGAAAGCATGGCCACGACACTACCGACGCCGAAGACGACGCCAAGCATGGTCAGGAAAGACCGAAGCTTATGCAGCAACAGGTTCTCAATACCAAGCCAGATGTTTCTTGCGATCTTGGTTTGTCTCATGTTACCCCACGTCGATTCTATCGATGACTCCATCGATCATGTGCAGCCGATGGCCCGCGTGCGCCGCAATATTAGACTCATGCGTAACCATAACGATGGTTTTGCCCTGTTCGTTCAGCTTGCAGAGCATATCCATGATCTGCTCGCCTGTCGCAGTATCCAGGTTGCCCGTCGGCTCATCCGCAAAAATAACCTGCGGATCGTTGGCCAGCGCCCTGGCGATAGCCACTCTCTGCATCTGCCCGCCCGAAAGCTCCGTTGGACGATGGTTCAGCCTGTCGCCAAGCCCGACTTCCTCAGCAAGTTCTCTTGCACGCTCGGCGCTGTCGATGGCGTCCCACCCGAGGTAGTATAGCGGCAGCTCGATATTTCGCTGGACGCTCAACTGCGGGATCAGGTTGAAACTCTGAAAAATAAATCCGAGGTATCTGAGTCGAAGCTCGCTCAGAGCGTCGTCATCGAGTTCGCCGACATCGTGGCTTTCAAGATAGTACAGCCCCGATGTAAGTCTATCCAGACAACCCAGGATGTTCATCATCGTACTCTTGCCGGAACCGCTCGGTCCCATTATCGCCCAGAAGCTGCCCTGCTCGAACGATACCGTCACCCCTGCCAGAGCACGCACCTCCTCCGTTCCCATCTGGTATATCTTCCGGGCGTTTTCGAGCTTGACGATTTCCTTATGTTTGTCAGCCGGAGCCTGCTCAATCATCTACTGATTCCTTTCCGCACCACCACGTGACCCGGCTCCACCGCCTTGCCTTGAGCCTTCAAGCCTTTGTCCTCCTACTCCCTGCCCAGGGCTTCCTGCCTGCCTTCTGCCACCACCTTGCATCTGCTGTCGCATTTTCTGTCGCTCTTCATCGGACATATTCTCGAAACGTTGCCGCATCTGCTGACGCTCTTCTTCAGACATGTTCTGGAAACGCTGTCGCATCTGCCCCTCTTGTTGTTGCGAAACACCTCCCGAACCGCCCTCTCCCTGTCCCGCCACGACGGCGTCTTCATCGGCGTTAAAAGGTTTGATAGCCGAAACCCCGTTCATTTCTTCAAGTCTTTTATTTATCGTCTGCTGCAGGGAGTCCGATGCAGAGTCACCACCTATCCCACCTGAAGCTGCCGAACCTGTCTCTTCGATAGTCGCAGATTTCAGAGGAGGCGCCAGTGACACTAACTCTCCTTCTTCGAGACTGCTGATAATCCTGATCATCCTGTTATTGTCAAGACCAATCTCAACCGTTCGCTCTTCGAGATTTCCGTCCTTGACAACGAACACTGTCGGCTTTCCTGCAACACGTATTACCGCCTGAACTGGAATATATATCGCGTCGTCATATTGCGCAGCAATGATCTCCGCTTTGCAGCTCATGCCCGTACGCAAAGACGGATCATCCCCCTCCAAATGGATGTCCGACTGGTACACCTTCAAATCAGGATTCATCCACATACTCTGAGCGTCAGGCAGCGGAGAAATCCGAGCCATCTTGCCAATGAACCTTTTGCCAGGCAGCGCATCAACCGTTATGATCGCGGGCAATCCCAACTGAACCTTATCAAGGCTCGCCTCATGAATATCCACCTCCGCCATAGCTGATGCCGCCGTAGGAAGATAGATCAGCTCTTGTCGTTCGAAAACCTCCACACCCTCATCCAGCGGTTCCCTATTATCTCGACCTCCCCTTCTGGCCGTAGTTGCATAGATCACCATACCATCAGCAGGCGCTTTGATCGTAGCCTTTTCAATTTGATCCTTAACCTTCGCAAGCTTGATTGTCTGACGGTCGAATTCCGCCTTCTTGGCAGTCAGAGCCGCCTCCGCCTGGATCACGTCCGCTCTGCCCTTCGCCTTCGCTCTTTCCAGGGCCATTTCCGCCTGATACTTGTCACTTTCTAACTGCTTGATCTGACGAGGCTTCGTGAATTCCTCCAGCAGATTACGGTCGTTTTCCGCTAACTGTAAATCATTTCTGCTGCGAGAAAGAGAGAGCTTGTCAGCCTGAAGCTCATTTTTGGAAATATACTTCTCTTTGAAAAGTCTTCCAGACCAATCATTGACATCTTCGTTACGCTTGAGGGTTTCCTCCGCAAGATTTATTTTATTAATTGCGGCGGTTAACAGGTTGGGGAATTGCCCATCAATGTACTGATTAACATCCTCGCATGCAAATTCATACGTCAACTCCGCCACGTTAACGTCGCTCTCCGCCTGATTCTTTATTACTATAAGGTTCTCCTGAGCATTTATAAACGCCGCTTCGGCATTTTGAACCATGATCTCCTGGTCGATCTTGCTGTCCTGTAACGTGCTGGCGTCCAGTTCGACCAGCAGGTCCCCTTTCTTAACCGATGTGCCTTCCGCAACCAGCGAAATGATCGACGTTCGGCCCTCAAGCTCGTTCTTGATGATGATCTGTTCGCGGGACTTGATCGTTCCCGACTCCAGCACGCTAATAGTCAAGGGACCGCGCTTGGCCACGAACGTGGCTATCTCGGTATTTTTCGATTCACCACCCTGAACCACTTTCAACAAGACTACCAGCATCAGAACCGCCACAACCGCAGCGGCCGCGATGATCAGCTTGAACTGCTTATGTTTTTTAATATTACTTATAAAGCCTTCTTTACTTCCTGACATGATTGATACCCTCTGGCGAAAATTCCTGCCATAGACCTTTTTCGTTAACTCCAAGAACACCTAAATCACGCTGTAATTCAAGTTCCGTTGTGCGATAAGTCACCACTGCAGCCGTTAGATCGTTCCTCGACCTCAGCAACGCCGCCTGAGCATCCAGCAGGTCTCGAATCTCGATTCTTCCTGCTTCGAGGAACATCTTGCTGCTTCGTTCCTGTTTTTCAGCAACAACCACCGACTGTGCCTGTATTTTAAGACTTTCCCTTGATTCGAGCAATGATCTCAACGCAGTTCGAACAGAAAGCTTGATCTGATCTTCAAGCGACTGAACGCTTCTGGTGGCCCTTTCAAGACTAATAAGACTGTTGCGATAGGCATTGCGCTCGGAAGTCCTTTCAAAAGGCAGATCGAGCGACAATAGACCTCTATATGTCCCTCCCTGATAAGTGATAGGCCCCGTGCTGTCATCGTACGAACGACTAAGAGATCCGCCCAAGTTCAATCCAGCCTTCAGGTTATCAGCAGCAACAACTACCTTTCGCTGCGCATCGTAGACCTCACCAACAGCCATCCGCAGATCGAGCCTATTCTCGAAAGCCAGCTTTATAGCTGAAGATTCATCCATCTCATAAGGCCCCGCGTCTTCATAACTGGCGGGAATCAGCTCTACTGGAGCATCAGCAGGAGGAACGTTTTCCGATACCTCAGGGCGAACCGTGTTTCTCAGCTCTTCCACCAGTTTTTCCGCCTCGATCCGCAACTGCTGTAGATCGTTGGGATCAAGCTCGATAAATGCATCGGTAGGAAGACCAAGCGAGTTCTTGAATGAATCGAGCAGACTCCTGAGCCGCTGCTGTGCCGATATCCAGCTATTTCGGCTCGATAGTTCCTGTTGAAAAGCCTGATCGACCTGAATCTCAGACATCAACCCGGCATCACCTCGCCTGCGCGCCCAACGCGCCGAAGTAACCGCGCTGCGATAGCGGTCCTCCGCATTGGTTACAGAGTCCATCTGACGCAACACAGAAAAATAGTCCCTTGCGATACTGACTGCAAACGTACGTTTATATCGTTCGAAGTCGTACATGGCGTAGATTACATCCCGCTCAGCCTGCGTCAGGGGCTCGGTAACAATATGCTTGCCGGCGCCTCTCAACAGAGGAATCGTAACTGATGCATCACCGGTTAATCCCAAAGATGATGCGCCTCCCTGAGTAAGCAGATTAACTAAATCGGCTGCAAGTGCCGCGCTAAGGCTGATTCCGTTCTTTAGCTTGCGACTCACTCCCACACCACTATTGGTTGTCACATCAGTGACCGTACTGTCTCCCGTCGTGTTCGTTTTCAGAGTACTGCCTATGGTAGGATTCTTACCAACGCCGGAACCTTTGATAATGGTTCGAAAGTCGTTGCGCGCCAGATCGAGGGCCAGTGCGTTTTGAAAAACTGTCTCTTTGTTCGATTGGTAATCCGAACTGTTCCTCGCCCCGATCTGGAGCGTATCGAGCAGGGAAAGCCTCAGGGATTTGTCAGATATTATCGGGGTCTCTATAACCTGAGACGAAACACCATATGAGTGGTCCGCTTCAGGCCAGTACTTGAGGCGCCTCAATTTGTCCGTACCCAGCGAAGCACCCGTCGAAAAGGCCAGGCCCTGCTCAGCCATAAGCCTGCGACGCAAAATGTCGCTGGGACGCTCAATACTGAAAGACTCAGTCTTGCCAAGGGCTTCCTGCTGCTTTTGTGTAATGATCTTAGCAGCCACCTCGTCAGCGTTCTTGTGATACTCCTCGGGAGTACGACATCCCCAC
This sequence comes from uncultured Pirellulales bacterium, assembly GCA_964649005.1. Lineage (GTDB taxonomy): Bacteria > Planctomycetota > Phycisphaerae > Sedimentisphaerales > Anaerobacaceae > CAZGMJ01. The sequence goes on from CAZYMD010000217.1 coordinate 6,814, forward strand.
AAAAACATAATAAACAGCACCAAAGCCGGAAAAAGACAATTCCGTATAACCTTTGTAAAGCCGCCTGTTTCAGCCCCGGGACTATGCCTGCTGAAATAACCTAACACTCGAATACCCACATCAAATCCATCTTAATTCCGAACACTCTATCAACCAGTTCAGCACCCCTAAAAGAATGCATAACAACCACCAGATCCCTAACTAAGGATATCCTCCGGGCCGGATTATGAATCGCTTGCGATTCATTTCGCCTTGTAGCCAAGGCCCATCAGCCCTCTACCGTCGATCATGAGGCAAGCCCCGCTGTCTGCTTCGACATAGCACAATAGCTGTAAACATACAGCGTCTGCTGCCACCGCGGCAGAACGCATGATTTCTGAACCCCAAAAACCCATTCGGGATAAATATTCAGTTTTGACAATAACCATGCACCCATACATTTTATTTCATTATACTAAAAACGCCCTATATTACCAAAGACGAAATCGCCATGCGCAATATTGCAGCTAAATGGCTGTTAGGAAAGAATATACAGGCCATATCAAGGCCCCTAACCATCCCACACACCGCTCCGATGGCTACAAAATGGCTCATACTACCCAACCTCACAAAATCACTGCCCCCCAGACACCCTTTCAACTATAGCCATAGGCTGGAAAATGCCGACAAATTCTGTTGCAAGGACATTAAAATCCGTATAAACTCCCCTACTTTCAGGGCGGCGTAGCCAAGAGGCCTAAGGCGACGGTTTGCAAAACCGTTATTCGCCGGTTCGAATCCGGCCGCCGCCTCTTTTTTTATGCGCCCGCTTGACCACGAACCATCACCAGCCTATGATTCTGACTGCCCTGTGGCGCTGAAAAGTATACACAATCCTGAATAATCGTGTTTATTGTCATATAAATCAGGAGTATTCCCGTATGAGACCTGTGAAATTTATAGCTGCGTACTGCTGTACGATTCTTATCTTAGTCTGTTCGATTTCTTCCGCCCAGAGCCTCTCGCCCCG
>CAZYMD010000218.1:0-7744 GCA_964649005.1 uncultured Pirellulales bacterium
TCCCGTAGCCGGCGAACGCTGCGTCACGGCCATATGCAACGCGGATTTCACCAACCCGGTATCGATCCGCTCACTCATTACACCCTGTATATCAGAAGGCTGGGATTGGAGCATAATTTCTTGTCATAATGCGGGATTCGGGCTATACTGTTGGGGTAGAATAAACAGGGGCCGGGTAATGAGTGAACGTATGGAAATAGAGCTGTTCGACAATCCGAATCCCGAGCGGGATTACTCTATCACCATAGAGTGCCCTGAGTTTACGAGTGTGTGCCCGAAGACGGGGCAGCCCGACTTCGGCGAGATCGTTATCGAGTACATACCCGATAAGTCGTGTATCGAGCTTAAGAGCCTAAAGTTCTACATGCAGGGCTATCGCAACAAGGGCATTTTCTACGAGGCTTTGACCAACGATATATTGGACGATCTCATCGCAGCGTGCAAGCCTCGTTGGATGAAGGTTACGTCGCGTTTCACACCGCGTGGGGGGATAACCACGCGGATAGTTGCAGAATACGAAGCAGAGAAAGAGTCTCGATCCTGAAAGGTGACAAGATGTCAATAGTATTTCACTGCCAGCACTGTAACAAGAAAATCGAAGCGGCCGAAACTGCGGGTGGGAAATGGGGCAAGTGCCCGGCCTGCCACAACAAGATATACGTCCCCGATCTGAGAAAGGATGACGACCTGAAGCTTGCGCCAATTGACGAGAGCGAGGAAGAGAGGAAGAAACGTCTGATGGCGGAGACGTACAGGCTGCAGCAGGATATTCTAAAGGAACGAGAGGTTCCTGAAAGCGCCGGACCCAGCAGCGGACCGGTTCCATCCATCGTCAGCAAGGACCTGGAAAAACAGATAATCAAATATCTGCGCCAGATGGCGGACGGAGATTTGGAGCAGGCACGGAGAACGGCACTTACGATAGCTCCGCACCGTAAAGACGCTGTGGGTATCATCGACAGGATAGCATTGTCGGAGATACCGAAGCCCGAATTGGCCAAAATACCGCCGCAAGTACTTTCAGGATTCATACGATCCCTACGATCGGATATATCCTGAAGAAATACTTTCGTAGTCTGATATTGCAATCCTCATAAGATAAGCCAGTTTCTTCGCGCCAAGTCCGTCTTTCCCGGACCATAGCTGAAAGTCATTCCGAGCATCGCGCTGCGGTTTGGATGCGCACAATCCCTTTTCTATACTTTGTGTAGATATCGCAACAACTCGGGAATATACATCCTACGACTTGGAAGGAAACTTAAAGATGGCGAGAGAAACAACCGTGGTTCACGTCACCCACGAAGCGGTAGCGAAAGTTGGTGGCATTGGAGCCGTTCTGGACGGCTTTTTCACATCCGGGTCTTATCTTGATGTGGTCGACCGGTCTATACTGGTTGGGCCACTGTTCTCTACCGAAGGCACGGTGCAAGATCGATTGGGCGAGGATGGGGAAGTCCTCTATTCATCAGTTGACGGTATGATAACGCCTGAATACGCGCCGGCGTTTCAGAGAATAGAGCATCTCTATAACACGGGCATCGTCTATGGACGTCGGACGTTCTTCGATCCTAAAACAGGGATCAAAAGCTCGCCTGAAGTGCTGCTTTTCGATGTGAGGCACATCAACCGAAACATGTTGAACGATTTCAAGAGGCGTCTGTTCGAAGAGTTCGGCATTCAAAGCCACCTTTACGAGCATCTGTGGGAATTCGAGCAGTACGTCAGGCTGGCGCCGCCTGCAATTGCGGCGATCAAGGCAATCGACGCGGCCTCGGAAGCCACAACAATAATCTCACACGAGTTCATGGGAATGCCGACGGCACTCGCTGCAATTCTCGATCCCTGTGAATTCAAGACAGCGTTCTACGCACACGAGGTCGCCACGATGCGTCGAATCGTCGAGGAACATCCGGGCCACGATACGATGTTCTACAACGTAATGAAAGAGGCTCACGCCCGAGGTCTGTGCGTCAATGACGTTTTCGGGGATCAGAACGTCTATTTCAAACACGGCCTCGTTGAGGCATCGCAATACTGCGACCACATATATGCGGTTGGTGACTATGTTGTCGACGAGCTGCGATTCCTGGCGCCTGAGTTCGACGCGGCCGGGATCAATATCGTATACAACGGCATACCGTCGTATCAAATCGACGTAGCCGAGAAGATGGCGTCAAAGAATATGCTCCAGGATTACTGTGAAGGTCTGTTAGGGTACCGGCCTGACTATATTTTCACACACGTTACAAGGCTTGTTAGAAGCAAGGGGCTTTGGCGGGATTTGCGCGTTCTCTACAACGTGGAGAGGGAATTTCGGACCCAGGGCAAGACGGGCGTTCTGCTGCTGCTCAGCACAGAGGTTTCGCAGCGTCCGACGAGCGACATCTACCACATGGAGTCATGCTACAACTGGCCGGTGGGTCACAGGGAGGGCTGGCCCGACCTTTCCGGCGGCGAGGCTAACTTCTACACGGCGATACAGGAGTTCAACGCCAGGACGCGCAATATAAAGGTGATCTTCATCAACCAGTTCGGCTTCAGTCGCAGGCATTGCGGGATGCGGATGCCGCAAGAATCAGAATTCATGGATATCCGCAAAGGAAGTGACGTTGAGTTCGGCCAGAGCACTTACGAACCGTTCGGAATCGCACAACTCGAGCCGTTGACTTTCGGTGGAATATGCGTCATCAGCAGCGTTTGCGGCTGCAGCGGATTCGTGCGCGACGTCACCGGTGGCGAAGCGGTCAAGAACGTGATCGTCGCGGATTATACAAATCTCCAAACACAGGACTACGCCGACATAGAAGACATGCTGCAAATCGGCAAGACGATACGGGATCGCATCGAGGCCAGCGAGGCTGAGAGGGTGGCCATGCAAATATGCTCTCGTCTGCCCAAAAGCGAAGCTGAAATGACCAGCATGGTCGAGACCGGATGGAATCTCGCCCAGAACATGAGTTGGAACGTGGTTGTGGAAAACTATCTTTTAGGCAGCTTCGCCACAACAAGACGTCAGGTTCAGGTGTCCTGAGGCCGAAATGCAACCGGATTCGATCCATACAGGGCCATCGCCCGGACCCGAAAAAACTTCGAGACACATTCACAACGTCTTGACCGATTGTCGAATCACAACTACAATCTGACGGCGTGGATGTCAAAAAACACAAAAAACCTTTGATAGGTATTGTAGGTGGTATCGGTTCTGGCAAGAGCACGGTCGCAAAGGAATTCGGCAAACTGGGCTGTGCGGTCATCGACGCCGATGAGATCGCCCATGCCCTGCTTAAAAAGCCTGATGTTATCTCCAAGGTCATAGCCCGTTTTGGACCGTGTATAGCAGATCAGGCGGACAGGATCGACCGAGGGAAGCTGGCAGAGATAGTATTTGCCGACCGTGACGAACTTTCCGCACTAAATGACATACTCCACCCGATAGTTCTTGGTGAGGTTGAGAAAAAAATAGCAGATTCCAGAGAGGATGACATCATCAAAGGAATTGTTCTTGACATGCCCCTGCTGGTCGAGGTAGGCTGGTCTCAACGTTGCGACATAGTAGTTTACGTCAAATGCAGGCAAGAACTAAGACTCCGGAGGGCCAAAAAACTCGGAATTCTCGACGAGAACGATGTCAAAATTCGAGAAAATTTCCAGATTTCTCTGGACAGCAAGGAGAACCACGCCGATAATACCATAGACAACAACTCTGACTTCTCGTCATTGGTCAGGCAAGTCGCTGAAATCTTCTCATATATTTTAGATAACGGATAAGTGGGGTTTTTGGAAGTTTGCTCCCCTCGGCAGGAGCATCTGAAGCATCAGTTTATTTGGGCTCCACGACCGCGGTCTCGTTCCTGCGATACTACTACAAATGATTACCAACACATTTGCCGTCACTTTGTTCGAAATGGTGACGAGCGTGTTTTATTAGCGAAAAAGGAGCAATAATGGTTAAGGCTACAGGAAAGAAAAGCTCTGCAAAAAAGAGAAAAACCAGTAAAAAGAAAAGAAAGAGTACCAGCAACAGTGCGGTCGCCGTCGAGAAAGAGCAGATTCAAGCTAACGACGCAACAGCAACGGCCGAAGAAGTAACCGCTGTTGAAGGGACTGAGATTGAAGCCGACGGAGATGAATCCACTCACGCCAAGTACGAGCGCATCAAGAAGGGGAGCTTGTACTTGACGGACCTGCAGAAGCTTACCGTAGCGGAACTCCACGAAATAGCGAAAAATGAGGGCCTGACGGAGTACAGCGCTCTAAAGAAGCAGGATCTGATCTTCCGAATCCTTAAGGAACGCATCCGCCAGAACGGTCTGATGTATGGCGAGGGGGTCTTGGAGGTCCTGCCGGACGGTTACGGCTTCCTGCGCAATCCGCGTTACAATTATTTGTCCAGCTCCGACGATATTTACGTTTCGCCTTCTCAAATCAGACGTTTTGGCCTGCGAACCGGCAATACGGTTTCCGGGCAGATTCGGCCGCCGAAGGAATCTGAGAAATACTTCGCACTTCTGCGGGTGGAAGCGATTAACTACGAGAATCCGGATATGCTGGCGGACAAGGTTGTGTTTAGCGACCTGACGCCTTTGCACCCGGAGAATCGGCTGATCCTCGAGACCAATCCCGAGGAATTGAACATGCGTATAATCGACATAGTCACGCCCGTTGGCAAAGGGCAACGAGGACTGATTGTGGCGCCGCCTCGAACAGGCAAGACCGTGCTGCTTCAGAAGATGGCAAACGCGATATCGACGAATCATCCGGAGGTCAAGCTCATTGTGTTGTTGATCGACGAGAGACCCGAGGAAGTAACGGAAATGGAGCGAAAAACCTCAGATGACGTCGAGGTGATAAGCTCCACGTTCGATGAGTCTGCGGCGCGTCATTGCCAGGTTGCTGAGGTCGTAATCGAGAAGGCCAAACGGATGGTCGAATACGGCCAGGACGTCGTTATTTTGCTGGATTCGATAACACGTCTGGCCCGAGCCTATAACAGCGAGATGCCGCACTCAGGGCGAATCCTGACCGGTGGTGTCGACGCTGCGGCGATGCAGATGCCGAAGAAATTCTTCGGCGCCGCGAGAAACGTCGAGCACGGCGGTTCGCTTAGTATTTTTGCGACGGCATTGATAGACACCGGCTCGAAGATGGATGAGGTTATTTTCGAGGAGTTCAAGGCAACCGGCAACATGGAGTTGCACCTCGATCGTCGCTTGGTTGACCGAAGGACCTGGCCTGCCATCGATATTAGCCGCAGCGGCACCAGGAAAGAAGAGCTGCTTCTCGATCCCAAGGAGCTGCAGTTGATTTATCGCCTGCGAAGAGTCCTGAGCGAACTCAACCCGGTCGAAGCGGTCGAACTGCTCAAGAACAGGCTCACCAAGTGCCGCAGCAACGCGGAATTCCTTATGACCATGAGCATTGATTAGTCGCCTGCGATGGCATGTCCATCGTGGAATCACAGTAAAGCTTTACACCGACAATCAGTTCCATTAACATACTATTCCGGCATGTGCTGCTGCCGGAATTTTTCTTTTTATAAATAATTTTCAAAAGTCAGGTACGTCATGAGTGAAGAGCTTTCCACAGTTTACGAGCCAAGGACAATAGAAGAACGGGCAAAGGATGTCTGGCTGTCGGGCGGATATTTTCATCCGGATGCAAGCGACGGCGGGACGGAAAAGGCGTATACGATAGTGATCCCACCGCCTAATGTTACGGCGGCGCTTCACCTTGGTCATGCGCTGAACAATACTTTGCAGGACGTGATGATTCGGTTTCGGCGGATGCAGGGCTTCAAGACGTTGTGGATGCCTGGGACCGACCACGCGGGGATAGCAACGCAGACGGTTGTGGATAAACGGCTTCGAGCCGAAGGCAAGCCTGCCCTGGTGGATTATAAACAGATGCAGGAGAGAGGCGAAAACGGCCGGGAGCAATTTATTGAGAAGGTGCAGTCATGGAAGGATCAATACGAGGCTCGGATTATCCATCAATTGCAGGCGATGGGGTGCTCGTGCGACTGGGAGCGGGTGCGGTTTACGATGGATGATGTCTGCGCGAAGGCGGTTCGGACAAACTTCTTCAATCTGTTCAAGGATGGGCTGATATATCGCGGCAAGAGGCTGGTCAACTGGGACCCGGCTACGCAGACCGTTCTGGCGGATGATGAGGTCGAGCATGAGACCGTGCAGGGGCATTTTTGGTATTTGAAGTATCCGCTCGTGACGCCTGTTACGATTGATGGCAAAAAGATCGAGCATATCACAGTTGCCACGACGCGGCCGGAGACGATGCTGGGCGATACTGCGGTCGCAATGAATCCGAGCGACCCAAGGGCTGCACAACTTAAAGACAAGAAGGTTCGTCTGCCAATAGTCGGGCGGATCATTCCGATTATTACCGATGAGCATGTTGTATTGCCCGATCCGAACAGCGAGGATGAGAAGGCAAAGTTCTCAACGGGTTTCCTCAAAGTCACACCAGCCCACGATCCCGATGACTGGCAGATCGGCCTCAGGCATGACCTGCCTGTAATCAATGTGATGGGGCCAGATGGATCTATCAGCGACAAGCATGGCTGGGAGGATGTGAGTGAGCCTGAAGCACAGAACCTTCTTGGTATGGACCGATTCGAGGCGCGAGAGGCCATAGTTGAATGGTTCCGCCAGGAAAAGCTGCTTGAAGATGTTCGCGATTACGTCCATGAGGTCGGGCACAGCTATCGAAGCCATGTCCCCATTGAGCCTTACCTTTCGGACCAATGGTACATTGCTGTCAAGAAACCCATCGAGCATTTACGATTGACGATTGTCGATTGTCGATTTGAGACCGAAGAGCGTGATGGAGTAGCATATATTAAGGGGACGGATGTCCCGGTAAACTCATTAGCGGGGCTGGCGTTATCGCCGCTGCTGGACGGGCGATTGCGGTTTATCCCTGAACGATACGCCAAGACCTACCAAACATGGCTCGAAAACCTCCGCGACTGGCCCATCAGCCGACAACTCTGGTGGGGACATAGGATACCGGTGTGGCGAATGGAACTCAGCACGAATTGTCCTGAGTTATCTTTATCTGATTGTACTAACACATCTCCAATATTAGAAAAATCACTAAAGAAACTATTAGACTCCCTCGGACATGACGACATTGATTTTGTTGCTCAGAATTCTGAGACTGAGCATTCTGTTGGATATGTTTGTTTTAAGAATCAAAATGGAGATGACGTTCTTGATAAAGTTGGCAGATTTCTATCCCCTACCCTGAACAATCTTGAACCACATAAGGCTGGACAACCATACCCTCGTGTTGAGCAAGTCGAAGGTTTGACCGGTGTGCCTGGACGTCTTGAGTCTTGTAATGAATTCCAGAAGTATATTCGCAAATGGAATAGGGATGATGATGTCCTGGATACTTGGTTCTCATCGGCTTTGTGGCCTTTTAGTACGATGGGTTGGCCTGAAGAGACGGCGGAGTTGAAGACATTTTATCCGGGGGATGTGCTTTGTACGGCGCGGGAGATTATTACGTTGTGGGTCTCGCGGATGGTGATGATGGGGCAATATTGCCTTGGCGATATTCCTTTTAGCGATGTGTATATCCATGCGATGATCCAGGATGGCCAGGGGCGCAAGATGTCCAAGAGCCTTGGCAACGGGATCGATCCGCTTGTGGCTATCGACAGCCATGGGGCGGACGCCATGCGGTTTACCTTAGCGAGCATGACAACCGATACGCAGGATAT
>CAZYMD010000219.1:0-1156 GCA_964649005.1 uncultured Pirellulales bacterium
GCACATTCCAGAATGGCCCATCAATAATGGTTAGTCCCTCGATCAGGACGTTCTTGCACTTGACAGGGCTGACAAACGTAGGGCACCAGTGAAAATCCTTCGTGCCCTGCACGCGCTTGTCCACAGGCACATTCTCCTGAGCCCATTTGGCGCTCTGGTTATTGGATTTGTGATAGGGATCGGTCGGTCCTCTTCGCCATGCCCACCAGGTCGGTCCCTGGCCATTCAGCGTGCCCTGGCCGGTAATGCCGATATTCTCGCAGCCATTGGCGTAAATCAGAGGCGATAGATTGTAGCATTCCCGTCCCTCCCAGCGAATCAATACGGCCGGCAGGTAGTCTTCGAATCGGTCACTGAAAAGAACAGTCGCATCCTTGCGAACTTCCAGGCAGACATTGCTCTGCAGATGTATAGGCCCTGTTAAGAATGTCCCGGCGGGGACGACAACGCGGCCGCCACCAGCCTTGTTGCAGGCCGTAATTGCTTTCTTGAAAGCCTCAGTGCATTTCGTCTTGCCATCGGCTTTTGCTCCGAAGTCGGTAATGTCAAAGACCCGATCCGGAAATTCAGGCGCCTTTATTCTCTGTAGTATCTCCGAAACCTGCCCCCAGCCCACCGAAGGCTGCGATACCGCATACGCCTGAGACGATATCGCGAAAAACGCACATACGAACAGGATGAATCTGAATCTCTTCCGGCTTGCCAATCTCATAACACGCTCCTTATTGCATTATGGGCATACGATCAATCGCCCGCTGATCTTTATTTAATTACGCTACAAAACTTCCAGATCCAGAACATACCGTCACAGCCCCGGAAACTCAAGCCCCTTGTGCTCTTTGCAAGGTGAGAAAATCCTGCTCAGGTTCGAACAGAGCCGTATATTGTATATGGTATTGGACATTGTGGAATTAATTGTTTTACGAGGGCAAGACACAGCGATAGAATGGAACCGACCTGCAAGGGGGGCAGGACGGATTCGTCTCTGATATATCGTGAAGCGTGTTTCCTATTTTGGAAAAGGAGAGAAAGATGAGATCGAGATATCTGATTAGTCCGGCTACTATCATATGTGCAATGGTGATAGTCGGTGTGTGGGGCTGCAGCAAGAAGGAGCCTGTAAAAGAGCCTGCACAAGAGTCTGCGAAGGAACCTG
>CAZYMD010000219.1:1256-7691 GCA_964649005.1 uncultured Pirellulales bacterium
GCGAAGGAACCTGTAAAACAGGTAAGTGCAACGTCAGAATCATTTGAGGAGGATTCTGAAATTCAGAAGCAGTTGAAGGAAGTTATCGATAAAGAAATCCAGAAGGTGTCGTACGAGGATTTCCCGGCTGATCTGCGGGCAGTCTTGGATGAAAGAATCTCCACCCTGCGGTCCAATCTGGGCATCTGCATAGCAGGAAGAGTCACCTTCAGTGACGCTGCGCCTATTACCGGTAATAAAGACGTGATGGTGATCCTGCACCATGGTATTGACCACCATCTGCGTGTGTATGAAGGCGGATGGTTCATCATGCGTCAACCTGTTCAATCGAACAATGTAATACCTGACAAAAGCCTTGTTTTGCGGGCATTCGGGTACGACCCTGTAGATGCATCAATCACCATATTGAGTGGAGAGGTGACGTATATCGGTTTTGAGATGGAGAAGACTCCGCCCGAGAAGTTGGCTTGCATCAAAGGCACAGTCACAGATGAGCATGGCCGGCCGCTCGAGAAAACATATCTGATGCTTCACTTCGCCCTCAAATATAGTTATGAACCCCCTGCTGTACACTCACTTACAGACTCGAATGGCAAGTATTCTTTTGAGGGGCTATCCGGTACCGATTATAGCACCTGGGTCGCAAAACCTGCCTACGCTTCTGAATCGGAGATAGTCACAGTGCCGCAAGGCAAAACCATCGTAAAAGATGTGAAGCTCTACTGGGGACACAAAATCACTATCGATTATGTCTATCAGGCGGATGGCTCACGCAATTTCACCTCGGGCGAACTTCAGAGAGGCACTGTCAATTGGGATCTAAACAATTTTGTCGATTTCTCCAATGGAAAAGTAGAAAAACCCAGACGAGACAAAGACCTTGAGCTGCGCCAGAACAAAGGCGTAGTACAGTTCGAAGTCTCCAAATTGAGAGACCACAAGGGGCTCTACGATGCTGGCGTAGTTCCTTTTGATTCGGTCGCTGAAGCAGCCGAAATAGGGTACGCGACAGATCCGGTGCCATGTAATGTCGGCCATGTCTATGTGGTGCGAACGAGTGCCGAAGATAACTACGCGAAGTTCATTGTAAAAAGCGTTACGCCTTACTAAGTGTACTTTAGGATTAATATATGATAAAGATGAAAAGGTAGTAAGCCTGGAGTTAGAATTGAGAACTTGCTTAGGAGAAAGGCTGTGTTTAGAGCATTAGAAATTCTTGCGATTAAAGCGCTGCTTTTGGTGACGTTGTTTTTGGGGTTGCTGAGTAGCGGATCTTTAGTGTCGGTTCGAGCTGAAGGGGCGGCGGTTCGGAGTGCGGCTGGTAAGGTTGCGGATAAGCCTTTGTTTCGCGATCCGGTTCATGATGGCGCCGCTGATCCGGTTTTGTGCTGGAATCCCAATGATGGGAAATGGTTAATGTTTTATACGAATCGGCGGGCGAATGTCACTGGTGAGCCTGGAGTTAGCTGGGTGCATGGGACTAAGATAGGGATTGCGGAATCTTCTGATTACGGGGCTTCGTGGAAGTATAGGACGACGGCAAATATAGGTTACAAAAAAGGGGAGGGTACGTACTGGGCGCCTGATGTGATCGAGCATGAAGGCGTTTATCATATGTATCTTACTTACGTGCCCGGGATTTTTGCGAACTGGAACGCGGGGAGGGACATTCTGCACCTGACCAGTGACGACCTGCTCAATTGGAAATATCAATCGACGCTGAAGCTCTCGTCCGACAGGGTGATCGATGCGTGCGTGCTGAAACTCGACGATGGGACGTGGCGGTTGTGGTACAACAACGAGCGGGACGGCAAGTCCATGTACTACGCGGACAGCAACGACCTTTATACGTGGCGGGACAAGGGCAAGGCGGTTAGCGTGAGGGGTGAGGGGGCGAAGGTTATTCGTTGGAAGGGGCATCTGTGGATGGTTGTCGATGTCTGGAGCGGGCTTAGTGTGTATCGATCCGATGATGGCCTGAACTGGGAGAAGCAAAGGGGTAATCTGCTGGAAAAGCCAGGTAAAGGCGAGGACGATCAGGTAAAAGGGGGACATCCTGATGTTGTTGTCAGTGGAGACCGGGTGTACATCTTCTACTTCACACATCCAGGCAGGAGAGGGCCTGACGTGAATAAAGATACATACGAGCAGCGGCGAAGTTCGATTCAGGTGGTGGAAGTCGAGTTCAAGGATGGCTGGCTTACGTGTGATCGTGATGAGCCGACGCGGGTTCTCCTGCAGCCTCCTATAGGGCATGATGCAAAATGAGGATTGGTTCGTATATGGGAAAGATGAAGAAGCAGCGGGTCTGGATCCAGGCCAAACCGTCGAGTGTGCCTGAATCCTTGAGAGACAAAGTCTCGGAGGCGGCAACTGAGCTTGTGGAGAAACACATCAAACCTCAGCATATCAAGCCTCCGCCCAAGGATGCTCAGTTCAACTACATTGAGGATATCTTCACAAAGTGGAAAGGCCGGTATTTTTATTTCATGACCAGATACGCCTGCGTAGGTCCTAATCGTATTTCGCCGAATTTCGAGATTGGCTTCGCCCGGCTGGAGTTTGTTGGCGATGAGCGATTCAATCTGGCGTATTTTCGGCACACAGGGAAATGGTGGCAGGTGTTTTCAAACCTGAGCCTTGAAGATGCTTTGAAAACAATAAAGACAGAGCCATATTTTCAGCCATAGCGCGGACAGAACGCATGATGTTTGGTGATCCTGGATTTGGATGAGGGCAAAGGGATGGCGGTATCGGATGAATTTCTGGACTATGTGGTGGATCAATTTTCGACTTGGAGGAGTGTGTCGATACGCAAGATGTTTGGCGAGGCGGGCCTGTATTGTGAGGGTGCGATGTTTGCTCTGGTGGCGGATGATGTGGCGTATCTGAAGGTGGACGATTCGAATTGCGAGCAGTTCGTGAAGGCCGGATCGGGGGCGTTTCAGCCATTCCCTGACAAGGACGTGACCATGTCCTATTATGAGGTACCGGCGGATGTGCTGGAGAATCCATCGGTGCTGGCGGAGTGGGCGCAGCAGTCTCTCGATGTTGCGAGGAAGAAGAAGTAGCATTTACAGGCCGTGGCGTGGGGTTGGATTGCAGGTGAGAAGTGGAATAAGGTCCGGATAATTTGGGGGCTGGCGTGGTGGTTTGGGGCTTGTTGTTGCGGGGGGATGTGAAAACTGTGAAAAATGGGGGCCGGGGCGCGGAGTTTGGGGCGGATTTGTGGTATAATACAGATACGAACAGATAGAAGATGCTTAAATTAAGGATTGAACGGCAGTCTGTAGGCGCCTGGGGCGGTATATGCGCTTCGGGGCAGGAGCGGCTGGTGAATATAAGGACTCTCATAACAGTGTTGGTTATTCTGTTGGCGTGCCTCGGCGGGCGGGCGGACGCTGAGCTGCTGAACATCATCATCGTGGCGGAACACGATGGCGGGTCCGAGCAGCGGTACAGGCAGTTCCTTCAGGAAATCTATCGTGGCAATGCGGTGGTGAGCATCGAGCCCGACAGGTACGATGAATATCTGAGCGATAATAAGAAACTCGAGCTTGAGGCGGCCGATCTGATAGTCATTTCCAGGGACACCCAGAGCAGGCAGTACAATGGTGACGCGAAGTTTTGGAATGATGTCAACGTGCCCATACTGAACCATAACGCCAAGCTCGCGCGAAGTGTAGGCTATCGGTTCTGGGACTGGCTGGCGGGTGACACGGTCAGTTGCGATCCGTGCGTGCATCTGACTGTGAGCGATCCTTGCGATCCGATTTTCAGCGGGGTCGATATATCCGGTGGAGTGGTTCGGATGTTTGGAGCCGGGCTGGATGTGGATCACAGCGATCAATGGTCCGCAGGCAACGGCATGGTTGTGGCCGCCGGTGACGGCGGGGTAGCAATCGCACGCTGGTTCGGGAGTGAGGCGAAATACTATAAGTGGTCACTTTACGGACCCGGCGGGCCGCGGGTGTTTTTTGCGATGCCCGACAAGGCGGGCGATTTTTTCGACGATGCGAGCGACGATGCGCTGCTAATGCTGAAGAACGCCATCGTTTCGCTGCTGCCTGTGTCACTGCCTGGCGGTGACATAGACGGTGACGCTGATGTTGACTTCGAGGACGTTGCTGTTTTCGCAGGATGCAGAGCGGCCGGTGAGAATCTTGCGGACGTGGACTGCAATTGCGCCGATCTATCGGGCGACGGAATATTGAATTATAAAGATCTGGCGATTATCGCGGTGACGTGGCTCGATGGTGTTGATGTCACCGGGCCTGAGCCTGAGGTTACTGAGTGGGAGAGCGAGCCTGAGACGGTTTCTACGGCGTCGATTCGTATGGCGGCGAAGATGGCTCTGGATTCTCAGAACGGGGTACGATACTACTTCGAGTGCGTCAGCGGGAACGGGCCTGACAGCGGGTGGCAGTTCAAGGAAATGTTCGAGCCGAACGCATTGACACCCGGGCAGCCGTATACGTACAGAGTGAAGGCGCGTGACACTTCGACTAATATGAACGAGAGCGAGTGGTCGACGTTGGAGAGCGCCAGGACGTTCGGGTTTTACCGCTATATCGCGGATGCTTCGGCGGCGGTGGCGCTCGATGCGAACCTTGTGATTGTTGGCGGTGACGAGGAAGATTTTCTGCGCGTGTACCGGTGGGACGATCCGGGTTCGGCGCCGGTTCTGGATATAGACCTTGTGGCGTATTTGAATATCGAGCCGTTGCACCCTGAGATGGATATCGAGGGGGCGACATGGTTCGGGGACAGGATTTTCTGGATAACCTCGCACGGCAGGAGCAGGAACGGTGTGTACCAGTACAGCCGGTACCAGTTCTATGCGACGACGGTGACTGTCGATGGGCCGTATATCAATTTCAGGTTCGACGGGAATTACATCGATTTGGTCGACGATCTGATCGAGTACGATTCGGTGTACGATTTGGGGCTTGCGGATGCTATCGGAGTTTCGGGCGAGCATATTGATGCGAACACGATTTCTGATCTGGCACCTAAGGTCGACGGGCTGAATATCGAGGGGCTTTGCACTACGGCTGAGGGAGACTCGATTTTTATCGCGTTTAGAAATCCGAGGCCTGAGGTGGATGGTGACAAACACGCGTTGATAATCGGGCTGAGGAATCCGGAGCAGGTCGTTCTGTTCGGGGCGAAGGCTCAGTTCGATCCGCCTATTCTGCTCGATCTTGACGGTTTTGGCATTCGGAGCATTGAGTATTCGCAGAGTATGGGGGCGTACCTGATAATGGCGGGCTCGCACAAGGCGGGGGCCGATGAGCCTGTGCAGATACTGTACTGCTACGATGATTCGACGGGAGCGCTCGACAAGATCTGCAAATTCCCTGTGATTACGCCTGAGGCGATGTTCCAGTTCCCGCAGAGTAGTGATATTCAGCTTCTCAGCGACGATGGGGTGCTGCTTATTGAGACTCCGTTCGGAACCATCGAGAACAAGTACCTGCCTGTACCTCAGAGAACTTTCAGGAGCTATACGATCCAGCCGTAGCGGCTTGTGGTTCGGGTTTCTTGTCTTGTGAATCGTGGTTTGCGTTTCTTAATGGCTCATTGTGCGTGTGGAATCGTTTCGGTATTGCCTATATTAACCCACCTGGGGCGTGCCTTTGGCATTGGCTTTGTTTTGCGCACATGGTGTGGGTAGAAGCGTGAATGCGTTTTGTGTGTTGCCTATTTTGACATTGGCTTTGTTTTTCATAATCTGGTACTGAGTTGAGGGCGCGGTATTGTAACAATGTGTTGGATGCCAAAGCTTGCCTATATTTCCCAGGTTCACTGTTGTGATCCACCTGGGGTGTGCCTTCGGCATTGGCTTTGTTTTTTTGTCCGCTGTAACATGGCAATTGGTCGTAATCTTTTGTAGTAGCTGAGGTTGTGTCGTTTTGTAGGTCGGGCGAATTGGGTTTGTTTTTTCAAAAAGTGTTGTGAGTAGATGCGGGTTCATCGGTTCTTTGCCAGGACAAGATTGGGTTTGTTTGGGTTTGTTTTTATTGTGCTTTTTGCAGGCATATTTAATGTATGCCTTTGTATTATAAGTAGTTGCATCGCGTTTTTGTGTTTTGCAGTTTTGGTCATTTTTCACGTTTTTTGCTCACTTTTGAGCAGTTTTTGACTGAAATTGAACGGAATTGACTGGTTTTTATCATTTAGCCTCAGAGAGCATCGAGTGGTCGGGACCTTCAGGATTGGGTTCCCCAGTAGATCGGGACAAGTTGTTTTGCATTTTTTTGTTTCGCTTGTGCCTGGTTTCAGGTGAATACTTACGCGTCGGTTCCCCGCCCCTGAGGGGCAAGCTGGATCGGGACCTTCGGCTTTACGGAGGTTGTTGGGGTCCCGGCTCGGTTACTGGATCAGGTCCAGCACATGGCTCAGGAGAAGGTTACTATTTACGGTTTTGTAATG
>CAZYMD010000220.1:0-7655 GCA_964649005.1 uncultured Pirellulales bacterium
TTTATGATTCCATAAGAAACCGTTCGCCAGATATCACGCTTCTATAGGGACTAGTATGGAGCAGGGTATCACAACAGGCAATTCGTTCGGCGGGCATACGATTGGGCTTGTGGCTGGGACAGGAGGAGTTTTTGGATTTGGCGTTAAAGGGACTCGAAGCTGATGCACAATCCAAAAACGAACCTTCATACAACCATGGATATTTGGATAAACAACAATTCACCGAAATTGCACATGCTGTTTCCTTATATAAAGGTGAAGTTGATGATGATTTAGTGAGGCGAGCCAAGGAAATCATACTGAGAACAGAGAACGGGAACATACGAAATATGCTGTTCTTTTTTCTGTATTTGAAAAAGAATCGGCAAACACCTGCATCCTGGAAGGCATGTCGAGAGCTGGCGCTTGATGAGCGGGCCTGGATATGGTGGCCTGCTATAAAGGGCCTTAACACGTTCGATAGAAATAAATTCGATTTTGCCCAGGATTTGCCCAAGGAAATAGCCCCTCGAATGTTTTTGGTATTAGAATCAGAGTATTCAAACGTGCCTCGGCAGTTTTTGCCCAAGGACGTCGAGGATTATGACAAAGTTGAGAATGAGGCTTGTTCGATGGTGGATGGGCTATTAACGCCGGAACTTGTAAGGCTGGGGCCACAAAGCGCTTCCAGGGGTGTTCGCAAAGTAATGATGAAAAAGTTCAACCGGAAGGTACTTGTAGAGACATACATTGGATTCATGCGAGCCATTTCAAAAGAATCCATACAGGAGTACTGGATCGCAGATAATTCATTTTTCCATAATTGCTGTTACTTGATTGCGGCTATGGTTCGGAATATTAACGCATGGTATGGCATCAATCTTTGGCAGCTTGGTGTAAGCGAGATGAGAAATGGTAAGAGTCTAAACAATATCAGTGACATTAGGGGCGTGATCGCGGAGACACTGGAGTGGTATGAAGAGAATAAGGATATTGACATACCCAGGCCTGAATTCACCATTAGAGTTGTCGATAGTGAGGGAAGGCCAATAGAAGATGCGAATGCGTTGTTTGTGGCGTATGAGCCTGACAAGAACGGCAGGCGCAAGGCATGGGCTGTGGGACCTTCGAAGAGGGACCCTAACGGATTTGTTACGTTTTCCAATCTTTCGGAAAAGCAAATGGTTATGTATCATTTAGATGTATCGGCGGAGGGCTATATAAGCAGAAAGGAGATTGCGGTGACGCGCCTTTATGATGGACGGTTTATAAGTGATCGAGATAACATAATAAGATTGAGCAAGCCTGGGAGTATAAGCGGCAGGTTAATCGATGCGGAGGGTGAGCCTATTGGAAGCGCGGAGGTTGTTATATCAATTAACAGTCGGGATGTTTCCCCACAGGAACGAAGGCAACAGACCACGACCGATGACGAGGGGCGGTTCGTATTTGATGAGGTAATCGAGGGGACTCATCTTGTATTCTATACCAAGTTTCGGGTTCATTCGGGCGCTACGAGCTATAAGGAATATGGCGATCAGTGCGGACTGGCGTTGTGCAGGCTTGGGGAATCGGAGGATTTGCGTGACGTTTGTCTCGATTTGTCCAAGTCGACGGCGAGGCTGGCCTTAAAGATCATAGATGGCGACGGAGAGCCTGTGGACTGGGCGCATGTCATTCTTGGCATATCTATATCGGATGATGGCAGACAGAGGTCCATGCCTATAATTCATTCAGGGAAGAAAGACGATCAGGGGACAAGCTCGTTTGAAAATATACCTGCCGGGCGATGGTATATGTATGTATACAATGAGAAATTGGGGCAGAGCAAAACCGTCGAGCTTAATCTTGAAGCGGGTAAGACGACAGAGTACGAAGTGAAGTATAAAAGGTCACTTCGAGAAGTGGAGAATAATTAGAATTCATCCAATATCTTCTTTTACTGGGCCTGGTTGTTTATCAATGTCTCAATTTCGCTTAGGTGGAGTTTGAAGTGTCTTGGGAAGTCGAGGATCATTGCTTTCAGGGTAATGTGCTGGTTCAGGGCGGAGAACCATACGTTTTCGAATTTAGCCGGGTTGACGTTGCGGATTACGTGGGCGATGTGGAGATGGCTGTATTTCCAGAGACCGACGAGGTTTGGCCAGTTCTCATCCTGATAGTTCTGGATGGCGATCCAGCGGTCGTTGTTGCCATGATTTGCGTAGTCGGGGAAAACAAGTGGGCTTTTCTGGTATTGGAGGTGGACGATTCGATGCGTGTTGTTGGAGGCGGAATCGACCATGTGGCCTGTGATCTGTTTGATGGTGCGGTTCTGGCTGTTGCGGCGTTCTGTAATAACATCTTCGGGCTGGGCCGCGAGTTTAGGCTCCCACTGGTCAATCAAAGTAAGCAACTCTTCGCTGATCGATTCGGTCTGGTCCATAAAGACTCCTTGGGTACATTGCAAAAAATATACCGGTACGACACGCATACCTTAACAACGTGGAATCTATGGAAACAATGCGCAGCGGGCAAGATAAAAAAGGAAAGAATTGAGATTGCCACGTCGCTGCGCGTCTCGCAATGACCTTTGTTGTTGTTAAAGGCTTCTCATACGATGGTGAACTCTATTCCGGCTGGATTTTGAAATTAAGATTTTGAAGCTCACTTTGAAAGAAATGCTATATTAGTCAGAATTTTCTGGAAAAGTTCAGAAATTTTACTTGACGCATAGTATCATTATTGGTACTATTTAATTATGGCGCGTATCGAAGATATTCTCGACCAGGCAGGGAATAATCCAAAGGGTATGCGTTTTGGCGACCTGTGTCGTTTATGCGATCACTATTTTGGGCGGCCCCGGCTGGGAGGTACGAGCCATCGCGTGTACAGGATGCCCTGGAAGGGGGATCCACGAGTTAACATACAGAACGATAAGGGCATGGCAAAGGCTTATCAGGTAAGGCAAGTGCTCAAAGCTATTGAGAGGTTGAAAAATGAAACGGCAGATAGAGATTGACCGTTATACATATCGTGTGATCTGGTCGGAAGAGGATGAGCAGTTCGTGGGACTATGCGCTGAATTGCCAAGCCTGAGCTGGCTGGCCAACGGACCAGAGGAGGCCCTGCGTGGAATTCGCAAGGTAACAGCTAAAGTTGTAAAGGACATGAAAGCCAACAGCGAAGCTGTGCCCGAACCAATTTGTTCGAGGCGTTATAGCGGGAAATTCATGGTCCGCGTACCGCCGGAAGTGCACCGACGACTCGCTCTCGAAGCAGCCGAGGAAGACATCAGCCTGAACCGTTTGGTCAGCACGAAGCTTTCTTCTTGACGCATGTTACTGAACGATGGAGAATAGCTGTTTGGAATTCTCGTAAAGAAATCCCGGTAAGGATATTGGGACCACATCTTGAATTAGGGATTATTCGGGAATATTCGCGTTCGTAGTGTAAAAACTGTTGTAAATATATTGATGTTGGAAAAGACTTGCCCCTCCTCAAAGGACGCCCTATAATATTATTGACAATTTAATAAGCCAGGGGAGCTGATGGCCTTATGTTTGGCCTGAAGCTGAGAGTTCCGACGAATCGGGAGACCCTACGAACCTGATCGGGTTAATGCCCGCGAAGGAAGGCGGCAGAAGTGTAAAGCTGGAAGTGTGAAATTGGAAGTTGCTCGTGGTGGGGGCGGGCGTCCTTGGTTTTACGTTTTCAGCTTTTTGTTTTTGTGCACTCCGTCAGCGGGTCCGCCCTCGGCGGATTTCTTTTTGGCATGGAAAAAGCATATAGGATATGCTGTGGGCACGTATTTGACTGAAAGGACGCGAAATGATTGAGACAGACATAACAAGGGCGATTCTGGAAGCCTATAACGCCAAGCTGCTGGACAGGCTTGAAAACGACGTTGTGATCGTTGGGGCCGGACCTGCGGGTATGGTCGCGGCGTACTATCTGGCCAAGGCAGGGGCGAAAGTAACCATGCTGGAAAAACGGCTGGCCACAGGAGGCGGTATTTGGGGCGGAGCAGCGGGCTACAACGTCATCGCAGTCGAGGACAGGAAAATCATCGATGAATTCGGCATAGGCTCTGAAAAGCGTAACGGCGTTTACGTAACCAACGCGGTCGAGTTCGCGGCGGCCCTTGCGTACAAAGCCCAGAGGGCAGGGGCGGAGATCTTCAATCTGATCGAGGCGGAAGATATCATCGTCAAGAAGGACAAGGTGGTCGGCGTCGTCGTTAACAGCACCGCTATCAAACTGGGCAACCTGCATGTCGATCCGTTCTGTATTCACAGCAAGCATCTCGTGGACGCGACGGGGCATCCTGCGGAAATCGTAGCGATGTTAAAAGACAGGAAGCCCGATCTGCTGCCCAATCGTATACGCGAGAGCTTCATGGATGTCGAGGCGGCTGAGGCGGGCTGCGTTGAGAAAACGGGCGAGATTTATCCTAGCTTGTGGGTGACTGGCATGAGCGTCTGCTCGGTGTACAACCTGCCTCGAATGGGGCCGATCTTCGGGGGTATGCTCAAATCGGGTAAGAAACTGGCTGAGCTGATTAATGCAAAACTGTGAGCTTCCGACACGCGATGAATGTGTTGCGCTGCTGGCCGAGTACTATGTGCCCTCGCATATCATAAGGCACAGCGAGGCATCGGCGAAGGTGGCGGTGTTTCTGGCGCGAAGGCTGCGCGAGGCGGGGCACGATGTGAACGTTGAGTTGGTGGATCGAGCGTGTGTGTTGCACGATCTGCTGCGGGCGTGCGATTTCAAGCTGAAGGATTTCAGCAGGTTCGAGGAGCCTGTAAGCGAAGAGGCAAAGTCTCTATGGCGACGGTTCAAGGAGAAGTACGATGGCCAGGGGCATGAGTACGCAGCGTACGACGTGCTTAAGGAAAGATGGCCCGAGCTGGCGCTAACCATTCGCAGGCACAAATACATCGCCCTGCTCGATGAAGACGACAAGCCCCGAACCTGGGAGGAGAAAATCGTCTACTACGCCGACAAGCGCGCCATGCACGATCAGATCGTACCCTTGCAGCAGCGGCTCGACGAAGCCCACGCGCGGAGCAACTTACTGTTCGGCGTAAGCAAAGAGCGCCAGGAAAAGATCGCTATAATAGACAAGCTGATCTTCGAGATGGAAGCAGAAATCTTCGGCCAGATCGGGCTCGAACCCGATCTGGTTAGCGAAGAATTCATCGATTCATTTGACGGATAAAAACTTCTCGACTCATTGCGGAACTTATTTGCTCTAACAAAACATTCTGGATTCCCGTCCCCGATCAGGTCGAGGATAACATTCCTTCGCTGGAATTACAAAAAGGACAAGAGAAGGTTTTGTCAGAGTCTCTTACTCGACCGTCAGCAGCGCCACCGACTCCTGATCCTTCACAAAAATGCGATTGCCCACCACTACAGGCTGCGCATAGGTCGGTGTCTCGGCCACTTTGATTTTGGCGATCTCCGAATATTGCTTGCCATCAGGCTTATAGACAACCAGTTCCGAGCCGCTGGTCAGAGCCAGCAGGCAGGAGCCTGCATCAACAACGGTTCCGAAACCGCCGCGATCTCGTCCTGTCTCATCGAGCCAGGCTGTTTGGCCGTTACTGGCGTTAAGGCAGAAGAGATTTCCTCGATTGGTAAGGCCGAACAGCAGGCCATCCTTCAGCACGGGCGTGTTGTATTGCACGGCAACATCAGAATTGCTCCAAAGCTCCGTGGTTGTAAAGCCGTCCGTCTTCTTCTCGACCTTAATAGCCATCGTGCCCCGGCCGGCGCCGGTATAGATAACCGTCTGGCCATCGACAATCGGCGTAGCGGCATTATAAGCTCGCCGGACGGGGACGAAAGGCAACTGCCACAGCAGCTTGCCATCGGCTACTGCTATTCCAACGATGCTCTTTTCTGCGAGCGTCACGATCTGCTTTGTTCCACCAACCGTCAGCAGAGCGGGCGAGGCATATTCAGGGCCCTCGGCGTCCCAGCGCCACTTCTCGGCGCCTTCGGCCAAGTCGTAGGCGATGACAGCGCCGTTGCCCGCCCCGCCGAGCTGCGCGATGGCCATTCCGTCAACGATAATGGGCGAGGTCGCTGTAAAGAACCTTGGCACGACCTTGGGGAACGGGTCCTTGCGCCATACGAGCTTGCCGCTGCCTGCATCCAGACACGAGAGTACTCCACCCACGCCTAAAGTCACGATCTTTCCGTCCGCTATTGCAGGAGTGCTGCGAGGTCCCGGGTGCCTTGAAGCGGCGCCGGTCACGGTCTGGGCTTCATACGCATCGCGCCAGATTTGCTCTCCGGTGCCCGCGTTCAGGCACAAGGTGACTTCCTCATTGCCCTGCCTGGTAAAGACATAAAGCTTGTCTCCCACCAGGCCTGGCGTCGCGCAGCCAGTGCCTACTTTCGTCTGCCATTTCTGCGTTAGCGCAGCCGGCCACTTGGCTGGCGCGGAAAAGCCACTCGCTTTGCCATCACGATCGGGTCCGCGCCATTGAGGCCAATCCCCGGCAAGAACACAGCTTGCAGCTATCAGAATCACACAAGCCACAAACACATTGATAGACCATTTCGATTCTTTCATAGTAGCCTCCTTATTGAATTTTGCTTACACTTCCGAACCGGCAATCTACGCCAGATAACCTACTGTCTGTGAGAATAACACTTTTTGCTCGGGTCGCAATTTGAACTCCTTAGGCGTATTGTTCTTATCGCAATTATGGAACCATGCCGCCAGGCCTTGCGACGCCGCGAACAGATAAACATTCTGCGCAATCAGGCCGGCGCCTACATAGTAATAGGACTTCTGCACATCCGAGTCCTTCAAGCCGGGCTCCTGGAATGGAGCTTTGGCGAATTTGGCGATATCCGCCACGTAGAAGATATTCACAGGCGCTGTTGCCGCCGAACGCCTGCCGGACCTTCGACGAAAATCACCCACCACAACCGGAACCAGACAGTGGCCTGTTGCATCATATATGTAGACTCCTTTGGCAAGAGCAACGTACAAATCGATCTCCTGCGAATTACTCGCCGAGGCGGCGGTCCTTCCCGTTCTCTCTCTTGGACCACTCGGACGATTGATCCCGAACGCGGCCCATAGAAGATCGGATAATACCTGATGTGGAAGCTCCTTATCACTTACGTTGCGATTGGTCTTTCTTTCCCATAGCGCCGCCATAACCGACTTACCTCCATCGGTCCCAGGCTTTGCCAGCACAATCGGCTCCAGTCCCTGCGCCGAATCGGAACCCGCTCCAGCCTCCTGTGCCAATCCCGACACCGCACCGGCAAGCACAGTAAAAGCCGGTACGCTCTTCAAAAATGTTCTGCGATCCATCTGAATCTCCTTAATTACCACATACATCAAGCCTGCACTCCGATCGCGTGAATCCCTACGGTTTCACTGGGATATAAGACGTTATAATATCAGTGGGTATTCCAGGAAACAAAAAAATGCGGGGAAAGTAATTTCTTGAAATGAAAAACAGGTGAATTAGGCGTGTTCGTACGCCTTGAGGAATGAAGTCAGGTTCGAAGCAATACCCTGAAAACCCGCTTAAAAATCCATAGAACGAGAAACCAAACTTGTCGCAGTCTTCATCTGCTCGGTAGCAACACCCTTCGTCAGGATCAAGTTCAGATTGGCGTCAGGCGCACTGCAGCCAACCGCCACATCTACGCCGGAAACC
>CAZYMD010000221.1:0-6060 GCA_964649005.1 uncultured Pirellulales bacterium
ACCGCCACAACTGCTTCTTTCAGTTCTCGTAATTTTGGCAAACGCAATTTCGAACTCCTACTAATAGTCGAGTGTTTGTATTGAGCCGCCTGCTATATCAATCGGGTTTCCCGCTAATCTCATCGGCATACTTATCGACCACGCTATTGTCCCAAAGCTTAACGCCGGCGGCATAGGAACCTTTGGCAATCGCATGAGCCGCCGTCGGTGAGGTAATCAATATAAACACCGCACAGATAACGGCTTTTGCACTCGTTGCTCCTACCCCGCTGATTATCGCAACTCCGACAAGCAACATGATAGTGCCGAGTGTCACGCACTTCGTAGAGGCCTGAAGCCGATTGTAGACATCGGGAAAACGAACCAACCCAATGCAGCCGAAAATATCGAACAGGATTCCAATCGCAATCAGAATATAAGCAATTATCTCAGTCATCGAAGCTTCGGCCCTCCAGGAACTTCGCCAGCGCAATTGTCCCAATAAAGCTAAGCAGCGCCCAGGCGATACCGACATTAAGATAGAAATCCTTCCCCGTGGCCAGCGCCAGCAAAGCACAAAAACCAACTATCACGATACCCAATATGTCTATCGCCACTGTTCTGTCCGGCGCACTCGGGCCGCGTCCTATTCGATAAAGACACAGGAAGCAGCATATGAACAAACCAAAGCAAAACAACGTTATCAACGTACCCATGACTATATCTCCGTCAACACGGCGTATGACGTCACATTTCTACTCGAATATCTTTTCCAGGAACCACTCGAACCGGCTTGCAATCAGCTTCGTTGCCTCCTCGACATCGTCCGACTTGACATTGATCCAGTGCACGTACAAAAATCCGTCATCAGTCAGATCAACAGTCAGCGTACCAGGCGTCAGCGTGATGGAATTGGCAAGGGCTGTAATCGCCGAGTCGGTTTTCAGGTTCGTTTTAATTTTCACGATGCCGGGCTTTATCGGCATCTTGGGATGCAACGCGCGATATACAACATCCAGGTTGGCTTGTATCACGTAGTAGAAAAACACAGGAACATACAATAAGAACCAGAACACCCTCACAGGAGAAATAAATATATGATGCTCTTTTGGAAGTATCTCGTGGAACAGAAGTGCAACGATAGCGGAGGCAATCAAACCCGCAATCACTACCTGAACGTCGATCTTGCCGTCCACGAAAGGCCAGGTAAGTAGCACCCAGATCACAAAAGCCAACACAAAGTAAATTACTCGTCTCATATATACACCCTGTTATCAGATTTTCATCACTGCCGCTGAGTACCCAAGCCCGTCAGTCAACACCTTTACGGCAGGATCGAGAATGCTCCCTCGAAGACCTGGAACCAGAAAAAGCAATCCCATAAGAACACACAGACACGCCAAAAATCCCATTGCGACCAGCATCGAACCCCTGTTCTCACGAACCTCTTGAAGATTATCAGGAAGCTCGCCCAGGAACACATACCGCTGCACTTTGAGAAACGATATCAGCGTAACCAGGCTCACAACCACTGTAATCCCCGCAAGCCACACGAAACCCGCCTGCACTGCCGCAATCACCAATATCAGCTTGCTCCAGAAACCATTGAAAGGAGGCACACCCGCAATCGCCGCCGAGGCGATAGTGCAGGTCGTCCTCGTCATAGGAAGCCTCTTGACAAGCCCGCCCATCTCCTTGAGCTGCCTGGTTCCCGTAGACATCTCAACCGAACCGCTGGCAAGAAACAGTAGTGACTTGAAAACCGCATGGTTTACGAGGTGAAACAGCCCGCCTAAAATAGCCAACGTCGCCCACTCAACCTTCCCGCCGCGGGCAAGAACCAGGGCCCCTATACCAATGCCCAGAATCACATATCCCATCTGCGAAATGCTGTGATAGGCGAGCAGGCGTTTGAAATCCCACTGCCCGACCGCCAAAAACACGCCGATCACCATGCTCAACACACCCAGGGCAATCAATATCCATGAAACTATAACAGTTACTCCAAATACGTTGAATACAATCCGAGCAAGAGCATAGACGCCAAGGGCTTTAATCAGAACACCTGACAACATCGCAGAAATAGGCGCCGGCGCAGATGGGTGTGCATCAGGCAGCCATGCATGAAACGGGACCAGCGCCGCTTTCAGACCGAATCCAGCAATGAACAGAGCCAGAGCGAAAGCCAGGCCCGCATTCACCCCTGATGTTTGAATTGCGCGTGAGACATACGCCATATTAAGCGAGGCCGTATTGCCATACACCAGAGCTACACCTAACAAAACAAACGCCGATGCCACACTACCCAGCACCATATATTTGAAAGATGCTTCAAGCTCCTCATGCTCACAACCGAATCCGACAAGTGCATACGAAGCCAATGACGCAATCTCAAGAAATACATAAAGATTGAATATGTCTCCCGAAAGCACGACTCCGTTCATACCCGCCACCATAAGCATGAACAGGCTGAGATATTTTGCCTTAGCCGTGTATTGCTCCATGTACCGAATGCTGAAAACCATCGCGGCTGCACTCACCACACTGATAGCTAATAGCATCAGCGAGCTAAGGCCGTCCAGAACCAGGTTGATCCCAAGCGGTATGGACCATTTGCCCACCGCATACACGTCGGATCGACCAACTGATGCTATCGATAGCGCAAGCAGCAGCAAACAGGCGGAACACGCCAGAGCCGTTGCGGCGGACTTGCCCTTCTTACCGAAGAGAGGAAGCACAAACGCCGTTACCACAGGAACCGCAACAAAAACAGGCAGCGGTACGTTCATCCTTTCAACCTCCTAATTTCCGTGATGTCAAACGTGCCGTATTTCTCATAAGTCCTGATACATATCGATATCATCAGGGCCAGCGAACCCAGGCTTATGACAATTGCAGTCAGAACCAATGCCTGTGGCAACGGATCAACGGAAGTATTGATGAAATTCTGTGCTACCTCAAGTTGTCCCGTTGCAGACTGCGTAACGTTACTTTTATCGACTATCGGCGCAACACCATCCGCACGGTAGCCAAGCATGATCAGGAAAAGATTGGCGGCATACTCAATGACCATGATGCCAATGACGATCTTGACCATGTTCTTCTTGACTACTGCACAGTACAGCCCAATCATGAACAACAGGAAGCATAACGCATATAGCATATTCTCTGCTCCTTCCTATTAGCTACTCAACATCGCCTTCTCTGGCTTTTTGAGAAACTGATAGAATGAAAATTACAAGAAACAGCGACGCTCCAACTTTCAAACCGATGGCTATATTCGACAACGGTATCGTGCCCGCACTTATCAGCCTTAAGGCCTCGCCGGGTAGATACTTCTGATACAGGAAGTTGAGGAAGAACGTCCCTCCGAAAACGAATCCGAGAATCGCTATCATGGCGAATGCGAATGCTCCGAGGCAATCGAGCTTCGAATCGAGCGCCAAAGGTAGATCTTTCTCGACGAATTCCCTGCCGAACGCCAACAACAGCAGAACGTACGAAGATGCAAGGATAACACCACCTGCAAAGCCCCCTCCCGGCGTCAGATGGCCGAAAATGATGATATAGATGCCGAACAGGAAGATCAGCATCTTCACCCAACTGCTGATAGTTTTAACGATTATCGACATTCCTTTCATTAGTCCGTATCCTCCAGCCTCTTCTTGCTTTTGGAGCGAAGGATAACCGTCGCGCCAAGAATCGACGTAAACAGCACTGTCGCCTCCCCCAACGTATCGTAAGCACGAAAATCAAGAATCACCGAAGACACCACGTTGGCCGCCCCGGTCTTGCTCAATCCATCTGCAACATAGTCCCTTGAAGCAGCGTCAGGCGCACTTGCAAAGATAGGCGTTCCGAATTGAGGCAATGCCTCGAAAACCCGAGTGCCTATCAGCAAAATAACCATAATAATTACAACCGAAACCACAGTCCCAAAGAACTCCTTCTCACCGCTGATAAAGGTAAGATCACGAGAGATTGTGGCGCGAATTAAGATTATCAGGCCGAGAACTTCCACTACAATCTGAGTAATTGCGATATCGGGCGCCCGCAGAAATAGAAACATCAAAGAGGCGCCAAATCCGATGGCCCCGATACAAATCACCGAACTCAACAGATCCTTCGTCTCCACCGCAATAATGGCGGCGATTATCATAAATATCAGCAAGATGTAGAAAACAGCCATACCTACCTCACTTAATCTCGCAAATTAGGAACATAATTGCCAGCAGCCCTAATGTCACCCAAGTCAAATACATCGGCAGCACACCTGAATGCATCCACCGCAGGAAGCCCGTTAAGGCCAATCCCACCCTTCCGGCCTGATTGTACAGATCGAACCACCCTTTCTCCTGACCGGCGTACAACTGCTTCAATCCCCTCATCGAAGATACGGTTTTGTAAAAATGCGTCCCGGGAATTATCATCTGGTCGTTATCCTGAATCTCCCCACATGTCCAGGTCGGCACAATTCTCACGTTGTTGGACAACTTGCAGAACACCCATATCAACACACCCAAGCCAATGCCAATAACAATAAGAGCTGTGGCCAATCCCGAATCCCATATGCTTAGTATCTCAGCACTACTGTCTATACCCAGTGCAGGATATATGAAACCCTCCAGCGGCATCCAATAGGCGATACCGAATACTACGCAAAGCAGAGCAAGCACAACCATAGGAATTGTCTGGATGGCCGGTACTTCTTCAACACCTTTGAGATCGCTTGGCGTACGAGACAGAAATACTGAGTGGATAATCTTCACAAACGAAGCCAACGTAAGCGCACTGCCGAACATCGCGCAAGTCAGCCACACAGGCCACATACTACCCGCTGCGCCGCTATTCAAGCCTTGCCCCATGTTAATCACACCCTGGTACACCATCCATTTGGAGACAAAACCGTTGAGCGGAGGTATCCCTGAAATACTCAACGCGGCGATCAGACAGGTCCAGAACGTTATCGGCATTTTCCTGCCCAGTCCACCGAGCTCTTCCAGCTCGGCCGTTCCCGTCGCTTGCTCGACAGCCCCGCCGCACAGGAACAGACAGCATTTGTAGATCGCGTGATTGAGCATATGGAAGACACCGCCGGCAATGCCAACGGGTGTGCCAGTCGCGATACCGAGCACCATGTAGCCTACCTGGCTGATAGCATGATAGGACAGCAGCTTTTCCAGGTTATGCTGAACCATGGCAACCATCACAGCTATAAGGATGGTTGCGGCGCCTATGATAGCAAGGATAAGTCTCAGCGCACCCGATTGCATGACGAACAGGTCTTTGACGATGATAACCAGCAGATATATCCCTAACAGCTTATCCAGTGCGGCCGGAAGCAGCGCCATAACAGAGGCCGGCGCAAACTCACCACTGGTAGGCAGCCAACTGTGCAATGGCATCGCACCCGCCTTGGTAATGGCTGCAAGCACCAACAACAAAAACGCACCGATCCCCATCGCAGATGTTGTGGCAAGGCTTATCTCAGATATTTTAAATGTCTGCTCTGCCAGCATCCACACCATCGCAATCCCGAGCAGAAACGCGCCGTCAGAGGCGCCTATCATCGCGAAGCTCTTCGTCGCCGCGAAGTGAGAGTTCTTGCCGCCTGTAGTAATCAGCACATACAGCGAAACCGTCACAATTTCCCAAAAAATCAGCAAAAAGAGCAAATGGTCGGACAACAAAATCCCCGCTGAACCACCGATGGTCAGTAACACTGCCCCCCAGAACTCATTCTGCCTGTCGGAACCGGCGATGGACCTAAGCGAATATAGTGTAATCAAAAGGCCGAACCCCATGGCGAACATCAGAATGAACGCATTTAGAGGTGTTACTCTTAAAAGCAGGTTCAGTTTCAGCCCGGCCGCTTCAGTAATTGCCCAGGCGTACGCACCTTCACCATGTCTGAATATCCTGACAGCCCAGAGAAGTGCAAGCGCAGAAATCACAAGAGACAGAAATCTGGACAAACCCTTAAACCTGTTCGGGACAAACAGTAGTACAAAGCCCACAATGAGCGGCACAAAAACAATGTTTCGCAGGACATGCGCTTCCAATTTAGAAATCCTCCAGCTT
>CAZYMD010000221.1:6160-7562 GCA_964649005.1 uncultured Pirellulales bacterium
TTAGCCGCAATCGGCCCCTTGGGAAGCTTCTTCAGCGCCTGCCTGATGATCTTGATCGCTTCTAAAGTCTCCAGCAAACGAACCACCGCCTTGGCGAATACATCCCCCTCAGGCACAGCTATAACCTTCCAGTCCAAATCACTGTACGCAGCATATGGATCATCGTGTCTTACATCAATTGCCACACCACTGCCGCGGGCCGTCGGACCTGTTACCGCGTAGTTGATCGCATCGGTCTTGGAAAGAATCCCCACCCCCTTGAGCCTCACATGAAGCACAGGATCATCCAGCACCGCATTTGTCAGCATCTCTATTTTCTTTTCGAGCTTGTCCATCTCGGCGAAAATCTTGGGCTTCAACTCATCAGGGATATCCTCTCTACAGCCTCCAACCCTGACGTTGCCGTAATTGTTCCTGTTGCCCGTGATCTCCTCAAGCAAATCGAGCACAGGTTCGCGATACTTCCACGCCCACATGAACACAGTATCGTATCCTATAAAATGCCCCCCAAGCCCCACCCACAAAATGTGGCTGTGAATCCGCTCCAACTCGTTGATGATCGTACGCACATACAGCGCCCGCTCTGGAACCTCGACACTTACAAACTCTTCAACAGCCTGGACATAGGCCAGCGGATGCGAAGCCGAACAAATCCCGCAAATCCGCGAAACCAAATACGGAACCTGATCGAATTGCAATGTCTCACTGATCCCCTCCATACCTCGATGATTGTAGGATATCCTCACGTCAATATCCGTCACAATCTCGCCGTCCAGGGTTAACTGAAAATATTCCATTTCTTCCTGCAAAGGATGGAAAGGCCCAACGGCAAGAACAGGTTTTTTCAGCGTCTGTTTCATTCCTTCGCCTTCTTCCTCATGGGGTACACACCTTCTGGCCAGTCATCCGCAAGAATCAACCGCCTCATATTTGGGTGATTCCTGAACTCTATGCCGTATTCGTCGTGCATCTCACGCTCTATCCATTCA
The DNA here is from genome assembly GCA_964649005.1 of uncultured Pirellulales bacterium. Lineage (GTDB taxonomy): Bacteria > Planctomycetota > Phycisphaerae > Sedimentisphaerales > Anaerobacaceae > CAZGMJ01. The sequence continues at coordinate 7,150 of CAZYMD010000221.1, forward strand.
GTGGCGGGCAGGAATTGGGCCAAGGACTCGATTGAAGGATTGTCGTGATCGCGGATAAAAGCCTTTGTCGTTACAACATGCCCGGTTTTATCATTCGAAAAATGGTTTAGAACTTCAAAATACGACTCACAGTCAACCGCAGTGGCGATTACAAATCTTAGTTCCACATCCTCGAACAAGAACTTATTAACGGCGAAGCTATTCTCCGCCTCACACAAAAGATACAGCCTCTTGTCAGTAGTCTGCACTATCTCTATCAGCAGATTCTTGATTTCGGACAGCTTCTCTAATAGCTTTTCCTGGCTCATACTCCCATTCCAACTTAAATAGCTGATAGCGCCTTTACAACGCCGGATATCATCGCTTCAGGCTTGGGTGGACAGCCCGGCACATACGCGATTATTGCATTCGGA
>CAZYMD010000222.1:0-7560 GCA_964649005.1 uncultured Pirellulales bacterium
AGATCCAGCATCTCCGGGGAGGCATCATACTCGTGATGAATTCCCAGCGTGGTGCTGGCCGGACCAGCGCTTCTAAACGGCGTATCGTCTTCGAGACGCGGCACGCCGTCTTCCACAGCGAATGCCGGCGTCAGCGTCTGTGAATAGTGGTCATGCCGCTTCTGCAGGTCGGCAAAGGACCATGTAGTGCCGTTGACTTCCCACGATTGCGCGGAATTCTGGTAGTTGTTGTAGTCCGAATAAAGGATGGAACACTCCCCATCCACGTTGACCGCCGGTTTGCCGGAGTTGGCGTAGAGGTTGCCGCTCAGGAAGACGACGCTGCCGTTCTTCACGTTCACCGGAACACCCGCGAATACCGAGTGCGTAACCTTCAGATTCTCGACCTTGTCCGCCTTCAGACCGTTCGAAGAGCCAAAGAACGTGCAGTTCTTGAACGTCACGTCGCGGCTGTCGCTCAGAGACGCGCCACGGGCGAAATTCAAGCGTTCAAATACAAGCCCCGCCCCGCCGGTCACAGCTAACTTACTCGTGATCTCAACCGTCCCGCGGCCACGAGCGAAGATCCTGATCGGCGATTTCCCGTCACCCGCCTTGTTCCAGGGCACGGCTGCATATTTGCCCTCGTTCAGATAGAGCGTATCGCCCGGCCGCAGAATCCTGAGCGCACGCGCTAGCGTGCGCCAGGGCTGACGCATGGACAAGCCGTCAGCTTGGTCGTTCCCGGTCGGCGATACGTAGAAGATATCTTCCTTGTACTGATACGGGCCGCGGTCGCTGCCGTCGGGGGCTGTGCCGCGGAAGCGGGAATCGGACTGAAGGTGGTAATCGAGATTCCACGGATCTGCAAACTCGAAATCCTTATTCACGTTCTTTTCGCGCAGAAAGAGAATACTATCGGCGGGCGCTTTGGAGCCACGGTCATACTCGTTGCTGCCACCGATCAGGTTGTGGGATACGTTGGTGCTATCGTTCCTGATAAACCCAAGTCCCACGCAGTTTTCCAGTCTTTCCCCGGTAGGCGGCTTGACGGAATAATCGAACTTCTGCCCCCAGGAGATGTTGTCCTTTATCAGGAGTGGCCCCTCTGCCCCGTGGTAATGCATAATGCCGAAATCTTCATAGGATTTATGATGCCTGTTCTCATACATGTAGCAATTTCGGATGACGTCGTTGTTGGCGCGATACCGGGAGATGCCGGAAAACCTGTTTCCGTAGCACACGCAGTTCTCTATCAGGTTGTCAGACCCGCCGTTTCCGTTCATCTCATTGCCTCCTCTGGGCGGAGACAGCTCGATGCCCTTGACGTTCATGAATAGGATACAGTTGCGCATGGTGCACAAGACTGGCTTCTTAAGCCAAATGCCATTGCCGGGATGGAATCCGGCCGCGGCCAATCCATCAATAACGACCCGCCTGGGGCTGTCAAGTTCAATACCGCTTTCCCCACCCACGGCCAGCGTGTAGCGACACTGGTCCGCGCTGCTCAGATCCAGATTGGAGATATAGAGCATCTTGGAATCAGCATCATAATAAAAAGCACCGGGATCGAACTCGAGCTCCGCAATATTGGCCTTTGACAGCATCGTGTGCAGGTTGTTATGCTCCAGGACGGCTTTCGGTTCCTGATCGAACTTCGCGGCATAGACGAAGCGGTACCCCTCAACCTTCTTAAATTGGGGCGCGGGAACGTCGCCGCGCAGCAGCGCCGTGCCGGGGACATCCGCGCGAATAACGGTATCCGCGTCCATGCTACCGAGATCCGCGCGTTGCGTTTTTTCAAAATACTCGCCCGGACCGACAGTCAGCGTGTCGCCGGCCTTGAGTGCGTCGAGACCCTTCTGGATCGTCAGGAATGCCCTGTCCCTTGTCAGGCCGTTATTGGCGTCGTTCCCCTGCTTATTGACGAAATACTCGGCGCCAAACGCCGGCAGCGCAGTCAAGAAGACGCCAAGACCCATAAGGATCGCAACCATGTTCCGCAGTCCGCGCCCTTTGAGCAATGACTTCCTCATCTTCGCATCCTCCATGTTTATTTCTTGTTGACCGGGATTTGCCATTTAACGTCGTAATCGGTACTCCTATACGCTACGACCTGAATGATAGCACAATATGCGGCTCTGTTCCAACGACTCTGGCCTGCATAATTAACCCTCGCAGGTATTATAGGAATATTGCCAGTTGGGTTTGACATCGAGTTGTGTTTGACGTATGGTAGCGCAGCGGCAGCTTGTTGCGTTTATTTTGCAAGGGTCCGGATGAACTGAAACTGGAAGGCTGATTACAGATTGCAGGTTATCTGCAATCCCAAATTGTTCGATAAAATAAAGTTGTAGTGTCGAATCGAAACTTGGCAGCAACATTCAGTTTTCTTGGGAGCAGGATACCGTGCTGGCCACACTTGGCGAACGGACAATAGAAGACGTTGGTAATATCGGACAGTTCGGTCGGTTTACCTGGCAGTCGACGGCTGCGTGTCTGCGTACATTGGGCCTTGTGCGAGCCTATCCCCTGATCTGGGCACAGATGAACATTATTGGCGTTCGCAGTGTTCCTGTTATCATGATCACCGGCGCCTTTGTAGGTATGACCCTCGCTGTTCAGGCCTACGACCAACTCGCTGGTATGGGATTAGAGGAGCATCTGGGCGTTTTGATCAACATCTCTGTTGTCAAGGAGCTTGGCCCGGTATTGGCCGCTGTTATGCTTGCCGGTCGAGTGGGAGGAGCGCTAACGGCTGAGCTTGGGACAATGAACGTTACAGAACAGATCGACGCTGTACGCAGTATGGGCACCGATCCCGTAAGATATCTGGTCGCCCCACGCGTTCTCGCCTGCCTCGTCCTCACACCCGTACTCATTATTTATGCTGATTTGATGGGCATACTTGGCGGCTTCTTTGTTGGTGTGATTCAGCTTGGAATTAACAACTGGGCCTATTGGAATTTCAGTGCATCTGGGGTCGAGTTATGGGACGTTGCCGTTGGAGTAGTTAAAGGCGTCTTTTTTGGTGGTGCGATAGCGACGATCAGTTGCTACAAGGGCTTCACTTGCAGGGAAGGCGCACAGGGCGTAGGCCGGGCATGCACTGAGGCGTTTGTCGCCAGTTTCATCTCAATCTTGGCTCTCGATTTCATCCTGGCGGTGATATTCAAGGGTATCTACAATACATTTTGGCCGTATAGGAGTTTGGTGGGATAACGAAAGATACAAGCGACTAAGGCTTCGGAATTGGAACTACAGGAAACAGACAGAAAAGACACTCGCCTGCAACCAGACAAGGGCGCCGAGAGTAGTGATATCTCGGCAGTTGACTCTATGCCGATGCTTAGGGTGAAGAACCTTGTCAAAAAGTTTGGCCACTACACGGTCCTCGACGGTGTTTCCCTCACTATTGAGAAGGGCAAAACGACTGTTATCATCGGCCCGAGCGGTTGTGGCAAGACCGTTCTGATAAAGCATTTGATTGCACTGCTCAGACCCAACTCAGGCGAGGTCTACTTCAAAGATCAGCGAATCGACGATATGAGCGAGCGCAAGCTGAACACGATTCGCACTCATTACGGATTTCTGTTCCAGGGAGGCGCTTTGTTCGACAGCCTCAGCGTTTTCGAGAATATCATATTCCCCATAAGACAGAAGGGTAAAATTAGAAACTGGGACCGGGTCGAAGAGCTGGTAAAGGCCAAACTCGCTATGGTCGGTCTTGACGGCTTCCAGAACTACTACCCTGCAAATCTTTCAGGGGGCCAAAGAAAACGCGTCGCCCTGGCGCGCGCAATTGCCTTGAATCCTGAGATACTGTTGCATGATGAGCCTACAACCGGATTGGATCCGATCAATTCAGACGTAATCAACGAGCTTGTCCTGAAACTTCAAAGGGAGCTTGCCGTCACAACTGTCGTCGTCACACATGATATGAAGAGTGCATACAAAATTGCGGACCGCATCGTTATGCTCCATAACGGCAAGATCATCGCCGATGGCGATGCCGACCACATTCGCAATCATCCCCACAACGTAGTCCAGCAGTTCATCAATGGGCAGGTCAGTGAGGAAGACCTGGCGGTCCTGCGCATGAGCGGAACCGCAACCCAGGCACAATTCCTTCCACGCGATTTCGAGCAGTAGCAGTCCTGAGTTTTATACACTCACCGACGGCCTGAATCCACGTTTCCGGGACCTTGTGATGTTCTTTTTCGTTGCGGAATGTTGCTATTTACACCAGTCCATTGCTAACGCGAGCCCTTTTTTCTTGGCGCAAATGGGGCTATGCCAATAGACTCTGCATTGTTTTTTCGCATTAAGCAGGCATTTGGCAGGGTACGAATGGATATAAAACCAGAGCAGATTGCACATGATCTGGCCTCGCTGGTCAAGGGCGACGTTCACGCAGACGTAATCCACCGTGCGGCTTTCAGCACCGATGGCAGCATCTATAGAATAGTTCCGCAATGTGTCGTCGAACCTTTGGATGCGGCAGATGTTGTGGCTGTCGTGAAATATGCGCGCGCGAAGAACATCCCGCTCGCCCCGCGCGGCGCAGGCACAGGCCTGGCTGGCGAATCGCTTAGCGAAGGCATCGTGCTCGACATGACGCAGCACATGAATCGCATCCTAAGCGTCGCTAAGAATGGCGGGATGGCGACATGCCAGCCTGGCGTTGTCCTGGCGGATTTGAACCAGCGATTGGCCGAGTATGGCTGCAAAATAGGTCCCGATCCATCCAGCGCCAATCGAGCGACGGTAGGGGGCTGTCTCGCCAATAACGCCACAGGCGCCCATTCGCTACAGTATGGGCACATTCAGGCGTATGTCGAGGCTATGGAGGTGGTTCTTGACGATGGCACACTTGTCGAACTAACAAACAGCTTCGATCCCGCTAATGTAAGGCAGGCGCGATTGAAGTCGATTACAGGCCAGTGCTATGACCTTCTCGCCGCCAACGCCGAGACTATCGAAAAAGCCCTCCCAAAGACAAAACGAAACCGCAGCGGCTACAATATAGGCGGTATTTGCCACGATGCTAAGATTGATCTGGCAAGACTAATGGCTGGCTCAGAGGGCACGCTGGCGGTTTTCACGAAAATCACCCTTAGAACGGTACCACTGCCTAAAGCCAAGGGCCTGCTGCAGCTCGAATTCGATTCGCTGCAGAAGATGGCGCAGGCCGTGCCTGTAATCGTAGGCACGGATGTCTCCGCCTGCGAAATGATGGGCAGGCGCCTGATCCACATAGCTTACGATGCATTGCCCGAATACAGAGACATTCTCCCCCCGAATGCCGAAGCAATCCTTCTCGTTGAGCACATAGGCGACAACCGCCGGCAGGTGCAGGAGAAGCTCACACAAACCGACGCTGCTGTCGGGCATATCGCTGTTGGCAGACGCACTTTCCTGGACGACAAGGAGCAGGCTCACCTGTGGAAATGCCGCAAGGACGCTGGGCCGCTCTTATATCGCCATAGGAGCAGGAAACACCCCGCCGAGTTCATGGAGGACGTCTCGGTTGATTACACTCGACTGGGTGAGTACCTGGCAGGCCTTGAGAAGATTGGCAAGAAATACGACTTCGTCATGTCATATTTTGGCCACGCAGGCGATGGCGAGCTGCACCTTCGCCCGTACCTCGATCTTGGCGACCTCGCTGATGTCGAAAAGATGCGATCCATCGCTAACGACGTATTCTCGCTCGCCTGGTCGCTGGGCGGCTCCATTAGTGGCGAGCACGCCGATGGCCTCGTTCGAGCGGCATTCGTCGAGCAGCAGTATGGGCGGGAGTGCTATCAGGTACTCTGCAAGGTCAAAGAGATATTCGATCCGCAGGCCATCCTGAACCCAGGCAAGATTATCAACTCCGATCCGGATGTAATGGTCAAAAACCTTCGTAGGGCCAAACACGTCCTACCCGAAAAAGCCAGGTCCGACCTGCATTTCAAAAAGGACGAGCTTGAGCTTGAGCTTGAGCAATGCTACGGCTGTGGCCTGTGCCTCAGCAGAGATTCCGACACGCGAATGTGCCCTGTCTTCAGGGCTATGGGAGAGGAATTGGCCAGTTCACGAGCCAAGGCCAACGTTCTGAACTTCTGGGCGACAGGCCAGATGAGCGATGAGGATTTTGAGTCGCCGGAGTTTCGCAAGTTCCTGGATTTATGCGTCAACTGCAAGGCCTGTAGCCAGCAATGTCCCGCCGGGATGGATATTTCAATGCTGATGGCCACCGCCCGCGCCGAGTACGTTCGACGAAAGGGCCTGCGTAAGACCGAGCGTCTATTGAGCAACAACCGCTTCCTAAGCCTCCTCGGTGGTATCTTTTCCCCAATCTCGAACTTTTTTATGGGCCTGCCTATCTTCAAGTGGCTGCTCGAAAGGGTGGTCGGGATCGACAAGCGCCGGTCCATGCCCACCTTCAAACGAGGCTCGTTCCTCAAGGCCGGCCGAAAATACCTCGCTGCCTGCATACCAATAGACAAGCCGACCGACAAGGTGGCCTATTTCATCGACACATATGCGAACCATAACGATCACGAATTGGGCTTTGCTGTACTGGACGTCCTGCGTCACAATAATATAGAAGTGATCCTGCCCGACCAGTTGCCCGCGCCGCTGCCCGCTATCGTATATGGCGACGTCAAGCGTGCTAAAAAAGACCTGAGCTATAGCGTCGAGCATCTCGCAAAAGCAGTCAGAGATGGATACAAAATCGTCTGCTCCGAGCCCAGTGCTGCCCTGTGCCTCAAAGAAGAACTGCGCCATTACGTCACAGGCGAAGATGCGACGCTGGTTTCGCAGAACACACACGAGCTAATGAGCTACCTGCGAGACCTTAACAAGCAGGGCAAGCTGAAAAAGCCCAATGCGAACCTCAGCAACCAATACAAGGCAGGCTTCGTATACCACCTCCCATGCCACCTGTGTGCAATAGAAGGCGAAGGCGCCAGTATAGAGCTGCTTGAGACCCTTTGCGGCGTAAAAGTCACCGACCTTGCAGCAGGCTGTTGCGGCCTGTCGGGAACCTTCGGCATGCAAAAGAAAAACTACGACCTCGCAGATAAAATCTCGGAAAGCCTCAAAACCGCCCTGAAAAACGCCCCAACAAAAAACGTCCTAACCGAATGCGCCGCCTGCGCAATGCAAATCGAACATATCAGCGCAACCACAGTCCGACACCCAATCAAAATCCTTGCTGAATCTTACGGATGAACCTAAAACAAAAACGAAGTTTATAAACAATGGGTAGTGTCGCCATGAAGCAAGCGATTCTTTGGCAGTCAGTTGAAGGCAGGAAGGTGCAGTGCAGGCTGTGTGCTCATCGGTGTCTGATTGCTGATGGCAAGTTGGGGCGCTGTTGCGTTCGCAAGAATGTTGGGGGCGTTTTATATTCGCTCAACTACGACAAGGTAATCTCGGCCAATCCCGATCCGATTGAGAAAAAGCCTCTCTTTCATTTCCAGCCTGGCTCGCGCAGTTTTTCAATCGCAACGATGGGGTGCAATTTTCGATGCGAATTCTGTCAGAACTGGCAGATCAGCCAGGCCGCGGTAGAGACCGGGCGCATCG
>CAZYMD010000223.1:0-3477 GCA_964649005.1 uncultured Pirellulales bacterium
AAGAACGAATCGATCTCGAACTTACCATCCGACCGCCCAGGCGCCAGGCTGATCCGAATCCTCTCGATCTTACCCACCCATTTCGGATGCCGGTGCATCGTCATAATCGAATGCTGGAACTCGCCCGATAGCGGTGTCTTCTCCGGATAGAAATACACCCTCCGCTCCGGCCCAAATTCCTCATCCTTCTCCCCCAGCCACTCCACATAAGGCGTAGCCTCGCTGTCCGCCACTCCACTGCGCTTCCACCTCAACTGTAAATAAGGCGCATCGAACGCATTGATTTCGTAGCCTGCAGGTGTCGTAATCGCTGGCGAATCGCCCGCAGCCTCCAACTGCCAGCGGTTGCTCTCAATCCCCAGTGACTTGATGTTATGCAGCTCCCAGAGCGAAGCCGCTTTCTCGCCGCAGTATTCCGTAGCTTTCCAGACTCTGAGCCCATCACCAACCCATCCAGGCACCTTCTCCAAAGGCTGAAAATGCCAGCCCGCCGTCTTGCCCTTCACTCGGTCCGGCCGGTTGTCAGACTGCGTCCACATCGGGAAAGGCCACCCGTGATCGTGAGCGTGCGAGAAATGCTGATGCGTCATCACGTACCCCTCGCCATCCATCTGCATCCCTAACAGCAGGTCGCGATCCACATCCTGAATCCTTCTGTCGCTCCCTCGCGGGCGAGCATTGCCCAGCCAGATATCGGAAGTCAGCAGGTACTCCTTATTGAACAAAGTCAGCCCATTGCCCCCGCGGTTGTGAAAGTGATACCAAAGATAGTGACTAAGCAACTTCGCCTGCTCCTCGTGCCCTGCAAACTCGAACCGAGGAAAATCCCCCGGCACTCCCTCCATCAGCTTCTCCACAATCCCCGCGCTGCTATCACTTTCTTCAGCCGCCCCCACAGCACAGCACACAACCAGTATTACGATAACAACCAACCACCAGCCAGGTTTTCTCATCTCAAAATACCCTCAATAGGATTCCTGCTAATCTCCAGCCCGCGCCAAAGAAACAGCCCGAACAACGAAACGAATTGATTATACCCCACCCCAAAGTCCCAAGCCACCATCATGACCGCAAACATCATCTCCGCGCACCGTAAGCGAGGAGCCAGAAATCCTCGGAAATATGCCTTTCTGCTGTACACTCACCCACCCTGCTCAGATTTCTCTATTCAAATTCGCCGCGAATCCGCTATAATACAATTGATATGGCTGATTATGACCGCCGTATCGTGGTGAATACATGAAAAGGAGGCAGTGGAATGGACAATAAAAAAGCCTTCACATTAATCGAGCTTCTGGTTGTAATCGCGATTATAGCGGTCCTGATGGCGGTTTTACTGCCGGCACTCAACCGCGCCAGAGAGCAGGGCAAGCGTGCCGTCTGCCTCAATAATTGCAAGCAACTCGTCCTTGCTTGGAACCTCTACGCCGACGACAATGATGACAAAATCGTCAATGGCAACACCGCCACCGGCGCCGCCAACAGGGACGGCACATGCTGGGTTTACTCGCTTGGCGCTGACGCAACTGAATGGGAGCGCACTGAGGGTATTTACGATGGGCTGCTTTATCAATACAATCCCAATGTTAAGCTATACAAATGCCCCACAGGTGTCCGCGGCGAAATGGTCACCTACGCCATTCCGGACGCCATGAATGGCTACTATCACATCAATGACGGCGATATCGCCAATTACATCATCACAAACCGGATGAAAATCCGCCAGCCGCAGCGCCGCATCGTATTCCTCGATGAGGGCCGCTTGAGTCCCTCAAGCTGGACTATCTGGTTTCACAAGGAGCAATGGTGGGATCAGATTACTGCAAGGCACGGCGACGGAACCAACTTCTCCTTCGCCGATGGCCACAGCGAATACTGGAAGTGGAAAGATCCGCGAACCCTGGACGTTGCCAAAGCGGATTACACTGACTGGCAGAACTCCGGCCGCCAGAGCGGCGAGTCCACACAGCCCGGCAACGAAGACCTGCACAAAGTCCAGAGAGCCGTCTGGGGAAAACTCGGTTACACCCCCGCCAATTAAAACGGTGTGAAATCATTCTGCGAACCTTTCGTAAGAAATCCACGATTCCGGCTGCTCGGATTCTCCCGGCGCCGTCGAAAAATTCTTATCTAAATCCCTGCAATTCATGGGACAATCCTGCAAAATGTCCGTCTGGTATTAATGAAAGGAAGGTTAGTTGAACACAGCCAAACCACAAAACAATCGTAATGCTGTGTCTGCGACAAACCGGCCTCGAAGCTTAACGCCGGAAAACCTTGTTCGCAAATACGCATCAGCAGTGTTGGGCCTGTGCCTTGCACATACGAAAAACTTTCATGACGGCGAGGATATGATGCAGGAAGTATTCTTAAAGGCATTCGATAAAATCCACACCCTGCGGGACCCAGGCAGCGCCAAGTCCTGGCTCTTGCAGATCGCCAGGCGAAGCTGTATAGACCGCTACCGCAAGGCGGTCCCGACCCGGCAGATTCCCGACAATCTGTCTGCACCGCAAGACAACGACAACAGCAGCAGCAGAATAGAGCGCTTGCACAGAGCGATCAGCGAGCTGCCTGAAACGTTTCGCGAACCGATCATGCTCTACTACATCAACGGGCGCAGTTGCACCTCTGTGGCCCAAAGCCTCGGAATCAGTGAAAGTGCTATACGCAGCCGGCTTTCCCGCGCTCGCCTGCAACTTCATGACCTTCTTGCGGAGGATTCGAAATGACTACTAATAAGGATTGTCAGAATCTACGTGAAGATATCGCCGCTCTGGTAATGGGCGAACTTGATACAACGAAGGCCAAGCAGTTAAAACAACACATCAAGGATTGTCCGGACTGCCTTAAGCTTTACAAAGCAATGGTTGCCGAAGAGAAGATGATCCGCTCGACTTTCGACGTTCTGGCCGAAAGGGGCAGAAATCTCGAAGAAGCAGTTGCAAAGAAAGCGACCAAAAAGGATGGTGGCGCTGTAATCCTCAGACCTGCCTGGTGGAAGTCACCGGTTGCAATCAGGATTGCAGCAGTCGCCGCCGCCGCGGTTCTGATTATAACGGCAATAGTGGCCATACAGGCGTTTACCAGCGATGAAGGCGGCATTAAAAAGCTTCAGTATAATGCGCAAGAGCAGCGAGAACGTCTGAATCAGATGCTTGCCGCCAGTGACGTGACGGGAATCACAAAGATGCTGGGAGAGGGGCTCTTGGAGACAAAGATCTATGCGGCCAAATTACTGGGGCAAATAGGCGACATGCAGGCCGCCGAGGCGCTGGCCAAGTATGTAGAACTATGGACTGGAGCGGCGGCCAGGAATCCGTTCACTAATGCAATCGAGCAGATCCACACGAGGCTCGCAGGTGATCCGTCTCAAATCCCACCGGATGAACCGAACGAGGCCGTCACAGAACAGATACCAGAGCCCAACAAGATTCTGCTTACGGCGGTACCAACTGAGGCAGAACCAAACTACGT
>CAZYMD010000223.1:3577-7559 GCA_964649005.1 uncultured Pirellulales bacterium
CCCGGCTCTCTCGCTTCGATTAGCGGTCGTATTGTTTATGTTGGAGAGAAAAAGCCTTCGATGATAGAGATTTCCGCATTCTCACCAACAGGCGGCAATCAATTCGTGAACATAATGGGCGAGGAAAACTTCAAAATAGATTCTCTCGAGCCTGGCAAGTACCACTTACGTTTCTCTGGCAACGGCATCGAGGAAAAAAGAATAGCGAACGTCGAGGCGCCCAGCAACGATCTGGTGGTCGAGCTTGAGTGCATCGACCAAAGCAAAGCCAAGCCCGTGCTGAAAGGATTTGTCGTACGAGCGGACAACGGGCAGCCAGTAACGCGATTCAAGGCCCGCGCACGAAAGATGCGCACGCTGAGCGGCGCCAACTATGTACAGAGCGACAGATGGAGCGAGTTCGCAAATCCAAACGGTAGTTTCAGCGTTCCCACTGTAGGCCCTGGAGTGTATCAGGTGCAGATTGGAACCGATGGATTTGCATGGCTCTGGAGTGACCAGATCAATACAGATCAGAACAATGAAGTCACCATATCACTTACACCTGGCGGCTCGATAACAGGCAAAGTAATCGACACACAGGGCCTGCCGGTTCCAGGCGCTACAGTCACTCCCCTGTCCAAGGCCAGCGGGACTATGCCTCGCGTCAAGGATGTGTTCGTTTCCACAAACGGATCTGTAACAACAGATGAAAATGGCTTGTACGTACTTAACAACACAACCTCAGGCAATGAGTCGATCAAAGTCACGTGCGATAAATATTGCTTCGCCTTGCGAAAAAATATACCTGTCTCAGAAGGTAAAGTCACTGAGAACGTGGATGTTATCCTATTAAAGGGAGGCAGCATAGAAGGGCACGTGCTGGACAACACCGGCAAGCCTGAATCGAATGTCACCCTTATGTTCCAGGATGCAACGGGTTACGATGGCTGTGGTGATGAGGAAGCGGGAAGGTTTGCTACGGCTACAACAGATACAAACGGTTTCTACCATGTGGATAATCTTCCCGAGCAGATGTGCCACATACGAAGGAGCAGCTATTATGCCAGTCTTGGTGTGGTGCGCAGAAGCGTACTGCCTCAAAACGGCGTGACATTGAGAGTCGATTTCGGCGGCCTGCCTGTTGTTGACGGCCAGCTCGTAATAGACGGACAACCGCTAAGCGACGCTCGTGTTCAATTGGGCGATTCCTCATCGCCGCACTTCGGATTGTTCCAGTGCTACGCCAGGACCGATACTGAAGGCCTCTTCAGGTTCACGGGTGTTCCCACAGGTCGGTATGGAGTTTACTACGAAGTGCCCGACAAACACGGCGAGTGGATCAAAGTCGCGGTGATCGAATCGACCGGTCAGGACATGAATATTGGTATAGTGCCCGCAAAGGGGACGACAGTTAAAATATACCTGGAATCAGGGCAGGGAAATGTACAGACGGTTTTGCTACAGGATGGAACAGGAATATCGGGCGGCAAGGTGGGAAATGTTGAGGCTCCCACACAGGCGGGCGAACCTTATGTAGTCAAGGATGTCACTCCAGGGATACATACTGTCGTCGTCTACACAACCAGCCATATTACAATGCGCGAGAGAATAGAAGTTCATGAAGGACAGCAGGAAGTTACTGTGAAGATTTCAGCTTTAGCCGGTACTGGAACCGTGGCGGGTGAATTCAAGAGCGACGGACAGCAGGCGATCCTTTTATATAGTGCAGACAAGAAAATCATGGCCAACGTCTATGCACTGGAAGGCATTAAATACCGTATCGAGAACCTGCCCGCAGGTGAGTACTGTATTGGAAGTTTCTTCGCATACAATTACAACAGTGCTCCATTCTTCACATTCAATCTTTCTGATGGTCAAACAAAAACCCTTGATATTGATACCTCAAAACTTTCCACTGTACAAAACGGAATGTTGATCATTCAAGTGACCGGAAGTGACGGGATTCCGCTTTCGACGGCCAGGTTATGGCTGGAGGGGCAAGGCTACAGGATCGAACCAATGAGCAATACAAAGGATGGTTATATCTTCATGGGCCCGATAGGCTCATATATCCTTCACGCTGAAAACGCAGGTTACCAACAGGCAACTGCAACAGTGCAGCTTGAAAAAGTTGAACCGAGCCAATTAAAATCCAAGCAGCCCAAATCAATAAAACTGCAAAAACTGTAGAAATAATACTACCTGAAGAGCTTTCAGGAGCGGCTCAGATGTTGTTGGGCCCAGATGGCAAGGCCTGCTCCGAAGAGTAGAAGAACGCCAAAGAGAGCCTGATAGAGATTCATTGATTCGTGAAAGACAACGTATGACATCGCCAGAACAGCCGCAGGCTGAGCTAATATGACCAGTGCAGGGATAGTGGCTCCGATTCGACGCATCGCGGCGTAGTAAAAGGTATGCGCCAGAGCAATGGCGGTTATACCTGAGATTACAACACACGCCCATTGCCACAATCCCATTTGCAGAGCACTTTTAACATCGCCAAACAGCAATCCCAGCACTACAAGCCCACATACAGTATAGAGACTTATCACCGAAAAGCCCGTCCGTGAATCAATGTTACGAAATGCCGCCCTTGCAGAGACGGTATACAATCCCCACATGAAGGCCGTAACGAGCCCGATGGCGATACCTATCATCGTACTTGCTTCGCCGAGGTCCGTTTTGAAGTAGAGAATGCCGAAGACTCCCGCCAGACACAGAGCCAAGCCGAACCAGAACCGTCGGCTCCTGAGCAACGCCCGCTCTTCAGGAAAGAAGAACATGGAAAAGGCTGCTACCCAGACTATGTTGGTCTTTGTAAGCAGGACCATAAAGGCGGGACCGCAGTAGTAAAATGCGACGGCCCACAGGCTCTGCATCGTAATGTTCGCCAGCGCAGGTGGGATCGCCCTTTTCCAGACCTTGTGATCGAGCCGATTCGTCTTGGCGCAGTATAACAGGTACGGCAGCCAGAAAACGCACGCCACGCCGTACCGCAGCATGTTCTGTGTCCAGGAGTCTACGTAACCAGTCAGGTACTTGATGAAGATCGGCCCCAAAGACCAGAAAACCAGCGCCCCCAGGCACGCGAACGTCGCGCCGGTATCGATACCTCTTCTATTGGATTCTTGGCTCACTGGGAATATAACTCCAGAAACAACGACACAAAGAATCCGCCATAATAGCGCTGCCGGTGGGTCAGAGCAACATCTATCTATACAGATCTCAAAACCTACCATAAGCCTGCCAGTTGGAAAGTCAGACCACACTTGCTTTTCATTCAATCATAAGTATGCTTGTGGATGATATGCTTTTTATTGTTGTGTGGGGTAATATGGCTCAGAACTCCAGAATCGAATGGACCGGCTCAACATGGAACCCTGTTACGGGCTGTACGAAGATCAGCCCAGGCTGCAAAAACTGCTACGCCGAGCGGATGGCCCTGCGACTTAAAGCGATGGGCCAACCGAACTACCGCAATGGCTTTCGTGTACCACTGCATCCGCATGTCCTTGATGTGCCTCTGCGATGGAGACAGCCACGGACAATCTTCGTTAATTCCATGAGCGATCTGTTTCACAGGAATGTACCTTTTGACTTTATCCTACAGGTTTTCGATGTCATGTGTCGCGCCCCACAGCACCGATTCCAAGTTCTAACCAAAAGATCGAGCAGGCTGGCCCGAATTGCTTCTAACCTTCCCTGGCCTAAAAATGTCTGGATGGGAGTTACTGTTGAAAACGCCGATTGCATCTTCAGGATTGACGACCTGAGACAAACAGACGCCGCAATCAAGTTCATATCATTCGAGCCATTGCTTGGTTCTATACCCGATGTCAATCTTGCCGACATTGACTGGGTCATA
This sequence comes from uncultured Pirellulales bacterium, assembly GCA_964649005.1. Classification (GTDB taxonomy): domain Bacteria; phylum Planctomycetota; class Phycisphaerae; order Sedimentisphaerales; family Anaerobacaceae; genus CAZGMJ01. Next base: position 7,425 of record CAZYMD010000223.1, read on the forward strand.
GTTGGAGGCGAATCAGGCCCCGGTGCCAGAGCTATGGAACCAGATTGGGCCAGAGATATCCGAAATCAGTGTATAACCGCTGGCGTACCCTTCTTCTTCAAACAGTGGGGAGGAGTGAACAAAAAGAAAGCCGGC
>CAZYMD010000224.1:0-7553 GCA_964649005.1 uncultured Pirellulales bacterium
TTTCATTGTCTTACCGGCCTCGTGTACGATTATTTGAAATAGTCGGGCTCGTTGCCCGGTTTCCACTTTATGTTACAGCCCATACTGGGCTTCTGTTCGGTAGCAATCTGCTCTCCGGCCAGAACGGTGTCGAGCGCGGATCGCAGATCGACGCCTGTGATAGGGATGTTATTACCTGGCCGGCTGTCGTCCATCTGGCCCCGATAGACAAGTTTGCGGTCTTTGTCGAATATAAATAAGTCGGGCGTACATGCAGCTCGATAAGCCTTGGCGACTTGCTGGCTCTCGTCGTAAAGATATGGGAAGGTCAGGCCCTTGTCCTTTATAAGTTGGGCCATTTTGTCGGGATGGTCGTCCGGGAAGCTTTCGACGTCGTTCGAGTTGATGCCGACCACCGCAACATCACGGCCCTGATATTCCTCCACAAGCTCGACAAGGTCGTCGATGATGTGCTTGACGAAGGGGCAGTGATTGCACATGAAGATTACCAACAGGGCAGGTGCGTTTCTAAAATCGTTCAGCGTGGTTAGCCTGCCTTCGGTATCGTGCAGGTGAAAATCCGGCGCGGACGTGCCCAGTGGAAGCATGGTTGAAGCGGTCCTGACCATAATGAACTCCTTTTCTCGCAAGTCAAAGATACAATTCACCGGTCCAGATTACAAGTAGAGCTTATGCTTTTTTCAAGAGATACTCAATACGATTTTGCCAAACTGGTCGCCTTTTTCCATTTTGTCCACAGCCTTTTTGACATCACTCAGCGGGAAGGTCGAATCAATAATCGGAACTAATCCTGAGGAGGCGGCGGTCAGGAGCAAAAGGCGAAAATCCTCGTCGGAGCCCATAGTCGAGCCGAATATGTTCAGTTGGTTCCAATATAGCGCCTGGAGATTAGTCTCGGCCATCGCCCCGGTAGTTACGCCGCACAGGACGATGGAACCCCCACGTTTGGCTACAGCGAAATCGAGAGGCCAAGTCGCGGCGCCTACAGTATCCAACACAACATCCACACCCAGGCCGTGTGTTATTTCCTTAACCATAGCAGCAACATCGCCTGACTTGTAGTTAATAGTATGATCGGCCCCGATCTCAACAGCCTTGGCGAGTTTCTGCTCGGAAGAAGAGGTAACGATCACTTCTGCGCCTGCGATTTTCGCCAACTGCAGGGCTGCCAGCGCAACTCCGCCGCCAATACCGTGAATTAGAACGCTCTGGCCCGGCCTGAGTCTGGCGCGGGTCATCAGCATCCGCCATGCGGTCACGTAAGAAAGAGGCAACGCCGCGGCCTGCTCGAATGATAAATGCGCAGGCTTGGGCCAGAGGTTTCGAAATGGCACAGCAATCCGCTCTGCAAACGCGCCTGTGCGAGTAAGGCCCATTAGCCCAAATGAGAGACACTGGCTCTGCTCACCCTTGCGGCACTGTTCACAACAGCCACAGCTTATGCCCGGATTGAGTATGACCTCGTCGCCCGTATGGAAACCATGCGTATCCGAACCGGGTTCAATGACGACTCCCGCAGCATCGGAGCCGAGAACGTGCGGCTTGGGAATATCCCGCATCTTGGCCCCTTGCCTGACCCAGATATCGAGATGATTCAGTGCGGCTGCCCGAACCCCAACCAGGACCTCGTCGCGGCCGACCTTCGGCTCGGGCAAATCCGCAACCTTGATGCATTCCACATCGCCATGCTCATATATAGCGGCTGCCTTCATTCCGATCACCTCCCTGTCTTTTCTACTCAGAATGCTATTGGCACAAGCAATTATTCGATTGTCTACGCACAGGCTACCATTTCAAGACTGCGCCGGTGTCGGCGCTAGTGGCCATTGAGGCGTATTTGGCCAGGTAGCCTTTTGTAATTCGTGGCTTCGGCTCTGTCCACGCCTTTTTGCGTTCAGCTAATTCATCATCGTTCAACTGGACAGCCAACTTGTTGTTGGGGATGTCAATCTCGATCACATCGCCATCTTTGAGCAAACCAATTGGGCCTCCTACAGCGGCTTCAGGGCTGACGTGCCCGATGCAGGCGCCTCGCGTGCCGCCGCTGAATCTGCCATCTGTAATCAGCGCGACCGATTCACCAAGACCGGCACCCATGATATAGCTGGTGGGGCTGAGCATTTCCTGCATTCCCGGACCGCCCTTGGGGCCTTCGTTGCGGATTACGACGACATCACCCGCTTTGACCTTGCCTGCGAGAATGCCATCGCAGGCATCTTCCTGGCTCTCGAAGATCACTGCGGGGCCTGTGTGGACCAGCATTGCCTTTGCCACGCCGGCACTTTTTACAACCGCACCCCGCGGCGCGAGATTACCCCTGAGAACAGCCAGACCGCCTGTCTTCGAGTAAGCGTTTTCGAGCTTATGAATAGTGTTATAGTCTTTAATATCGGCCTTTGCGACATTCTCACCGAGCGTTTTGCCCGTTACGGTAATGCAGTCGGTGTTAAGAAGACCATCGATTTTGCTAACCTCATTGAGGATTGCGCTTATTCCGCCTGCGGCATCCACATCCTCGATGTGGAGACTGCTTGACGGTGAGACCTTGCAGATATTGGGGCACCTAGCGGACATGCTGTTAATACGGTCGAGGTCGTAGTCTATCTCGGCTTCACTGGCTATCGCAAGCGTATGAAGAACTGTGTTAGTCGAGCCACCCATTGCCATATCGAGCACGAGGGCGTTATCCATGGATTCGACGCCGATGATATCCAGTGGCTTGATGTCCTTTTCAATCAGTGTCATGATCTGTCTGCCCGCTGCTTTGTACAAATCGTTCCTTTTGGGATCGACAGCCAAAACAGTACCGTTCCCAGGCAAAGCCATACCAATTGCTTCGCAAAGACAGTTCATGGAATTAGCCGTAAACATGCCCGAGCAGCTTCCCTGTGAGGGGCAGCCGGTCTCTTCAAGCTCTTCAAGCTCAGCCTCGTCGATCTTTCCAGCGTTAAACTGGGCAACTCCTTCGAAGATGCTTATCAGGTCAACCGTCTTGCCTGCCTTGGTTTTGCCTGCTTTCATGGGGCCGCCCGAGACGAAGATGGTCGGGATATTCAATCGGACCGCCGCCATTAGCATACCCGGAATGATCTTGTCACAGTTTGGGATGCAAATCAGCCCGTCGAAGCAGTGCGCCCGCACCATTGCCTCGACTGAATCAGCGACTATCTCGCGAGAGGCGAGAGAGTATTTCATACCTGTGTGCCCCATGGCAATGCCATCGCAGATGGCGATTGTATTGAACTCAAACGGTACACCACCCGCCTCGCGCACGGCATCCTTGACAATCTGGGCAACTTTATTCAGGTGCACATGGCCTGGTACAACTTCACAAAAGCTGTTCGCCACGGCGATGAAGGGCTTGTCGATATCGGCTCGATTCAAGCCGCAAGCGTGAAGCAGGCCCCTATGCGGCGCTCGCTCGAAACCTTTCTTTACGGTGTCGCTCCTCATGATAACGTTTCTCCAATAGAGTTTTTTTCATTCCTGCAGACAACTGAAATCGCCATTCTAATAGCCGCGGCAGGGCAAATAAAGAAAAATCGGTTGTAGGCCAGGGTATTGGGGGTTATAATTCCGGGTTAAATTTGCCCAATTATCAGAACTGACAGGGAGGCCAAAATATGGTGTCTAAAACAGTTGTTCGCCTTATACTGGCGTTTGTATTGTGTGTAATGATCTTAGTGGCGGGATGTGGCAGTCCATCAAAGAAGCCGGCTATGTCCGAAGATCAATTGGACCACGCGATGGCGGAACATGCAGAAATGGAGCATGCAACAGAAGCGATGGACGAGCCTGTTCACGAGGAAGAAGAGGCCACAGAACACGCGACAGCCGAGGTTCAGAGCGTTCAAGCAGCCGTTGAACCGGAACAACCGGATGTAGTCGAATCCGAGGGGCCGAAACCTTCAGCGGAACTCGTGCTGAAGTTCAAGCCTGAAGACTCGACTACCTATAAGCTCACGACCGAATCGGAAAAGAGCGTCCTTTGGGAAGGCCCTGATGGAAGCAAACCATCGAATTTCGGTGGCGGACACACAGGCAGCGATGTAGGTCTTACTTTCGAGCAGCGTGTTGAGAGCGTCAACGAACAAGGCAATGCCATCATCCAGATCACAATCAAGTCCCTGAAGTACACAGCGAGGGTAAAGGACAACGTCGTGCTGGACTTCGACAGCGCAAAGGATAAAGACAATCCTCTGTCGGCAATGATCGGCCAAAGCTACACGATTGAATTCACACCGTCCGGACAGGTCGTAAGGATTGTGGATGCCTCCAAGGTTAGAACGGCAATCAAGGGTGGCTCGCCGGCAGCCAGGGCCGGGCAGACACTTGTGTCCGACGACGTAATCAAAGAGCGCCATGCGATCCCGGCGTTACCGGGCGGTAGTAAGAAGGAGTTTGCCAGGGGCGATAGCTGGAGTAACAACAAATCCTTCAACTTCGGAATGATGGGAGCAAAGTCATACGAGAAAGTCTATGAACTGAAGGATGTCGAGCAGTCGGACGAATCGAGGGTGGCCGTAGCTGAGATGAATGCTGTGCCTTCAACGCAGGATGCTAAAGAACTGCACAAGGAGCAGGTCTCAAGCTCTTTCACGAAGATGTTCGACAACATCGAAACATACACGGGCCGTCTCAGGCTTGATTTGAATACAGGCAAGGTTCTGGAGTATCGCGAGAATCTGAAAACAGAATGGCTCGCTGTCGATCCCTCCTACAACGCGGACGAGCAAAAAAGGCCCAATGCACTGAGGATGGCGGCGCAGCGCATGTTTCTCCTGGAACGGATCGACTGAAAGGAACACAATTGAGAACGACTTTAACAATTCTAACAATTACTGCACTGTTTGTCTCAGCTGGCTGTAAAAGCAGCGGCCAGCCCAAGACCACTCTCGAAGAAGGTAGAGAGCTTCTGACAGTTGACTTTCAAAAGGGCCAAACTCTTCAATACAAGTTCGTTTCGAGCAAGGACGTGACGATAGATTGGGACCCTGAGAACAAATCGAGCGGTTCGGGCAGACGGGCCAACGATTCATCTACGGAATCCATGGAAATGGTTGTTGCGTATACGCCTGTAGAGGTCGATCCTTATGGCAGCACGATCATCGAAGCCAAATGCCAAACAGTAAAGGTCACGCGCACTGGGCGCTCCGGTGCAAGATCGAAGAAAGACGCAGTCGAATATTTGAAAGATAAGACCTTCAGAATCAGTGTCGACCCTTCAGGTAAAATCGAAGACGCCAATCAACTGGACGCATTGATAAAGGAAATCGGCAAGGAACCGTTCAGGGAGGACCCGCGCCAGGGCAGAATCAAGGAACCGGACATGATCGGTGACTTCGTTGTCACTCAATGGTTCCTTTGGGATTCGATCTCCAGTATCGAGAATCCGTCGCAAGGCGTATCCGTGGATCAGAGCTGGACATCTCAGCTTTCCGTGCCGAGCCCTATGGTGATGCGCAAGGCCAGAGACGTAACGTATACTCTCAGCGAGATTCGGCCCAATGGGCAAGGTCGGCTGGCAGTCATCAAGAGCGTTTTCAAGCCGGCCGAGTCGGCTCCTCACAGTTGGCCCATACCATATTCGGGCAGGTTCCAAATGGCCGGGACGTTCGGCTTCCTGAGCGGCTATAAACTGCTCGAACTGCAGGGCGACGGGGAAGAGTTGTTCAACATCAACCTTGGCCGTACAGAGCAGTACAATCACCAATACCAGATGAAGCTACAAGCCATCATACCGATGGGAATCGCTGTGAAACCGCTCATCACGATCAAACAAAATGTCTCTATGACACGACTGGGAAGTTGAAGCTCGCACATTTTGTAACTCTTAAATAGATGCGAACAGTGAACCGTGAAAACCTGTGGGCCCCCTGGCGAATCAAGTACGTACAGGCCCTTGATAAGCCCGATGGATGTTTCATATGTGACAATTTCAAAAATCCACAGAAGGACGATGAGAACCTCGTTCTATGGCGAACAGACAGAAGCATAGTCATTCTTAACCACTTTCCCTATAACAACGGGCACCTTCTGATAGCGCCGGCTCGACACATACCCGATCTCGAACAAGCCACAGACGACGAGCTTCTGGAGATGACCAGGCTAATCAGAGAGACGCAGAAGGCGCTGTCGATGTCGATAAACCCGCATGGTTTCAACGTGGGCATGAACTTCGGGCGCTGTGCGGGCGCGGGACTCCCCGGTCACATGCACATACACGTAGTGCCCCGGTGGAGCGGGGACACGAATTTCATGGCCGTGTGCAGCGATACGGATGTGATAAGCCAGAGCATGACGGAGCTTCTGGAATTGTTGAAGCAGAAGAGTGCGGAAAATAACCTGCCTGCTTTATAGCAGCGAGATGCGCGCTTTAAGGAGACATGCGAGTATCGATTCGGGCAGCCGTGTTGGACTTCTCGAATTGGGTTTTTACACGATGGAGATTTGACCTGCATTGAATTCAGACGGAAGACAAGCTATGTCTCAGAGATTCGACCGATTCGCAGTAACGCAGCAAAACAGCAGGGGTCGGGCATACGAGGAAAAGCCACATCCGTATCGGTCTGACTTCGAGCGTGATCGCGACCGCATCATACACTGCTCGGCCTTTCGCAGGCTCGAAGGTAAAACGCAGGTCTTTACCCCTGGCCTCGACGATCACTACAGGACACGTCTGACACATACAATTGAAGTCGCCCAGATAGGAAGAACCATCGCGAAAGTGCTGGGCCTAAATGAAAGTCTGACTGAAGCTATATGCCTGGCGCACGACCTGGGCCATTCACCTTTCGGGCACATCGGCGAGCATGTTCTTAATGAACTGACGGAAGACTATGGCGGATTCGAGCATAACAAGCAGACTCTTAGAATCGTTGATTTGCTCGAACATCCGTATCCGGACTTCTGGGGTCTTAACCTGCTGCATGAAACACGTCTGGGATTGGCAAAACATCACAGCCCATACGATAAGCCTAAGGATAACGTCTTCAGCGAACACAATTGCACGCTTGAAGGACAGATCGCTGAAGTTGCGGATCGCATCGCCTACAATTGTCACGATCTCGAAGATGGGATGCGGGCGGGCCTGATTTCAGCAGAGCAGTTGAAAAACGTGACCATCTTTGGGGAAGCACAGGAGATGGTCGGCACGGAGCATATCGATGACCGGACGATCCGCAGGACAAGGACAGCCAAGGCGATCATAAACAAACTCGTGGGTGACTGCCTCGATGCCAGCAGCAAGGCATTGGGTGAGGCCAAGGCGACGACGGTAAAAGAGATCGTTATTCAGGATGAAAATATGATCGTCCTTTCATCCGACAGTGTTGCCCAGCTCGTTGAGCTGGAAGAGTTTTTAATGCAGAACTTCTACTTACACGAGGCCATTGTATCGTCAGGAAAGCAGGCGCAAATCTGGCTCGAACAACTCTTTGAAACGCTTTGTAGCAAGCCCGAACTGATGCCTCGTTACTTCCAGAGATTCATTCCCGAACATGGTTTACAGCGAGCTGTATGCGATTATATCGCAGGTATGACAGACCGCTTCT
>CAZYMD010000225.1:0-7540 GCA_964649005.1 uncultured Pirellulales bacterium
ATGGTTCCGAAACGCCTCTATCATACGAGCCAGCTCCAGCTCGAACTGGTTGCGAGCATCATCACCTCTGTTGTTGCCGTTTGGCATATCCTGCCAGACCAGGATTCCAAGCTTGTCGCACCAATAGTAGAACCGCTGGGGTTCGACTTTGACGTGCTTGCGCATCATATTGCAGCCGAGCCGCTTGAGCACTTCAATGTCGTACTTCAGTGCATCGTCAGTCGGTGCGGTGTAGAGTCCGTCGGGCCACCAGCCCTGGTCGAGAGGGCCGTACTGAAACAGGGGTTTGTTGTTCAGGAAGAGTCGGAGCGTTCCATCCTTGTCTTTGTCCAGAGAGATCTTTCGCATGCCGAAGTAGCTGCGGACTTCATCCAGGCGTCTGCCTCGTTTGTCTTTGAGTGTCACTTTCAGATCGTACAGATAAGGAGAATCGGGTGACCAGAGTTTGGGCTTTTCGATAGCCAGTGAGATTCGTCCTCCGGTCGACGCGTCACACTTTGAGGCGGCATTGCCGCTGCCGATCACCTGGGCTTCGACCGTGCAGCCAACTGCTGCTTTGGAGCATTTGGGCGTGACATAGACCTGACCTGAGTCGATGTCAGGTACGATTGTCAATGATTGTATAATCGCCTCGTCAACCGGCTCGATCCAGACTGTTTGCCATATTCCGGTTACGGCGGTGTACCATATTCCGTTGGGCTTTCGAACCTGTTTGCCTCGAGGTTGTGGTCCGGCGTCCGTCGGATCCCAAACGCTGACTACGATTTGCTGGTCGCCTTTTATATTCAGTGCGTCGGTTATATCAAGCGTAAACGGATCGTATCCCCCTTTGTGGGTCCCGACGAGCTGACCGTTGACCCATACTGTTGTCTCCCAGTCCACAGCCCCAAAGTGCAGCATAATTCTTCGTTCGGGCAGGATCTTGAATTCTGCGCCCGGGTTACGCGGCTTTATCCATTTACCGGGGATTGTGAAGGTGCGTCTATACCAAAGGCGGTTGTTTTCGCCCACAGGCTTCATCACCCCCGAAAGCGCCGATTCCGGGACGAAGGGAACGAGGATATGCCCGTCGAATTGCTGAGGCTGAACCGCTTCTTTGGGCTGGATTGCGTATTCCCACAGACCGTTCAGGTTGAGCCAGTCGCGTCGAACCATTTGCGGGCGCGGGTATTCGCTATGCACGTCGGCGGGTGAGACATCCTTTGCCCATCTGGTCATCAAAGGCCCCGCGGCCGGTTGATACTCCGCTTTTATCGAGGGCGATATACATGATGGAATAAATATGATCGCAATTACAGCCGGCCACAAACAGCCCTTTCTTCGCCAGACAGCCCTCTCGGTTGATCTCCATTCCATTGTCGCGCCTCCTTTTCCATGTTATTACTTCAAGCCGCTAACAAGCTCCTGATGGCTCGAACTAACCATCGCCAATCCGCTCCGAAACCTGTCACTCTACAGCGTAGCATATTGTCAGGATTCTGCAACAGAATTCAGGAGTGTGTCAGGTGGCCCATTTGGTAAGGCGAGCTTTCTTTGTGGCAGATGTTCGCACTACTATTTGCTGGTTAATGGCTGCAATTTAATGTGATGCTTTATCGTCTCGTTAGGATCGGTTTTAAGGGGGCCGTAAAAGTATTCATATCCTTCATGCTCTATTCGCACAACTGCATTGTTCATGTAGGTTGCGTATGCCTGGGGTGAGATTCGCATGTTTTTCACTGACTTAAGTTTCGTCATGACCGCAACGGGTCTTGCGTTCAATGGGGTTTTACCCAAAGATACAGAATGTTGGCCAAACGGTTGAAGTAAAGTAACCTTGGCATTCGATGGTTCGGTCGTGATGGTGATATAGCGCTGTTCGAATGAATAGTTGTATGAGTGCTTGGCTGAATTGTTACAGCCGACTAAAAAAAGCGGCATACTCAAAAACATTGCGCAAATGAGGATAATATGATTTTTCATACAGTCAGCACTCCTTATTGCAAGATATAATCGTGTCTTTATCTTAGAACACCTCGCAACTTGATGTCGTCGAACTGGCCTGTATCGTCGAATGAGCCAATACCTACCTTGCCTTCTTTGAATTTATTGTTGGTTGCGGTCATAATCGGTGTCACCATATCGTCGAAGAAGACCTGGATCGTTCCTGCTTCAACGTCGCGAACGAGACGGATGTTGTGCCAGCCTTCATCCCATTTGGTGCCTTCGGTGCGCATCTCGGCGATGGAAACCCTGGGTTCGCCATCGACGATGAAGATCGAATTGGCGTGTGGGTCGGACTGGTTTGCGATGTGGACGTAGTAGAAGTGCGATGAGTCCTGGCGTCCGAAGAAGAGGCACAGGTCACGATGGCCGTAGTCTTTGGTTGTCGAGTGCATTTTCAGGTCCAAAACGAAGCTGCCGACGACAATATCCTTAACGAGATTGATATTAATCGGTGATCGCACTGGTGGGCTGTACTTGCTCTGCTTGTACAATGCCAGCACCTTGCCGCCCTGACTATCTTCGATTCGCCAGGCAGCAGCATCTGTGGGACTCCATGCATCGAGCGAACCATCTTCAAAGTCCGCCTCAAATGCCAGCGGCATCTTACTGTCAGGTCCTTTCGATCCATAGCAGCCTCCGAGGATCGTCAGCATAGCCAACGCTATTACGGTTAACATCTTAGTGATCGATATTTTCATTGTTTGTCTCCTTCTTGCTTTTCGATTGTCTTTACGAGGCAGGTCCTTCGATTCAGTTCGGCCATGGCCTGCCATTAATAGCTTCTCACCATTGTGCTTCGATGAACGGGCCTGTATAACCTTCCGCCTTGGGTTTGGGCCGGGATCTCAGAATTGCCTCAGCGATTGGAATGTCGCTTGGCTTGGTTATTTTTATGTTGGACGAATCGGTCTCGACAATTGACACCTTCTCCCCCAGGGCTTCGACGAGTTGGGAGTCGTCGCTGATCTTGCCCTGGTCCACGTTGGGCAAATTCGCGTAGGCTTTGAGCAGTAGGGCCTTGTCGAAAATTTGAGGAGTCTGTGCTTCGTAAAGATCGCTTCTGTCGATGGTTTCGAGGATTATCTCATCCTGCACTTTTTTGATTGTAGCCGTGACGGGACATGCGGCCATCGCCGCGCCGGTTTCGCTTGCTTTGGCGATAGTCCTTTCCACTATGTCATCGGTGACACAACATCGGCACGCATCGTGTACAGCCACCAGGTCGATATCGTCATTGAGCAGGGCGATGCCTTTATTTACGGTATCGAAACGCTCGGCGCCTCCGAAGAATGTTTTAACGCTGAAGAATTTCAGATTCGGGCCCCATTTTACCGAGACAAGCTCTTCGTCCTCTTCTGAGATGCCCAGCAGAATCTGTTTGACGTCGGGACGGTTCGAGAAAAGCTCAACACTTCGCAGGAAAACAGCTCTGCCTGCAACGTCGACGTATTGTTTTCTTCTCTTGCCGCCGAATCGACTTCCCGGGCCGGCACAACATATTATGGCCGCTACAGTCTTTGCCATGCTTGTGTTGTCTCCTAAATCAACTTTAATACTCGATGCCTTGTCGAGCGGGCTGTCCAGTATCGAAGGGATGTTTTACCATCTTCATCTCAGTAACCAGGTCCGCCAGTTGGATCAGTTCCTCGGTTGCACCGCGCCCGGTCATTACAATCTCCACCCTCGAATCCTTTCGGTCGATAATGCTCTTAATGTCCTCCAGTCGGACCAGAGATTGTGACAGGCAATATACGATCTCGTCGAGTATGATCACGTCGTAGAATCTCTTCTCAGCGGTTTCCGCGATCCTTCCCAACACGGCCGCGATCTCACTCCGCATACTGGCCACCGCATCCGGATTTTTGGATGATTTGCTCATATCCCAGGGTGCATCGAGCGCCTCGACCCTTATGCGCACGGCCCCGAGCTGCAGGGCGAAACGTTCGCCCAAGTCCAATGAGGGGGGCTTTAGGAACTGATAGATCAGCACCTTATTGCCCTGTCCGGCGGCCCTGAGAGCCTGACCGAAGGCTGCGGTTGTTTTGCCTTTACCGTCGCCGGTATATATCTGCACAAGTCCTTTTTCGAGCATATAGCTATCTTATGGGCAAAGATGAAAGTTGAAAACCAAAATCCTATGGCAAGCAGGCCCGAACTGCTTGAAGTGCGCCGGCTCCGGGATTGACAGGCGGTGTTTGCAGCGGTACTGTAGGGTTCAGTAGACGAAGGAACGAATACTGAACGAAAGGAAGGTATTATGCAAATCTCACGCCATATCCTGTTGTTAATGCTTGTTGTCGTGGCGATCTGCGCCCAGGGTTGTATAGTTGCCGCTGTAGGCGCCGGTGCCGCCGGTACTGTCGCGTACATCAGAGGGGACCTCGAGGCGTTTGACGCCAAGAGGCTGGATGCTGTCTACGCGGCCTCCAAACAGGCCGTGCAACAATTGGAGCTGACGCTCACGAGGGACAGCAAGGATGCAACCTCGGCCCTTATTATCGCGCGGGATGCACAGGACACCAAGATCACGATAAAGCTCAACGTTACTGAGGAAGGCCCGACTGCAATGTCGATCCGTGCCGGTTTCGGCGACGAGACGAAGTCCAGAATCGTCTACGACAAGATCAAGGAAAACCTCGAGTAGTCGAGGCATTGTCTGTTGTTGGTAGGCTGGTTTTGTTTTTTGAGAGAAGTTGCAGTGCGTGCTTGTTCGTTACCTTCTCTCGGAGTTCCACAGAATAGGTCGTTAGGTATTCATGTGCTTAAAGATGCCAGGGGCTGCGCATGGCTCTTGCGAGCATTCTGTTGGCCTGGTCATCGTTTATGAATCGTTCGATCTGCGGATTCCATCTTAGCTTGCGGCCAAGACGCAGGCAGATGTTGCCTATGTGACAGGTCGTGGTGGATCGGTGGGCCACTTCGGGCGGAGCGATGGTGCGGGAGCGGGTTTTCACGCAGTCCAGGAAATTACGGTGGTGGCCCTGCATGTAGCTGTATCCATGTTGCGTGAATCTTCTAAGCTGTAATATTGACTTTGGCTCGGCATCCACATTGCCGTCGTCGTCCACGCTGACCCAGCCTTCGTCGCCTACGAACTTTATGGCCTTGGGCGACTTGTCGTGCATAATCATCTTGACGCCGTTGGCGTAGGTTGTGGTGATTTCGAAGTTCGTGGGAGTGTTAAAAAGGCCATCGGTGGGGAAATCAGCCCGGCCTTCATACTCGATGGGTCCTGTCAGCTCAGTGTTGTTGCCCCACTGGGCGAGATCGTTGAAGTGGGCGCCGATGTCGGTTAGTTGGCCGCCTGAGTAGTCGAAGACCCAACGGAAGCTGCCGTGACAGCGCTTGGGTGTGTATGGAGCATAAGGAGAGGGCCCGAGCCAGCGATCGTAGTCGAAGCCTTGGGGGATAGGTTGTGGCTGCTGTGGACCGCAGGCTGGTCCGGGCGCCAGATCGGTGTGGATCGTGTGAAGCTTGCCTATCCTGCCACTGCGGGCCATTTCGACGGCGAACGCAAAGCTGCGTATGCTGCGCCGCTGGGTGCCGCTTTGGTAGACTCGGCTGTATCGCTTCATGGTATCAGCGACGGTGCGACCTTCGGCGACTGTTAGCGAGATCGGCTTCTCGCAGTACATGTCCTTGCCCGCCTTCGCGCCTGCCAGCGCGATAAGGGCATGCCAATGGTCCGGGGTGGCGATCAGCAGGACGTCTATATCATCTCGCGCGATCACTTCGTAGAAGTCGTTGTATGCGGCGCAATCGGTGTTGCCGTACCTTTCGTTCACTAAATTGAGGGCCTTGTTTCGGCGTTCCGTATCGACGTCGCATACAGCAAGGACCTGTACATCATCCTGCTGGAGGAAGTTCTTCAGATCGTGCGTGCCCATGCCGCCTATGCCTATCGCGCCCATTGTGATTCGTGCGCTGGGGGCTGTAGTCCCATCGGCGCCGAGAGCGGAAGAAGGGACGAAATAGGGCAGGGCTGCTGTAGCTGCGGCACAGCTTAGGAATCGGCGTCGCGAGTATTGTGTCATATTTGGGTATCCTATATACTATTATATATGTCCCTTGGGGCTGGTGACAAGTGACACTATCGGATCGCTCATTAGCATGACCAATCAGACATAAGCTAAGCCTGCTTGTCGTTCTTGTTTTCTATCACGGTGCCAGCGGGTAATTCAGGTTTTTGTTTTTCACCCGCCGGTTCGGATATCGTGATATCCGTATTGTAGTCTGGATATGATAACGAGAAGATCTTCTTAAAGGCCAGCTTCGTCTTGTCGCGGAGCAAATCGAGGACGTAGAACTCGTTGACATTTTGCAGTGCGTTGTTCCTGGCCTCATCGTCGAGTGCGAGGACCTCTTCGGATGAGAAGTCCTGAATGATGTCGTATTTCCAGGGCACGTTCTCAGCTTTTTCCAGGGGGAGCTTATAGAACTTGCGGTTGTAAATCTCGCAGCTCAGAATACGCGGCTGGGGCAGGGTGATGTGAATGAGCTGCTGTGTTTCTTCGACGGAATAGTCCAGCCTGTCGAGGTCGAAGCCTACTTTGAGCTTGGCGGTGTATCGCAGCAGGCCCCTTTTCCAGCGGACGGTAAGAAGATTGGTCTTCTTTTCCTTTATCTCTGTGACGCCTTCTGTGATGTATTCGAGCACGGCCAGCTCCGCGATGGCCTGGATGGACCTGACCAGCAGAGTGGTTGTCTTGGATTCGGTCTTTGGTTTGCCGGCGAACTTGCGGCCTATGACAAACGCCAGAAAACAGCCTGCCAGAAACACGACGCCGTATAGAATGTCGTAAATCATGCAAATATCCCCAGTTTCTGCCTTTAGTGTCGGCGAGTGGCGAGTACTCACCCTTTGCAGCACGCGGGTTGAGGATAATCGAAACTATGGGCCGGGTCAAAGCAAAAGCGTGGCTTGAGTGGTTGGTGATGTTGGGCGAAACTGCATTGCCCATGCTCACTGTCTTTCCTATTATGATAATTGGCTTTGTTTTGCATGATTTGTTCCTGGCCTTGTTTGTGAGGTTCTGGGTATGTGCGTACGTGTCGGTTCTTTGCCGGGGCAAAATTGGCTTTGTTTTGCATAATTAGTTTTTCTGGGTCCCCGCCTACGACATGCGGGGATGACAGCCGAAGGTCGTTAGCTTTTTTTGGGTTTGAATTGGGTTTGTTTTTATACTGCCTTCGGCTTGTGTTATTGATGTAAACATTTGTGTTATAAGCAGTTGCATCGTTTTTTGGCATTTTGCAGTTTTGAGTAGTTTTGCGTTGTTTTCGTTCACTTTTGAACGGTTTTTGTGCGAAATTGGTCGTTTTTGTGCTGAAATTGGATTCATACTGCTTGTCGCGAATGGGCCGGGGTTTTCGATTTTTGATTGATTGTGTAATAGGACCCCCGATGGATCGGGATCTTCGACATATAGGCGAACGCTCGCATGATGGTGGGGCAAGCCAGAGAGATTTATTATTTACAATTTACTAATGACGATTTGATTAAGGATGATTCGATTAGTTATGGTCATGTTGTATGTTAGGTAGGTATTATACA
>CAZYMD010000226.1:0-392 GCA_964649005.1 uncultured Pirellulales bacterium
CGGGGCGGTTGCGAAAAAAAGCGGCGAGTTGTGCTTCGAGCGGCGATTATTCCCAATCCATCGTCACAGCGCAGCAGGCCGGCGAGGAGATGGTGCGTTCGTACTGCCTTGCGCAGCGGCCAGAGGCGGGGGAGCATCGGGCGTTTTGGTGTCATAGTGCGTTCGGGGTTGATGGGATGAGCTGGGACGAGGCTGTGAAGGTTCTGGCGGAGAACGGCTTTACGGCGATACTGCCCAATATGATGTGGGGAGGGGCAGCTTTCTATGAGAGCGACGTGCTTCCTGTTGCGGCGGCGGTGAGCGAGCGCGGGGACCAGATCGAGCAGTGTTTGGCGGCGTGCAGGAAATATGGGATTGAGTGCCATGTCTGGAAGGTGAACTACAATATGGGC
>CAZYMD010000226.1:402-7515 GCA_964649005.1 uncultured Pirellulales bacterium
ATAAGCAGTTCATGGCGGCGATGAAGGAGCAGGGCAGGACGCAGGTAAGCTACGATGGATCGGCGAATGAGCGGTGGTTGTGTCCATCGCATCCGGCGAATCAAAAGCTGGAGATTGACTCGATGCTCGAGGTGGCGAGCAAGTATGCGGTTGACGGCGTTCACTTCGACTATATTCGGTATCCGGGCAGGGAAGGATGTTTCTGCGAAGGTTGTCGCAAGCGGTTCGAAGCGGCTATTGGGGGGAGTGTTAGTAACTGGCCTGGCGATGTGAGGGACGATGCAGTGTTGAGCGAAAAATGGCTGGAGTTTCGCAGGACGCAGATAACAAAAGTTGTTGCGGCGGTGGCTGAGAGGGGGCGTAAGATAAGAGCTGGGTTGAAAATATCTGCGGCGGTGTTTAGGAGCTGGTCTGCGGATCGGGACACTATCGGGCAGGACTGGGGTGTGTGGTGTGAGCGGGGCTATCTCGATTTCGTGTGCCCGATGGATTATACAGCGTCTACCGGTCAGTTTCGCAGTATGGTCGAGCGGCAGTTGAAGTGGGTTGGCAAAGTTCGGTGCTATCCGGGGATCGGATTGAGCACGTGGAGCGATCCGACTGATATATGCAAACTTATCGAGCAGATCAACATCACTCGCGAGCTGGGTACGGGGGGCTTTACGATCTTTAACTATAGTGCATCAGAAGCTCGCGGTGTGCTGCATCTGTTGGGTGGGGGCATTACAAAGAAAGGCGGCGGCTTAAGCCGGTGATGGGATTGGGATGGATTCGGATGAATCGGGGAGACAAGATTTGAACTTGCGACCTCTGCGTCCCGAACGCAGCGCTCTGGCCAAACTGAGCTACTCCCCGGTAACTGCAATTAAGACATAACTATAGTGTTTCCGGGATGATAGTCAACAGCCTTTTTGAGAAACTGTTTCTACGCCGTGCTTGAGGTGATGGAACGTGCGACCTTCCCTAAGGGACGCTCTGGCCAAACTGAGCTATTGAACGCTAACTGAAACCAAGGCGCGACTACGGTGTTTCCAGGGCGATAGTCAGCTCTCTTCTTCTGGAAGATACTTTTGGACAGTGCTTGCGATACCGGCCAATTTTTTCTTTTCTTGGGATCCTCGTGTGCTTTTGAGGTATCTTTCACGCTTTGCTGCAGAAGAACGGTTAGAATGCTGATCGCTGTATACCATTTTCCATGGACCGTTCTGTCGGGTGTACTTGCCGCCGCGGCCTGTGTTGTGCTCTTCAAGCCTTCTCGCCAGATTGTCTGTGTGCCCAATGTAGAGTTTACCTGTCTTAAGGCTTCGAAGTATATAGACGGAAAATGCAATAAGAATCTCTCCAATTAACCAAAAGATAAGACTTGAGACCTTCCCTAAGGGACGCTCTGGCCAAACTGAGCTATTGTCCGCTAACTACGACCAGGGCGCAACTATAGTGTTTCGGGGATGATAGTCAATACTCTTTTTGAGAAACTGTTTCTACGCCGTGCTTGAGGTGATGGAACTCGCAACCTTCCCTAAGGGGACGCTCTGGCCAAACTGAGCTATTGTCCGTTAAGGTTAGGCGGGAATATACCGCGTTAGTTTGCGTATTGCACTTCATAACAGGTTCATTGGATCAATATCTATCGCAACTTTTACGGCTGGCTTGATGGGGGGCTCGCGTCTGAGGCGGGTGAACAGGGCCTGCATCGTTCCGGCGTTGGGGGCCTGGACGATTATCTGCATTCTGTGGAATCGTTGGAGTCGGCTGATTGTGGCAGGCATTGGGCCGCGGACGAGAATGTTCAAACTGTCGCGTCCTATAATGCCATTGATTCTATCTCGCATTTTCTTGCAGGCGAGTTCAAGCCTGTCGAAATTCATATCCCGCATGCCCACCACGGCCAGACGCCAGAAGGGGGGGAGGTTGCAGGCGCGACGGTGCTTTAGCTCCTCTTCTATGAAGCCTGTAAAGTCGTTGCTGATGGCGTACCTGATGGCGGGTTGGTCGGGGAGGAATGTTTGTACGAAAACAGTGCCTTTTTTTTCCGATCGTCCGGTACGTCCGGCTACCTGCGAGATCAGTTGGAAGGTTCGTTCGTTTGCTCTGAAGTCGGGCAAGTAGAGGGACGTGTCGGCGCTGATTATTCCCACCAATGTCACGTTTGGGAAATGCAAGCCTTTGGCCAGCATCTGGGTTCCGGCCAGGATGTCGATTCTGCCCTGACTAAAATCGGCAAGCACATCGTAATAGTCTTTGCTCGCCATTGAATCGCTGTCTATCCTTAACAGTCTCGCCTTGGGGAATTTCAGAAGGATTTCTTCTTCGAGGCGCTGTGAGCCGAGTCCGATCATTGTCATGCGCGTGCTGCAGATGGGGCACATTTCGGGGACGAGCGTTCGAGCGAGACAGTAGTGGCAGATTGCATAGCCGCGTTTCATGTGGCTGCCCGTTATGGTCGGCATTGTCTTTTTTCGGGTGGCGCCTGAACGGTGAAACGTCAGTGTTACATCACAATTGCGGCAGTGCAGTGTGTGTTTACAGGATGGGCAGAAGACGAAGTTGCTGTAGCCTCGCCTGTTGAGCAGCAGTATCGCCTGCTCTTTATTGGCGAGGACTTCGTTGAGTTTGTTCGCCAGAGGTTCGCTGAGAAGTTCGATGCCGCTTCTTGTGGGCGTGTTTACTCGCATATCCACGAGCGTCATTTTGGGCATGGGCAGGTTCATCACCCTTTTGGGCAGGCGGACGAGGCTGAAGTGTTTCTTTGTGCCACAGTTTTGCAATGTCTCCAGTGACGGTGTGGCGCTGCCAAGAATGCAGAGAGCGTTGGCGATGTGTGCGCGTTTGATAGCGACATCCCTGCCATTGTAGCGGGGGGCTGTGTCCTGTTTGTAGCTTGGCTCGTGCTCTTCGTCGACGACGATAAGGCCAAGGTTGTCGAGCGGGGCGAACACCGCCGAGCGGGCGCCTATGACGACGTCGGCTTGACCGGCCTTGATTTTGCGCCACTGCGCATTTCGCTGGGAGGCGGTCAGACCCGAATGCATGACGGCGATTCTGTCAAAGCGAGCGTTAAAGCGCTGGATGGTCTGAGTGGTCAGGGCAATTTCAGGCAGCAGCACAATTGCGCTCTTGCCTTTGGATAGAGACTGCTGAATGGCCCTGATGTAGAGTTCGGTTTTGCCGCTGTCGGTGACGCCATGCAGGAGTGTTACGCCGAATAGGCCCGATTCTATACTGGAGTTCAGGTGGTCGAGAGCACGCTGTTGATCTTCGTTGAGGGTGACAACCTGCTGCTCGACGAGCATGGCTTGAGGGATTGCGGGCAGGGCTACAAGGGTGGTTTCCAGTGATATTCTGACTATCAGCTTCTCGGCGAGTCTCTTGATCGGCTCGTTAGTGCAGCCGATGTCTGCGAGTAGTTGGGATAGTTCTATGGCGGAAACGCGGTCGATGGCTTTTCTTTCACTCAGAGTCGCTACGATATCTTTCTGCTTGGCGCCTCTGAGTTTTTGTAGCGTTTCCTGAGTCGCATTGGTTAGATAGATGTATTTACAGGTTTTGAGGCCTGCGCCTTTTTTCACTGCAGCGGGGACCATGGCGGCCAACACCTGACCAAGGGGACATACATAGTACTCGCTAATCCAGCGAGCGAGTTGGATTAACAGGTCGTCTATTAGCGGTTCAGTGTCAACGATGGCACACACATGCTTGAGCTTGAAAGGCTTTTGCGATTTCTGGGCGGTTGTTTCGTTGTCTGTGCACATATCGACGCCAACGCAGAAGGCGGTTTGCAGCTTGTTGTGTTTGCCGAAAGGGACCTGGACTCGGCGGCCTAACTGGATCGGCCAAAGGTCGTCTGGCACTGCGTAGTCGAACTCCATATCAGCGGCCGATTGGAATGCAACACGGATTGTATGATTGTAGGGTGTCTCTTCCTGTGGTGATTCCGGTGCGAACAGACTGTTGGTTCTATACCTGGCCATCAGCTATGTACCGGATGTGTAGAGGCCAGACTCTCGCCGGGCCTGGGCTTTCTCGCTAATCTGCGTATCTTCGAGCACATCCAGTCCTGTTTTCGCGATCAATCCCTTGAGGTAATCAAGGTGCGGGCACGGAGTGGCGTGGTAGTTGTCCTTTGTGATGCATGAGGATAGTTGCACGACGATACGATCCTTTGTGATCTTTTCGTTTTTGCCGATTTGTCTGATCAGGTTCGTGAGCTTGCGATGCAGGGCCCTGCCACAGCAGCCGCCACAGGTCATGTTCAGCCTGCGGTAGTTTTTGTCCGCCGGATACGAGGCGAAGCCGCCTGTGCGTTCGGTATATGCCTTTTCGCAATAGTATCCCGAACATCGCTGCTTAACGATGTGACACTGCACGATAACCACATAGTCTTTGTGTTGCAGATCAACCATGCCGTTCTTTCATATAGTGGCTGTGATGCGAGTGACCGTTCGTTCGGGAACCGAGAAGCTTATCTCTTTGCACTCGCTCCTGGTTTCTTTTTTTTGCCTGACCGTTTTTTTCGCGTTGTCTTGGACTGCCTGGCCTCTTGCTTTCGATTGTCTTTCACCGCGGCCTGCTCAATCTTTGGCTCATCCGTCTTGTCGCTCGAAACGATCTCGACAATTTTACTTGTGTCTTTTTCAGGTTTTGCAGGAGCTGCTTTGTCCTTGTCGTCGATTGTCGGTTTCGTTGCGATAGCTTTCTCTATGCGGTTGGCGTTTGCTTTCTTTCCGTTGTCTATAGCCATCTTCGGCTTCGGGAGGTTGAAGCGGTTCGCGGCTATCGAACAAATGTACTCACCGATAGCCAGTGACGCTGTAGCGGCGGGCGACGGGGCGTTAAGAACGTGGATGCAATTGCCATGTTTTTCAATTTTGAAGTCGTCTATCAACTGGCCTCTTGGGCCGATGGCCTGTGCACGGACACCGGACTTGCCTGGCTTAATTTCATCGATTTCAAGCGAAGGGATTAACCGCTTCAACTGATGGAGGAATCTTCTCTTGGAAAAGGCTCTGGCGTATTCAGCGAGGCCGTAACGCCAGTGTTTGAGAAATAGTCGCCATGTGCCGCTGTAGGAGAGTGACGCCCAGGCGTCTTTCAGATTGAAATCGGTCTTGCCATAGCCCTCCCTTTTGAACGAGAACACAGCATTGGGACCACACTCGACTGAGCCATCTATCATCCTGGTGAAATGAACGCCCAGAAATGGAAAAGCAGGATCGGGCACGGGATATATCAGGCTCTTTACCTTTGCGGCGGCCTCTTCGGTTAGTTCATAGTAGTCGCCTCGGAATGGGATGATTCTCATCTTCGGGTTAAGTCCCTCCATTTCCGCTATTCGGTCGCATTGCAGGCCAGCGCAGTTGATTATGTTTGGCGTGGAGATAATCCGCTTTGCGGTGACTACTTTCGTATAGAAGTCGTGTTTCTCGAAGCCGGTGACTTCATGCGACAGAAATACCTTGTTTTCACCGTTGGCTTCGATCAGCTCGGCGAGCTTCTCGGTTACTTTTACGTAATCGATGATACCGGTGCATTGCACTCGCAATCCGGCAATTGCTTCGGTTGCGGGCTCGATTTCCCTGATCCGGTCGGGATCTATTTTCTCAAGGCCTTCGATTTTGTTTTTCCGGCCTGTGTCGTATATCTTCTGGAGGCCTGGCAGCTCATTCTGACGGGTGGCTATTATTACTTTACCACAGATATCATGGGGGATACCGTGTTCCCTGGCGAAGGATATAAGCTCTTTTCGTCCCGCGGCGCAGGTTTTTGCCTTGGTTGAGCCTGGTTTATAGTAGAGGCCTGAGTGGATGACACCCGAGTTGCGGCCGGTCTGGTGGGCGGCCAAACGGTCTTCCTTCTCCAATACGGCGACACGCACCGATGGATGATTTCGGACAATCTTGTACGCTGAGGCGAGACCGACTATCCCTGCTCCGATTATTACTACGTCAAAGTCTGTGCGTCCCTGCATTGGCAAAAATCCCCAAAGAAATTAAAAACAAACGAACGAAACATACAATAACCGACACTCTCGGAGGCGTCAATCCGTAAGGTTCCAAAAGGCGCTTTGGGGCGGTCTTTTTGCTCTGGACCAGTGTTTAGAGCTGATCTGTGCATGGCACAGGTATTAAGGAAGGGGTGATTTCGGAAGTTATGTGTTTCCGGGATTTTGATTATATGTCGGGGATCACTTCGGGATAGACCTGTCCGGTTGGGCCGATCTTGAAGACGTAAATCAAGCCGGGCCGCAGCCTTGGGTAGATGGCATTTCCATAGATGGCTTCCACACCGTGCTGCTTGAGCTTCTCCGGGTCGTTGGCTAAGTCCCAGATATTGGACCAAAACGTTTGTCGCTGCTCTATAGGAAGGGCCTGGAGCAGGTCTTTGTATCTTTGTGATTCGGCTCCCGGCTGCTCGATTGGCAGTCCGTTCTGTGGAGCCATGGTTTCGCCGTAAACTCTTCTCCAGAGGTACATTGCCCTGGATTTGCCATTTATTACCAACTGGTCGTTGAATTTTACAATCAAGGCGTCGAAGTGGATGATGTCGCCTTCAATTGTATATTGCTTTTCCAATACCTTTTTAAGCTTATCGTCACGTGCGGTTTCGACAAACGTTATTGTGGTACGGAGGCCATTATCGGTTATTTGCTGGTCGGTCACCTTCGCATAGCCGATTTGGTCTTCGGTAGTAAGGTTGGTAATGGCGTGCTTGAGATTTTTGTTCTCGCTTAGTAGTTCGTGGATAGTTATCGCACGGCCATACAGGCCCCGGCCCAGATATGCCAGGGCGGCCAATGAGACGGCCACCATGATAAAGACTATCGATCGAATTGTGCCTAATTTTTTGGTCACTTGCATTCCTTTGGAGATTTTCAGCCCTCATTGCGCCGGTGCTCCACCCTTGTAATCGGTCCAAAGAGCCGAGTTTCCTGAACTTTTCGTAATTCGGGTTTGCTCAAGCAAGAAATCAAGATGTTACAGAACCATGCCGAAAATAGTTTCCTTGATGGAAGAGTAGAATCGCGGCTGTCTTGAGAAAACGGGCGATGATAGAGATTCAGAGGTAATGGGTCAGTTATGGGTGGGTCACTGGTTTTCTCGTGTAGCAATCTAA
>CAZYMD010000227.1:0-7475 GCA_964649005.1 uncultured Pirellulales bacterium
TAGCCGAAACAAGCTTCGGAAAGTGAGAGTTCAAGACAAAAGCCGCTGTCGCCTTATTCCTAAACAAGATTTCAGACAAGCCGCGTGAAGGCTGGTTTTTAGTGTGGACTCATTCATGGAAACCTAAGACAAAATTTTCCAACCGAATCTCTCATCTGATGTCTTGTCCTGTACCATAGCATTTACCGATAATCAGATATCTTACCTTCCGCGTTTCGCACAAACCGCCAGCTCTTTCCACCAACAGTAATCGCGATTATTCTCCCGGCGGCGTCTCGCTCCAATGGAATCGGATAAGAATAGAGCTTGCCGCTCCCCGGCAGCCGATAGCCCCTCGTCTCATTTGTTCCAACCGAGTAAACATCCGCAAAGAACAGGAATTGATCCAGCGGCTGCCTCCGGCCATCGTCGAATCGCTTCAGACCCAAACGCAGCAAATGCGCCGTGTCCGCAAAATACGAGTTCGAAATCGAAGCAAAGAACTCCTGTGGACCGTCCACAAAAACATCCCCGCCAAACATGCTTCGAAGATAATTTTGCGCCTCTCTGCCCGCCTCTTCTATAAGCTGCTTCTCCCGCGTCTCCTGCTCTACAGTAAAACAATTTTCTCTCACCGTATGATTGAACTCGTGCGCCAATATCATTCCAAAATTGTCCGTCTCCAATTCGGCGATGTCCTTGGGAAATTCGGATATTGTCCTTCCTTCCCCCGGCTTGCCGCTCCATATGCTGATGTAACCCGATGGCGTGAGGAAGAAAGTCTCCGCTCCTGAATGCCGGACACTGTTCCAGTCTTCAAAAGTCCCTATTGCGCCGAGCCGCACCAGTTGCCTGGGCACAGCACGCAGTAAGGAATAGACCGCCGTCAACTGATCCCTGTCATAAACTCCGTTGTCAATCAGGAGAACCGAATACTCGTTCCAGATCCGCAGATGCAGCCCCGACAAGCCTGTCAACTCAGATATTCTCTTCTTCCGCGAACTTCCCAAAGGCTCGACATACCGCAGATTCATCCAAAGCTGCGCCCGCACAGAAGCCGCCCACGGCTCCTTCGTCGAATTGAGCCGCGCACCGGCTCTCAGCCACCGCGGATGCTCCGACAACAAACCGCACTGAGCCTCGAATACATCATCCTTGATCGATTGCGGCAATACCGAACTCGGCTGCCTAAACTTCGTGTAATCGCCGCCGAGCCAATTCAAAAACCGCAGGCTGTTCATCACAGTTTGATAAAGCACAGGATCGCGAACAAGAGCTCTGTCCCAGACAAATCGGTGCCTTTGCATTGCAGAGGCAACATTGTTAATCAGAGGGCGCACCAGCGCACGTTGCAGCTTGTCATGCGTTTCCTCGCTCAACCAGCCGAAAGCCGGATACCACAGATAAGAACGCAAAGGATCGGTAAAAGCATTCTCCCGAAAATAATCGCCGAAGAAAGCCTCCCACGTCTCGACTGAAATATCTTTCCTAGCGAACGTGCCGTTACACTCGTCTACGCACGTCTGCACCCATTCCTTTGTTTGTGATATGGTTCTAAGATTCTTCTTCTGAGTCTCAAGATCGCTCTCGATATCCTTCCCCTGTCCCCACACCGTCGAACAGAAGCAGGCAACGGCGAGCAAAGTCGACCTTAGTGGTTTCCATTGATCCTGTACTATCAACCGGGATTTGCCATTTGACTTCATAATCGGTGCTCCTGTACGCCATAGTCACCATAATAGCACAATAGGGCCTCGATTTCAACAAATTTGGCCAGCGACATGGCTAATACACACCTCCATCGCTCGTGACCTTGGTCCCATGAAATTCGAGCTTCAATCTGCGGTCAAAATCGAGCTTAAGAGCGTCCTTGCATGCTTCACCCATTGAGTTCTTCCGTAACAGATGGTCGGAACTGGCTTGAATGGTCTCCATAAACTCTATATTATCAAGTACAACTCCATTTATCACCCACTATATGTGGAAATCCGGACCTATATAATCTGGTTAATATCAATTATAGACGAACGTTTTCGTTTTTGTCAAGATTATTTTGGTGGGGGTACGGAAGAATGGTCGGTGTAGATAAACGGCAAAGTTGAAAAGGGAGGGTGGTCTTACTATTTCGCAGAAAGTTCGATGCTCTTCTGTGTGGCGAATTTGTATTGGTCGTTTCCGAGGCGGCTGACTATTTCTTTTCTGTCGGGGTACATTATTCTGAATTGGCGGCGGTATGCGTCTTCGATTTCGATGGCGCGCTTGTAGTGAGTGATCGCGAGGTCGGTTTTGCCAAGCTGCTCGGCTGTTTGGGCCAGGTCGAGGTGTAGTCGGCCGCAGCCTGGGTAGCGTTCTACGGCATGGGTGGCGGCGTCCAGGGCCTTTTGACGCCACACTTGAGGATCGTCTTCGGTTGGAAGCTCGGCCAGTCGTGAGTATGTTTCCGTTAGCTTTTCGAAGTTCTTGTATGTTGCAGGATCTTTCTTTATTGCGCTTAGCAAGTGGTGTTTGGCCTGGAGCAGGAGGTTTCGGTCCTGGCTCTGAGACCACTGGAAATTCCTGAGATAGAATCGGGCGTGCGTCGCCGGCGGATCGGGGCTGAGCGGGTCGTCTCTTTCGGCGGCTTCAAGGAGATTGTGGGCTATTTCAAACTGGCCGGCGGACATGGCCTGCTTGGCGTCGAAGATTTTG
Source organism: uncultured Pirellulales bacterium (assembly GCA_964649005.1). Taxonomy (GTDB): domain Bacteria; phylum Planctomycetota; class Phycisphaerae; order Sedimentisphaerales; family Anaerobacaceae; genus CAZGMJ01. Next base: position 2,668 of record CAZYMD010000227.1, read on the forward strand.
CCGGCTACTCTCTCATCAGGCAGGAAGGCATAGGTGAGATAGGCCCATGCTGTGACGGAGCAAAGTGCGAAGACGGCTATTGTCACGGCCGGCTTTCGGCGGAGGGTCATGATTTTTTGCGGGTGCTCGTTGAAGTAAGCGGCGAGCATGCAGGCGAGAAGGGCCCAGAATGTTGTGAACACAGGCGGCTCGAAGATAGCGAAGTCGATGAGGTTGTGGACTGCCACTGCGAGCAGTGCGCAGAAGAGAATGGGAATGGCGCTGGACGGCATTCGGCTCTCAGGACTTGCTGTTTTTGTTTTGGTCTTACGGCTGAGGCGAATTTGTCCGGCCAGCATGAAGAAGGCGATGAAGAAGACCGCTGCGGGGACTATGAAGAAGGCGAAGGTGACATAGAGGAGCACTTCGGGTGGCGCCTCGATTGAGGTCGGCATGAGCAGAGGGCGGATCAAAAGCAGCATTGCGGATGCGGCGGCGAGTATGACGGGGAGGAGTATTTTTTCATCGCGTTCGGGTTTGTGTTTGATCGGGGCGTTTTTCGCGGTGGCAAGCTTTGTCACTTTGGCTAATGGAACTGCTATCATTGCGAGAAACGCGGCCAAGCCGAGCGGGCCGAATTGGGAGAGCATGCTGAGTATGAAGTTGTGCGGGTCGGCGACTGACTCCGGAGCGGCGGGGGGTTTGTAGCGAGGGTAGAAATTGCCAAAATTACCGGGGCCGACACCGGTTAGTGGGTGATCTGCGAACATCTCTGCGGCGGCTCGCCAATACTGCCAGCGGACGAGTGTGGAATTGCCGCCAGGGAGGCGGTCGTGGGTGAGGCCATATTGGATGATTATAGCGGAGCCGGTGAGGGTGATCAGCAGGCATGTGATGAGCACCGCTTTTTTGTGTGCGCCGAGCCAGCGACCAAAGCGATAGTAGAGGGCAAGTGCAAAGGCAGCGAAGAACAGGCCGATGATTGCTCCTTTGCTCTTGGTGAGCATTAGGCCGAAAAGGATTACGACAAGAATTGCGATGCCTGCTATCAGCGATGCCGGACGCGTGCCAAGGGCTTTGCGGTTATTGAACTTGTCGCTGAGCAGGATTATGCCGGCGAAGAACGACATAAGTAAGAATGCGCCTGTGGAGTTGCGCGTTGTGAAGTAGCCTCGGGCGCCCTGGGAGTAGAGGCGATGCTCGAAGAGGAAATGCTGGAGGGTGTCCGATTCAATGCCGAGCGGTCCAAGAATGGTTTGTGGCTCCTCTTCGTATTGGTTGATTGTCATTTGGTTGGTGCTGAAGAACTGGTCCGCGGCCTGGTAGACGTTGACGACGGCGAGGGCGGTTATGACAGCAAGCAGGAGCCTGATCCTATTGGCCGAGCTGAGGATTTGCACCAGAAGCAGAGCCATTAGCGGCGGGGCGAGGAGAACAGATGCGTAGGTTATTGCCGATCTTTTGTTCGAGGCGGCAATGCCTGATATCAGGGCGGCTGCGCAGAATACGAGCAGGGCGATCTCGATGCCTGTGGGGCGGTATTGGAGTCTGCCGGAGCAGAGGCTCCATACAAGGTAGAGCAGGAATGAAAATATGAGGATTCCCGATATGCCAAGGCTGTAGCTGGAATCACTGAGGTTCATCGGCAGTGTTGATGATTGAGCGGGGGGGGCTTCGGTGAAAGTCGCTCGCAAAAGAAGGACGCAGATGCAGACTGCGAACAGGGCTATTTCCAGAATGGCCATGGCCCTGGATTTGTCGTGTGTGCTGTTTAGCTTAGACCTGTTCATTTTTACCTGTGGATTCAAAGATGGCTATGATTACGAGTATCATGAACGTTTGTGCGAAAATCAGTACGGCGCCGATGAGATTGACTTGGTACAAGAATGTTGCGCCGAGTCCTGAGCAGAGCGTGGCGAGGTAGAGAGTCAGGACGGTTTGCTTGTCGGACAGGCCACGGCGTTTCATTCGGTGTGAGAAGTGCTGGGTGTCGCCGACGAAGGGGCTCTTGCCTTGGCTGATTCGCAGGAGTGTGACGCTGGTGAAGTCGTAAAGCGGCACGGCCATAGCGATCAGCGGCATGAGCACGGGGTACCATTGTCCGTTGAGGCTTTCGTGGTAATAGGTTGTGCGGAGTGTGAGCAGGGCGACGAAGAAGCCAATGACGAGGGAGCCCGCGTCGCCCATGAATATCTTTGCAGGTGGGAAGTTCCATGCGAGAAAGCCCAGGAGAGTTCCGACCAGGAGCAGGGCCATTGAGCCGACGAAGACCTGGCCGCTCAGAGCGGAGGCGGTGAACAATATCGAGGTTGTGATTGCCGCGATGCCTGCAGAGAGGCCGTCCATATTATCGAGGAAATTGAAGGCGTTAATGATGAGCACGATCCAGAAGGCCGAGAGCAGGGATGTGATGAACCTGTTTTCGATGAAGAACTCGACGCGAATATCTGCAAATGCTGCGGCGGTGAATGCAACAGCGAACTGGACGGCGAGTTTGACGAACGGTCCGAGGTGTTTTTTATCGTCGACAAGGCCGAGGACGAATAGGACTGTTACCAGGAACAGGACAATCAGGAGATTGGGCATCTTGGCGAGAAAGCCTGGGACGTGTATTGTGATGGAGTCGCCGAGGAAGTCGAGGTAGCCAGGGGCAGCGACGAACTTGATGGCAATAACTGCGGCAAGGATGAAGAATGCGAGAGTTGCGAAGATGGCGATACCACCGCCAAGTGGGACGATAGTCTCGTGGTAGCGGTCGCGAGCCGGGCGTGCGACAAAGCCCTTGCGTAGCGAACGTTTTCGAATCACGGCGGTAAATACAGCCGAGACGGCGAAGGAACTAATCAGTAGTGCTATTGCGAGGATGGTCAATGCGCGGGTCCTTACAGTTGCGTTTGCTTTGTCAATATAGGTTTCGTGTCATCCTGTTGCTTTCAATTGTTGCACCAGCTTGTCTCTGACCTTTGTGAAGAAATCATGGTAGTGTTTTTCTTTGTAATCAGGATACGTGTAATAAAATGACTTCCAGTGCCCTTTGTCGTAGGTTAATGTTAATTCAGCGTACATATTTTCGCCAATATATATACGGTGAGAGTAGTTTTTTGTTGTAGCGAGAACCAATTTTGAAGGCTCGATGATGCCAGGGTCGAGGTTGATGGGCCTCGCCAGCGGCAAATCCAGCGATTTAGCCATGTGCTGTTCGATTCTATTTGTGGTATTTTTTATCCGCGCCAGTTCACCTGGATCAATAAGCTCGGCGAAGCAGAGGAATTGTCTAAGGATGTTTTTGCCCGTCTGCTTTTGGTAGTAGTTGGTCTGGGTGAAGGGCCAGATGTCGCTTTGCAGGTCTGTCGGGCCGAGTTCACTAACGACCGCATCGACGGCAATAGGCAGACACTGATCGTTTGCAGCGAGGATGCCAACGATCAGCTTGACAGGTATGGGCTCTTTAATTTCCCACATACAGACTCTGACTATGCTCCTGGTTCACATTGTTGCATCAGACGTCGCAGATTTCGACCGCCTGGGCGAGTGAAGTCAACGGGTCGCGTTTGGGTACGAACTCGTGGGCGACGTAGCCTTTGTAGCCTGTATCGACGATTGCTCGCATGATCGCAGGATAGTAAAGTTCCTGAGTTTCGTCGATTTCGTTGCGGCCTGGGTTGCCTCCTGTGTGGTAGTGTCCGATGTAGTCTTTGAAATCGCGGATGGTTCGGATGATATCACCTTCCATGATCTGTGCGTGGTAGATATCGTAGAGGATTTTTACGTTAGGCGAACCGACTCGTTTGCAGACTTCGACGCCCCAGGCCATGTTGTCGAACATGTAGCCTTTGTGATCGACTTTGCTGTTGAGGTACTCGATGCAGATGTTGACTTTCTTCTCTTCCGCAAAAGAAGCGACTTTCTTGAGAGCTTCGACGGCGTTTTCGATTCCGACGTCGTTGGGTATGCCATTGCGGTTACCTGACATTCCAATGACGTTGCGGTAGCCGTATTCAGCGTTGGCTTCGATAGCGGTTCTGAGTTTTGAGATTGCCTCTTCGTGCTTGTTCTTGTCGTTGAGATTGCCTCCGCCCGAACTCATCGTGCAGACGAGGCCATGTTTTTTGAGGGTCGGGAAATCTTTTGGGCCGAGCAGATCGATGCCGACGAGGCCGATCTTCGAGCCGGCTTCGCAGAGTTTATCGAGAGGAATTTTGCCGTAGCACCATTTGCTGGCTGACTGGTTAATGCGGCCTTTCTTTACGACTCTCTTGATTTCGGCACTTGCCGTTTGGGTCAGGGCGGGTCCTGCAAGTGCTCCGGCTGCAATGACGGATGCGCTTCTAATCAGGCTGCGTCTTGAAAGCTTCTTGGTGTTCATCAGCTATCTCCTTCTGAAGATCGGTTTTGTTCGTTGCACATTTGTGGGGTATTGTCGCAGTTGGGGTAGTGGTTCGTCAAGGAATTGTCTGGTGGTAGAGCTGCAATATGGGATTGGGCAATAATAAAGGCCCAGCCCACACAGATGCGAGCCGGGCCTTGTATGCAGTTTTGTTTGTGGATTACACGTCGCAGAGCTTGACAGCTTCGGCAAGCGAGGTGAGCGGGTCGCGTTTTGGCACGAACTCGTGTGCGACGTAGCCCTTGTAGCCTGTGTCGACGATGGCTTTCATTATCGCAGGGTAGTAAAGCTCCTGGGTTTCGTCGATTTCGTTTCTGCCGGGGTTGCCTCCTGTGTGGTAGTGGCCGATGTATTGGTGAAAATCGCGGATGGTACGGATAATGTCGCCTTCCATGATCTGGGCGTGGTATATATCGTAGAGAATCTTAATGTTGGGCGACCC
>CAZYMD010000228.1:0-7462 GCA_964649005.1 uncultured Pirellulales bacterium
TACGATATTATCTTCATCGACCGGGAATCTCACTACTCGGTTTTTGATGGTGCGGCTCTCGCTAATAAACCTGTAGTCCCGTTTGCCCATTGTGATGCCGAGGACCTCAAAATACAGATCCAGAAGCATCTGGGGCCTCGTCAGAAACCGTTGGTGATTAGCGATGGAGTTTTCGCCGTATCCGGGCGGATCGCCCCCATCCCGGACTACATCAGGGTGCTCGAACCTTATGATCCTTTTATCATCTGTGTTGACGATGCCCATGCTACCGGAGTGATAGGTGAAAAGGGGCATGGATGTTTTGAATATCATGGCCTTTCGGATGCCAGACTCTTTTCATCCGGGACATTGAGTAAGGCCTTGGGAGGGTATGGCGGAATCATTGCCGCCGATATTGCCCTGAAGAAGAAACTGACGTCCGGTTCGAAGATGATCTTTGCATCCAGCGCCCCACCAACACCCGCGGCCGCAGCCACCGCCAAAGCCCTGGAGATACTGCATGATCATCCGGAGTTGAGAAAGAAGCTCTGGGAGAACGTGGCTTATGCGAAAAGCGGTCTTAGGGCGTTTGGATTCTCAATGGAGGACACGCCTGTGCCCATTATATGCCTTTCCTCCAGAGAGGTTTCCCTTGAAAAACTCCCCGATGAATTGCTGTTGCGTGGTATCGCAATCTCCCGCTGGTACGCCGGCGGCAAGTCCTATTCCGGCGTCCCTATGGACGGAGCTGTCCGAATAGCTATCTTCGCCACTCATTCAAAAGAGCAAATCGACCGCCTGATCGACGAAATTGGGGCGTTGATTTGATTTGAAACCATGGGTAGTTGATTATGGCGAGGGAATCGTTTTGCAATGGATAGGATTACCGGCTATACTTACAGGCTGTATGATACCTCATAGGTTTTTGCTCAGTAGGAGGTCAAATATGTACAAAGAGAAAGTAGGTATGAATCGACGACGGTTCCTCAAGACAGCAGCCCAGGCCGGCGCCTGCCTGGCGATCCCGCAAATAATCCCGGCCTCGGCGTTGGGTAAGGACGGCAATGTGGCCCCCAGTGAACGAATCATACTGGGCGCCATTGGGATTGGCGGTCGCGGCCGTTACGATCTGGGCTGTTTCCTGCGGGAGCCCGATCTGCGATGCGTAGCCGTTTGTGACGTACGCGGCGACAACCGCCAACGCGCCAAGAACCAGGTTGATGCCGTTTATGGGGATAAGGATTGTGTGACGTACATTGATATGCGCGATCTGCTCGCCCGCGAGGATATAGACGCCGTGCTGATCGCGACCGGTCCGAACTGGCACGCGACGGCTGCTACGATGGCGGCCAAAGCAGGCAAAGACGTCTACTGCGAGAAACCCTGCACGAAGAACATTGCCCAGAGCTTGCAGTTGGCGGATGTCTTTCGCCGTACAGGCCGGGTCTTCCAGGCCGGCACGCAGCGTCGCAGCCTGCCCAATTTCGCCTACGCAATCGAGCTGGCCCGAACCGGCAAGCTGGGTCCGCTTAAAACGGTGCATGCTCATCCGTGCGGTCTTGGCACAAAAATGAGCGGCTGGTTCCCGGCCGAAACGGAACGGCCCCGAGACCAGGTAGACTGGGACATTTACCTTGGACCGGCGGCATGGCGACCTTATACATCCAAGCTGATGCACGCATTCCACTTCGAGAAGGGCGGCGGACTTGTCGGTGGCGGTTGTCTCGAATGGGGATCGCACTGCGTCGATCTGTGCCAGTGGGCCAACGATGCAGACGACACGGCGCCCGTGGAGTATGAGCCTGTCGGCAATCGGTTGCATGCCCGCTACGCCAACGGCGTCAAGCTCGTCCTGCGAGACGATGGATGGATGCCAAATATGGGCTCGTGCCCCGTCCGTTTCGAAGGTGAAACAGGCTGGATCGAAACAGGTGACAACGCCGAGTTCGGCGCAAGCTCTGAATCGTTGCTTCTCCGCAGAGGAACAAAGATACCGGGCTACCCGGCGGACTTCCATGTGCGTAACTTCCTCGATTGCGTCAAGACGCGGGCACAGACCCGGGCGAACGCCGATGCAGCGTGCTGGGCGCACATCGCCTGTCACGCGTCCAATATCGCTCTGTTCCTTGATCGCAAGGTCAAATATGACCCGAAGAAGAATGAATTCATCGGTGACGAGCAGGCCAATCGGTTGCGCAGCGAGGCCCTGCGGGAACCCTGGCGGATATAACATCCGATCTTGCAAAAGGAAACTACCTGAACTACGAGGGCAATCATGATAACCAAGAAAAGATATTTCTCATGGTGTGTTATTCTCATAATAGTAGCCATATCGGCTCTGGCCATCGCTCAGGATCGCTCGGCCGCAGATGTAAGAAATGCGAAAGAAAGCGATTTGATCGCCGTATTGAAATCCAATGCCCCCAAAGCTGATAAAGCTATCACCTGCAAACAATTAGCCATTTATGGCACCGAGCAAGCCATCCCCATCCTCGCTCCGCTTTTGGAGGACAAGGAGTTGGCATCGTGGGCAAGGATAGCAATCGAAGCGATTCCAGGCCCCGCCGCCGACGCGGCTCTGCGCGATGCGCTGGACAAGGTAAAGGACCGCTTGCTTGTTGGTGTGATTAATTCCATTGCCGTGCGTCGTGACGTTCGCGCCGTCGATGGCCTTATTAAGAAACTTGCCGACTCCAATGCCGCCGTCGCATCGGCTGCCGCCGTCGCATTGGGACATATCGGTGACGAGCAGGCCGCCAAAGCTCTGACCCAATCTCTGGCCAAAGCACCCGCCGAGGTCCGTTCCGCTGTCGCACAGGGCTGTATCCTGTCTGCCGAATGGTTTCTGGCGAACAACAAGACCGCTGCCGCCATCGAGATGTACGACAGAGTCCGCAAGGCCGATGTTCCCAAACAGAGACATCTGGAGGCGATTCGCGGCGCTATACTTGCCCGCAAGTCCGCCGGTGTCCCCCTGTTGGTCGAGCAGTTGGAATCGCCGGACAAAGGCAGGATGGGCATAGGATTGCGGGTCGCCCGCGAGCTTACCGGCACCGACGTAACCGAGGCGCTGGCGAAGGAGCTGGGCCAACTGAAACCGGATAGGCAGCCACTGCTGCTGCTGGCCATAGCGGATCGCAAGGACTCTGCTGTGTTGCCGGTCGTTGAGAAAGCGGCTCAGGAAGGCTCGAAGGACCTGCGTATCACCGCGATTAACATTCTAATCGAACATGGCGATATCACCTGTGTCCCGATACTGCTCAAGGCTGTGACAGAAAACGATGCTCAGCTCAAAGCGGCGGCTATGGACACGCTGATCAGACTGCCGGGCAAGGATGTTGATGCCGATCTGGTCAAACGCCTGCCCGAAGCACAGGATCGGTTGCAACAGATTCTGATCGAGATTGCCGGCCAGAGGCAGATCGCTTCGTCAATTCCTGCAGTGGTTTCGTGTTTTCAAAGTAGTGACGCCGGTGTTCGCAACGAGGCCGCTCAAACGATCGGAATCATCGGCGACGACGAGCAGGCCGACGCTCTTGTCAAACTGCTCGCGAAGACCGACGACTCGAAAGAACGAGGCGGCATCGAAAGGGCACTGTTGTCCATCAGCGGTCGCTGCGGCGAAAAATGCATCCCGCACCTCAAACCTCTGACTCAAAGCCCCAACGCCGATCTCCACATGATAGGTCTGCATGGTTTGGCCGTCGTAGGAGGCCCCGATGCGCTTGATGCTGTCGAGTCGGCCATAAAAGACGCTCAGCCCACCGTGCAGGATGAAGCCGTCCGCATTCTCTCGACCTGGCCGAACAACTGGCCCGAAGACACCGAGGCGGGGCAGGCCCTGCTCAAGTTGGTCACATCGGCCCAGAAGATGTCACATCAGATTCTGGGACTGCGTGGCTACATCCAGTACATACGTGGCAACAAGAAGCTCAATAATGAACAAAAGGTTGCCAAAGTCAAGGACGTGCAATCACACATCAAGCGGCCCGAAGAGAAGCGGCAGGCCATCGCTGTTCTTGGCGAAGCCCCGAGCGCCAGTGCCTTGGATTTACTGACGACTCTCGCTGAAGACTCATCAGTCGCTGAGGAGGCCTATTCGGCCATGGTCACGATTGCCGCTCAAGATATCCCAGGGGTTTCCAAGGACCGACGCAGACAGGTGCTGCAAACTGTGACTGAAGAATCGAAGAACGACGGCACCAAACAGAGAGCTCGAAAGGCCCTTAGTGGGATTCGGTAAGCAGGCATGTAAAGCCGATCTCGCATCGGGCAAATCCTTACAACCGAGCTACAACCCGGAGCCTTAATATCCGCCAATTCCGAGTAATGGCCATTTTTTAAATCCTGTTATAACAGGATTATGAAAAAAAGAAAATTGCACAACGGTTTTAATGGACAGTTCTGGCTGACGATTGGAAGGTATATGCTCTCACAAGAGCAAAGTAGCGTAATATATGGCAAAGGATTAGCTTGCAAACCTTCAACTGACTTTGGGACAATCTCAGTGCCAAAGTCAGGTCGAACGATTACCTGAACGAAACCGTCTCCGTTCCTGCTGATTTCTTGAGATAAACGGTTTTTTTACTACTGTCAACAATCACGCGATGCTTGCCAATGAATGCAAAGACACGGCAATAACCGTCCTTGTCCGCCTGTACCTTCCCACCGCGTCCACCATTGGTTGAATACCAGATCGCGATAGGCCTTGGCCGCAAGAGTAGCTGTCCAGTCACGCAAATAAATTGAGGACTGGGGAATCCAATTAGCACGTTCCCGGAAGCCCCACATAAGAATACCTTTAACAGCGGGGTGTGCAAAGCAGATACGATAATACTTTGTCAATGCTTTTGCCCTGGCTTGCTCCTGTTCTGCTGTGAGCCTCATGTCTCTACGTTGATAAATGCGGGAACGTTGGCCTGGAAAGTTAAATTCGGTGATATTGAGGTTTACTAAAGACGGTAGATACTTTAAGCAACCCAGTGCTTATCAGAGATTAAATTTTTCGCAATCGCATGATGGGAACGAAAACCATTAATCGAACGATTCACCAGAATAATGCCTCTATATGTCCAACTACTTCTCAATGAGACTGATCGTTTCCATGCAGATATGCCTTCGTTTTTACCAATAGTCCCTTCAGTATCATTTCCCTCTCTTGGTTTCCTATCTGACGATGGTCGCGACCCAATGCGAGGAACCATCTGGGCGATCGACGGTAACCGTGCTTCCGCCCGATATGGCTGTGGTTGGCCCCCAATTACCCGTCCCAACATTTACCCAACGAAGTTCGAACGTCGTATTCGGATAACCATCCAACTTCAAACCGACTGACCCGCTGCCGTTCTTTGTGAAATAGAGGATATATGCGCTGCCCGGATCTGCCGCCAGGTAAGCCTCATCCGACTGCCGGTTTGTCAACAGGTCCAGCCTGGGCTCGACGTCCCAAAACTTCACCCTGGTTTCGACCTTCCTAGTCGCGCTTATGCAGTTCTTTGACTCATCGCATAATCCGATTCCAGCCGTAGGTCGATGAAACCTCACTCCGGCTACACCAACAAGCAGATTACGCCACCATTCCTCGATTGCGTTGTCCGAATCACCTGGTTTCCAGCCGCTCCAGGGTTTGCCATCCAGGGCAAGGTCATTACCGTATACTTTGGTCATATGCAGCAGGTATGGCTGATCCATCTTTCTCGCTGCGTCGGCTATCCATTTTACTTTGTCCCAATGTGCTTCGTCAGCATGCCTGCTATTGGCTTGAGATACATCGACGTAGTCGTATTCGTTGCGATGGGCGAGTTGATAGGCAAGCCCGTGGGAACTTTCCGCCCTGTGGACATCATCGAACATATCGGTAGTGAGCACATTCTTACCCTGGGAGTTTGCTTTACGTTTTATAAACTTCATCCAGTATTTTCCCCAGGCCGGGTTTATATGCGTTTCATTGTTCATACAATAGAGCACATTGCTGTACTGCAACGTAATGGAAAGCAGCTTGTCAACAAACTTGTCCTGGAAATGTCGAACCAGGTCGTACTGCTTTTTCCTGGATTCTGGTGCACTTTCGTATTCTGGATGCCCCGGGACTCCCTGCAGGAAGGGATGAGTCCCGAAGGACCCATACGAGGTGGCCAATCCAGACGAAGCCGTTGTGTAGTTAACGTTATTCTTCGGATTCCATGGACTGACAGGCCAGGATCCCCAACTGCCGTCGACCAAATCAAATCTGTCCCAGAGTTCTATCTGAACGATGATGTCGCGCTTTTCGGCCTCGGCGATGAACATCTCGATGCGCGCCCAGAATGGGCCTGTCATAGTGTTTAGATCGTACTGAGCGCCTGACTTGGCGCAGAAGCTAAATCCCTGTATTCCAGCCGCCATCCCGGGATCGAGCACGCACCGAAGGCAGTTCCCGCCGACGGCGGCCAGTTCGTCCATGGCCTGCTTGATTTGCGCAGGTGTGCTTACGCCTTGCTTATCCTTGTCGTTGTCGGTGTCGTGATCGATGAACGGGTTGTGGCCGTGATTCCAGCCGCCGAGCAACAGTACGCGCTGGCCATTATATTTCCAATAGCACCCATCGATAGTGATCTGAGCAGAAGCGGAACTGCTGCATATGAAAACGATCATAAGTCCCAGGAATATACGCCAGACGTCACACCATTCCCTTTTCATGAAGTCCCATTTCGAAGCCTCAGTCCACTCCATGCCCCTAATGTCAGAACATTCTACCCCTCGATTATCCCGGCTCGGTTTTAGCATATCTCTCATCATTTTTCCTTTCGGTTTTAATTGGTGTCCACCGTTTTACCTTTACTCATTCCTGTAAAGCCTTATAGTTTCCGGGCATGGAATTAAGCATAATCATGCGACTTTTTTGGCGGACTGCAAGCATTTATCCGGATTTGTGAAGACGTTTGGCGCCCAAGCCTTTGAATGATTCGTCTTCCCTTAAATTGTTCTTTTGGAGTCACCGGAGCGGACATCTATCGGTTTCTGTGCAACTTTTACTTTTTTGACTCTAAGATCAGAAACCACATAACGATTTTTCTCTGCCCAACTAAGGAATGCATGCATATTCTTTATGTTTTTGTTCAATGTTTCTTTCTTTACTCCATTGGTGCGTAGCAGGATGAATTGATATAGAGCCTGCTGGGTGACTTCTCTTGATGAATAGGGACTGGCCAGGCCAGGCGTCAAGATAGCTTTGAAATAACCATGGCTGTATCGTGCAGCTCTTCAAGGCTCAGGACAATCCACCATAAGCCGAGAAGTGGCGGATCGGTCTGTCGGCTGATATTTAGTAGATACTATTATGACACCCATATTCGACATCTTATCAAATAGTTAAGTAATCACTCCAAATGCATATTTTGCCCCAAAACGAAAAAAAGCCGTCAAACGTAACCGCTTGACAGCCTGATACTTACGAAAATGGGCAGGAGTGGATTTGAACCACCGACACACGGATTTTCAGTCC
>CAZYMD010000229.1:0-7259 GCA_964649005.1 uncultured Pirellulales bacterium
GCTGGGCGGATTGCAGGGTATATTTTCGACGCCCAAAAGAATAATTACGATGCATGCATGTGGGCCGGAAAGGATGGGATCGAGAGGCTCAATATCCAGGCTGCCGAGAGTTACGCCGGCGGCATCAACGATCGAGGCGAAACGATCGGATACATCAAGACAGAGAAAGTGCTGTTCTTTCGTGCGCAGTCGTATTATTTCCTGCGCAGCGCAAAAGGGGGCATCATTAATCTTGATAAGTACACGCCATCGAAACAGCAGCGATTGCAGGTGTGTGGGATTAACAATCTTGGGTGGATGGTTGGTGAGAGCAGGGTTTCTCGCAAGAATGTCCACAGAGCGATTCTTATAAAGCCAAAGCGTTTGTTCAGGGGGTGCGTTGCAGGGGATCGAGGGGATTGAATCGGGGACTATGCCTTGCACAGGCGACTGATTGAGGTTAGTATGAGTAGCAGTACGGATAGTCGTCAGGTTGAATTATGGATGTTCAAGTTGGATAGGCAATGGTTGCGAAGAATGTAATCTTTTCGGGACGCGTGCAGGGGGTTGGTTTTAGATTTACCGTTCATCGGATTGCGGGGCGGCATCAGTTGACGGGCTGGGTGCGGAATCTGGCTGATGGTTCGGTGGAGATGTTAGCCCAGGGGCCGGTTGATGATGTCGATGGCTGTATTTCCGATATCCAGGAATCCTTCAGTGGGTATGTAAGGGATACGCGTATTACTGAATTGCCTTTCGATCCGCGATACACTAGTTTCAAAATCACTTATTAATGGGGCGTGCACTGTTGGTGTGACACAGAGTATTGCACTTACAGATAACGTTTGGGTATTCTATTTTATCGGATTCTGGGTGGCACTCTCGATATGTTTCTGTGTGGTGTGGGGAGGATATGAGTCAGATTGTTATAGGACAGACACTCTACAGAACAGTTGTGGGTAGACAATTACTGGGCCTCTAAATGCAGTTGAAGCGAACTATTCTGCGTTTTCTGTCAATTGCAGCTTCTCAATATACGATAGATTAATAATTGGAAGCGAGCGTCTGTATTGTTTTAGGTGGCGCTTCATGCAGAAAAACTGCAAGAAACCATGGCGGTACAAGTCGAGTAGAAAGGCGATACGGAATGGAAAAGAAAGACATCTCCATGATTTACGAGAATGGTCAGTTACCCGATCCAGAGACTATCAATGTTATCAGTGTGATCGACACTATGTGGGAGCTTTTCTACGATACGACGAATTCACAGCTTGGTGAGCTTGAAGCAGCAGCGCTGGCTCTCGAAGACGGTATTGACATCGAGCAGAGCAAGTCACATATCCGGAGGTTGTTGCATTCGATAAAGGGGAACTCGGGCGCGGTGGGCTTAGCTGATGTGAGCAATGTCTGTCATCATGTTGAGTCGGCATTTGAGAAAATGAGTGATACAACCGGGTCAGCCAGTATGATTCTGAAAGTCAAAGACTGGTTGCAATCCATTTTGGAGCACCTCTCGAATAAGGATATGGTTTTTCATAAACAGCAACAACTCGATCAGATGACGGAAAAGCCCAAACTCAAGGCTCTTATCATTGATGATGCACAGATATGCAGAAGCCGTTTGAAATCGATACTACAGGATTTCTTTGACTGCTCGTTTGCAGTCAATGGCCGCGAAGGGCTGGAGGCTTATATCGAGTCGATGGAGCAAAACAGGCCTTTCGATTTTATCACCCTTGATATCCATATGCCCGAAATGGATGGTCACGAGACGCTCATGGCTATCAGGAAGTGGGAAGAAGAACACGGGATAGGCGGTTTTGAGTGTGTAAAGGTTATTATGCTGACATCTGAAAGCACATCCAAGCACGTTCTATCCTCCTTCAGGCAGGGGTGTGAGGCGTACGTTGTCAAATCCAATATGGGCGAGAAACTGCTTGATGAAGTCGTCAACCTTGGTCTGTTAAAGATCGTGAAGGTGGAGAAGAATTACGCTGTTGGCTAAGATGCTTGAGGGATTGCTATAGGTCCGGCAAGAACGCCTATATTTGGGCCGGCCGATCCACATGTAGCGGCATCTGATGCTAAGCCGTAAACAAGGTCTTCTCTTCGGCTATCATAGCCTTTATCCCTTCGGATGTCTTAGTGTGGCATATTAGAACCCATCGGCAAAACCTCTTTCTACTACGATTGGCTGCATAGTCCATGGATCTGCGTTGTCGGTGAGAAAAGGTTCTCGATCCTCCAGGGTGGACCTCCGAGCCTTTTCCACCTTTGGCCTTGACCATGAACTCTTCGCTCAATCTCGTTACAAAAAAGGTTTTGGGATGAGTTATAGTTATAAACGCCGGCTGCTTAACCGACACTCAAGAATCCTTCAGTGGATACATCGAGGATATGTGCATTACTGAAGTGCCTGCCAATCTGCGCCATAGGGCGTTCAAGATTAAATATTCATTGCGATTGCTGAGTCATCCGACGCAATGTCCTGTCCCTTGATGCAAACGATACTATTATTAACAGAGTGCTCTGTATCTGTCCCTCAGAATATCGTGGAATGTTTCCCGATTGAGTCATCGACAGGTGCGTAAGTTGATTTGAACTGCCAGGTATTTTCTTTCTGTTGGGCTCTCCGTCTTGAATAGTTGCAGAATTAGCGGCAATAAGGGTAGAAATCCATTGCATATTGTGTTATTATGGAAGTTGTAGCTTGCAGGAGTAGGGTGTAGAGTATGAACTATAATAGCATAGGTCAGATGCGCATTTCGAGAATGGTTGGTCTGATTCTTTTTTTGCTGGCTGCTGCGTCGTTGCGGGCGGATGACTTGCAGATGCATAATCTGAGTTTCTTTCTGCATCCTGATCTGGTTGGGCAGATGGACGCCGAGGAACTTAGGTCAAATCTGGCTCAATATGCAGCAGATGTGAACAACATCTACGCCAAGCAGACGGTTCGTCGGATAGCCTTTGATCCCAATACAGGGATAACAATAACAGATACAGTGCCTTATTCCGATGACTCGTATTCACCTTATCCAGAGCAGGGGTACGAACTTTGGGCGCATGTGGTTTTGACCGACCAGCCTGGTTACTCGTATGGGGGACACTCAAGAACGGATATAAGCGGCGCCGGAGTCGCCTGGGGGCTGAAATGGGACAGTATTCACAATCCATCGGAATTGGTCGACGGGACCAGAGAATTAGAGGAATACTGGTTTCAGATCACTGCGATTGTGCATGAGTTCGAGCATGTTTTCGGCGCCGGGTCGAGCGAGTACTATAATCTTTCTTTCGTAGATGATATGACTGGAGCGGAGCCAATAGTGGATATACGTCTGGAGCGGACGGATGCCTACTGGAATAAGCGGCAGGACTACTTCCCAGATCCATTGTTGCTTTTTGCGTACGAGGCATCGCTGCTTGGATCGCCAACAGGTTTGCAGGAGTTGCGGGATGTGGTTACCTTTGCAGATGTGACAGTGGCTGTGATTAATCGCGGGCCGAGAAATCGGGATTCACAAAGTTCGACGCTTCCCGATATTTCTGCGACTGAAGTCAGAGTTTTGGATAAGCGAACCAGCACGCTGATTGGTGACGCCACCGTTCACGTATGGAACGTCAATGGCATTTCCTATGAAAACGAAGAGATTCCAGTGACACGAGATGTGACGGCAGGAACCCATGAGTTCTTTTGGGATGCCTGGAATGCCTTCAATACTTCCGGTCACTTGAAACTGATAAAAGCGTTTGCACCCGGTTACGAGGCAGAAGGTGTGTGGTTCAGTGTTTTCGATGCGGTCGAACAGAAAATGGTTTACGGCCAAAACAGACTGGTCATACCTGTGTATTTAATGCCTTCGGCGGGTACATATTCGGTTAATATGCACGACTTTTCGCTATTGGCCGCAGCGTGGCTGAAGTGGGAGGGGCACGAGAGATTTGACGCTGCGTTCGATCTACATCCTGATGGTTTAATCAACAACACGGACTTTAAGATACTCGCGGACCACTGGCTGAGTGAGTTGCCGGTCGAATAGTGATCGCACGCAGATAAAATATTGATTCTTTGTCTGTCAGTGTGTAGTTGGGATGGTTTATTCGGCTAAGTGGCGGACGGCGCCGAGTCTGCGGGGGATTACGAGGTCGGCTTTTCTTGGGGTTTCGGTTTCGGTGGGTTTGTAGTTTACATCCATGATCTCTACGAACTCGGCGGTGTATTCTTTGAGGACTCCACAGTACTCGGTTCTTTTGTCTTTGCGGGTCATTTCGAGGACTACTTTGTGGCCGATGTATTGTTCTAACAGCGGTTCGAAGGATGTGCCGACTGAGCCCACCAGTTCAGACTGCATTTGAGTGACGTATTTATCCTGGGATGAGAGGACTTTGCCTGCGGGGCTGGCCTTTTTGGCCTGAGAGATCAACAGATTTACTATCTCCAGGACCGAGTCGCGGATGGTGCGGAAGATGTTGAGTATGCTCCGCTTCGTTTTGCGCCATGAACCAGGGTGGTAGGTGCGTTTAAGCTCGTTCTCGCGTCTGGTTTTGTTTGCTTCGCTTAGCTGGTCGTGGTATCGGACAACGGCTGCGATGGCGCCATATTCGTGCTTGTAGAGGATGTAGCTGGTCTCATCGTGGCCATCGGCGTCTTTGTGGGGCTGGGGGTAGACGAATTCCAGGCCTGTGTTTTCAACGCGGAGGCGGCCCCAGATGCTTTTGCCCGTTGCGTCTTCGAGAGTGCTCGTGAATCCTTCCAAGTCGACGAGGCATTTGTCTCTGCTACGTCTTCTAACAAAAGCGCCGATGCCGGCCGCAATGATGATGAAAATGATGGTGATAGCTGTGTAGGGTAGTTCCGATATGGAAAATGCGAGCATTCCGTGCATCTAAGAGTCCTTAATCCTGGCCACTTACAACCATAGCAGCTAATTTCGCTGGCCGGTTGTGTGGAATTATTCGGTTCAGATTTCGGCAAGAATGACTACGTAGTTCTTGCCATAGTGCTTGGCGCATTTGGGGCAGGTTGTGTAGAAGAAGTACATCTTCTTCATGTCTTTTGCTTTCGAGTTTACGTACTGCTGCATCTGCACCACCCATTTGCGGATGTCCTTGTATGGGCCTTCGAAGGCCTTGGTTAGATATGTGCCTGAGATACTGACCATTTCCGCGTCGGGCACTTCCTTCGAAACCGCGATGTAGATGTCGGAGCCCCATAAGGAGTTTTCGTCCGAGAGCATTAGCGGCTCGGGTTCCAGGGCGTCGGCGGCGCTGATCTTCTCCATGTTCCGGACCATGACTTTCCCGAAGTTCAGTGGGATGTGCAGAAAGGAGCGGACGCGGTCCTTGATAAAGAGCCTGTTTTCGAAGACTACTTCCTTTTCGTCCCAAGGGGCGGGGTCGAAGCGTGGGCAGCAGCCCGTTTCGGAGTCGGGGTATATCTTGTCCATGGTGCCAGCCTCTCATTAAACACAGTGAATTGTAAGGTTCATGCTGCTGAGATTATCGTTTAGTTCGGCTGAGAGTCAAATTTAATTCTTACAAAGCGTGGGCGATAGATTCGGGCATCTTTGGCCATTTGCCAGAAGTCCATCGAGTTGCAGACGTAGGTGAGGGTAAGCTCGTTGGGGGCGGATAGTTCGGGGTGTGCTTTTGCTTCGTAGCAGAAATAAGTTTTGTGCCAGTTTTGTTCGGGGCATTCGTACAATTTCTGCGGTTTGCTCCAGGGGCCTGTGGGTGTTGGGGAGGTTCGCATCAGGATGTTTTTGGACATGCCATTTTCGGTGTAAATGGTTACATATTTTTTGAGACAGGGCTGATAGTTGACGGTGTATTCAGGGGCGGCGGCGTTGAAGAATTGAGAGCAAGCGGTCCAATCGGATTGCCATTGGCCATCGCCGTAGAATTGCCATGTGTTGAACCTGGTGACGCTGTCGGTTGGTGCGCGGGCGACGATGACGCTTCTGCCTGAAGGGCCTTTGGCCCAGTTTTCGTTGACGCCATATAGGTAGATGTAGCCTTTATCCAGCATGAGGCTCGAGCCAAAGAATGTATTGCCGGCTTTGGCGAATTTGGAATAGGGGATTTTCAATTGTGTAGTGCGCCATTGGTTCGGATCATCGTTTGGATTCTCTATTTCAGTTAGCCACATTGCGATGTGTTGGAATCCAAAGGCGGAATTATCCTCTGTTTTGATGGTCTGGATCATCGTGAGGTACAGCTTGTCGTTGGAGAGGATTCCGCCGAAGAGCCAGAACCAGCCTACGTTGTCATCTGGGGTGATGAATGCGGAGGCTTTGCCTTGGTTGTCGGTTTTCCAGTGGAAGGAGATGTTGGCTTTGGATACGTCACGGCCTTGCTGGATGGCGATGGCGTTATTAATCATTGTTGCGCCGCTGTGTTTGCCATCGACGACGGGGCCTATCCATGAATCACTGAAAAGCCAGAGGACTTTTTCGTTGCCCATATCGACTGAGGTTATTCCGTCGCCACCGGTCCAGCCATCCGACCTGGCGAAGGCGGCATCGTATTGGGGTATCGGTTGGGCGGAGTATGATTTCGATGAAGGTTCAACGCCTTCGGTGGCAGGCGAGAATACACATAGCACAAAGATGGCTAAAAGAATCGAGATTGAACTTGAGCCTAACTTGTTATGCATAGATTCCGGTGGAACAGCTATGACTCGATTTTTATGCTTTTGAATTGTGTTATGTTGCTTCATTGGCGCTATCGATCTTTCTTCGAAGTTCTAACAAAACAGCATGGATTCCCGCCTTCGCGAAAATGACGGAACATAAGGCGGATTTTGTTAGAGCCTTTTAATAGAAGCATAGCCTACTAAGGGACATCGATTCCTGTTGAAGCTCGCAATATGTCGAACCATTGTGGTCGGGACAGTTCGATGTCCAGGCTCTGAATGGCTTTTTCGATTCGATCCAGTTTGCCTGTTCCGAGGACAACGACGAAGTCGGCGGGGTGGCTGAGAATCCAGGCGAAGGCGATCTGATCGATGGAGCAGTCTCCTGTTTCTTTGGCGATTTGCTGCATTGTTTTGCGCAAGCGGGTTGCCTGTTTGGTTTTTTCGGTGAAGAGCCTGCCTCCTGCGAGGGGGGACCATGCCATTGGGCTTATTCGGAGCTTTTGGCATTGTGCGACGGAGCCATCGTAAAGAGCTTGCACGTTCATCACTGAGAACTTGATTTGGTTGGTTATTAGCGGGAAGTCCAGCCTTGAGGCGAGAAGGTCGAAGTCGTGGGGCATGAAATTCGAGACGCCGAAATGCAGGA
>CAZYMD010000230.1:0-7109 GCA_964649005.1 uncultured Pirellulales bacterium
AGATTTTCCTTAACAGGCCCAACCGCAAAAACCGCCTCATTCAAAGCGCTCCAGGTACTCCCGCTTAAGACGCGCGCCTTGAAGTGAGTGCTGGCGCCAAGAGTGAATGGACCTGTATACTGCACGGCGCTCGGCGAAACCTCGCTGGGAGACCCGCTGCTCTCACTGGCGGACAGTTCAACGGAGATAAGGAAATCTGAACTGGTCATCGAAGCGTTCATTCCGTGGATAGCCAGTATGTTGTTACCCACAACCAGTTTGTCCAAGTGCCCTGAGATGTCGAAATCCACTAAATTCACAGCTTCCGAATCGCTATGACTGCCCGTTGCAATTGAATCCCATGACTGTGGGATTGGTGTGTTGTCCCGGGCTACCTCGACACCGTTGAGATAGGCTACGAAACCGTCGTCATAGCGAATACCTAAACTGAGCAAATCAAATGTGTCTGGATTCTTGTCAAGCGTGAACGGTATACGCACGTAGCATGTACCGTTAGTGTTGTACATCTCAGATTCTACATCTATGTTGATATAGCTTTGGTAGCCGCTGCTTCGTTCGTAGCCTACGCCACTGTTTCCGGCTGTCCAGGATGAGTCGTCGAAGGCAGCTCCGCCTTTCCAGGCATCCTTGATAGTTCCGGTCGGTACGAGCACACGTTTGGAAGCGTTTTCAGGAACGATGGTGATTGTGTTTGTTGTTCCCTGCTGCGCCCCAAACGGTCTTGGATCGTTGCCGTCGGTTGTGTACCAAATCGTTCCACCTCCACCATTCATGGCCAACACATCGAACGAGGAAACATAACCGCCATGCAAAGGCGATCCATTCACATTAAACATCGGAGTGTCGATCATAGGGAAGAGATTTTTATTTCTCAGCAAATTGATCAGAGCATAGGAGTTGGCTGTATCGTGAATGGCTGGAATGTAGTTATTTATGACATTATCACGTTCGACCAGCCATGAGTCTTCACGAGTGAAGTAATAATCGGGGCCGTGAGGGGCGGGAGGATACAGGTCGTGGTTGATGTCCGTAAGCGGATTCGGCTGCTGGATTGTATTTCCGTACGGAGTGCTCATTTGAGTGTCACCCCACCGAGCAGACTCGGCGACAATTGCCTTGTCGATCATGTTCGCGATATTCAGATAGCGGTCCTGGGAGCCAGTCACACTAAGTGCGCCCCTATCGAAAAGGTGCTTCTGGGCGCGGTCGGCAAATAGCAAGCGGAACTCTTCGCTTCTGCGCATTTTCTGGAACAGGCTCCCCGCCCCACCCGTACTGTCGATTCGCGAAGCGGCGCGCCCGTGATAGTCGAGGACAATTTCCTGGTCCCAGACGAAGAAGCGAAACTTGCCGTCACCGCTGGTGGCATTGGCTGCCGCGTAACCGTTGTGATGGGGCCAATCCTCCGCATCGGCATACAGATGAAGAAGGTAATAGTCGGCAAAATTCTCGACGTCGAGGTATTCCTGAATCTGCGCGTACCCGGCGAGACTGGCCGGATCGATGGCCATCATCGCATTCCAGCGAGAACGCCCGCCGGATAAGTCTTCATTGATCTCCCAATCCTCCGGCTCACCTCCAAGATGGTCGGCGAGAAAATCGTCTGCAAAGCGTTCGGTAAGATTGTGGACTCCGAAGTAGAGGCCGTTTACATAGAGATGTACGAAGTTTCCGTGTGTGGAGGGTTGACCCATATCGCGAAGGCTATCCTTCATCCAGACGTCACGAGTGTACTGCGAATCATTCGGACGGTAGCGACTGTCACCCCACGAAACCAGACCCCACGAATCGGTAAAGCAGGCCCGAAGGACTAACTGGTTGAATGTATCCACATCAGACTGGGGAAAGAGCGGGTAATTGAGTTTTGGCGGACCGTAGAGCGAAGTGAATGTCAGGCGCAACGAGTGTTTCTGCATGCGATAAGGTCGACGACTTGCATTACCATGGACTTCAACTATGCAGTCGTGCTGAAAGCCCTGAGCGCCATCGGGCAGAATGTATTCGACCGAGCACTTGCGCTCCCAGCGGCTCTGGGGATTGGCGTAAATGCCGGTGGCGTCACTGATGAAGTCATCAGGGAGCATCGAGATGGAAACCGTCGGAATATCGAGCAAGGCGTCGCGGACTGAATAACCAGACTGGGTATTGTTAACAACTCGCGGATCCATCTCGTAGTCAGCAGGGACAATGGCTCCAGCATCTGAACTAAAGCCCCAGTCCGTCGGCCAGCCGGCCGGGTTTGCCGGTTGCTGAGCGACATCGTCTACGAAGATATACGTGTGCGTTGTGACATCTCCCGGTTTGAAGCCTGGCTTGAATGCGACAGATCGTACTTGTGTTGTCGTAGTAATCGCAATAGGTCTGGTGGGATCGTAGATCACACGAGTCTGTTCGCTCGGCTCCGATCCATCCAGCGTATATTTGATTACGGCACCAGGGGTCTCACAAGCAATCGACAGAGTAAACGGCTCATCGTAGAATCCACGCGAATGGCTGTGGGAGGTTTTGTCCGTATATCCCAGGAATTCCTGTACGTTGGCTCCTCCCGGAGTCGTCGTCGTAAAATAGCGAAACAGCGTGTACCACATGCCATAGGAGATGTCGGTTTCCTGGGGCGGGAATGCGGGGGCGTATTCATGAACTACTCGGCCGTTTGGACCGACTAGAGCCAGATACTCGCCCCCTTTGTCGAGGGCGAAGCTGATGTGCAAATATCCCTTGGAATCGACGTAATCATTAGTTGGTTGATCGGAGGCGAACAAAACCAAATAGCCTCCCCCGGACAATACCGCTTCAGGAGGAAAGGGCCATTTCTGAAGGTTGTCTATATCATCGGTCAGATACCAGCCGTTCAGAGAAACCGGCTCGGTTTCCGGATTGTAAAGCTCGATCCAATCAGAGCTATTGCCATCACCGTCGAGCAGACTGTGACTGTTGGAAGCAACAAACTCATTGATCACGACCTTGGACGTTTCCGTCAGCCAGTTGGACGCCAGCATGGCCCAGTCACCGAATGTAACGCTCCCACTATGATCCAGATCAGCAGGTGACTTGTTTTCATCGAGAGATGTCTCGAGCCACCGTTCGGCAAAGATCGCAACATCGAAGTAATCAATGATTCCATTGAGATCGAAATCTCCATCAATGGTCTTGACTGCCTCAACCGTGACGAGGAATTCACCGATTTTACCCTCCTCCATACCAATCCCAACAGGTCCGTCTGAAACCTGTAAAAGCATCTCATAAGTCCCGGCCTGTGGAAAAGCAACTGCGAGGTCTTCCACTGTCGATCCGGAATCGTACTTCACAGGCGCCGGTCCGCTTTGCTGTATCCATTGATACTCCAGATCAAAAGGAGTACCCACATCAGGATGCTCGGGATCGCAACCCTCTATGTAGGGTAGTCCATCGTCTATCACAGTTACGTCGATAAAAGTTGTTGTATTCACTGAGGTCAACAAAGATTCCGGCCCCTGAATCTCCGGTGCCAGGTTGTTGCAGGGATTCTGTGATTCCAGGACAAAAGCGTTCATAACAAAAAACGCCTCCTCGGTCGAAGTCACTCCCGGCGTGTATTTGAGGTCGAATATGAGATTAACATCTGATCCATCGGATACAATCGTCGCGGCAAATGTGGTTGCATCGGCAAGAGCGGTTATCCCTTGATAATCGAGAGACGAGATATGGATGTCTCCGGATGTTGTCGAGCCGGCCGCATCGTTGATAGTCACCGTGAAATAGCCGTTTTGATTGTCCGTATCATGATGGTATGAGAGCCACGAATAGGTTCCCGCAGGAAGACCGCTGATAGTGAGCACCATCGGATCACCGTTCTGGCGAGCATCGGTGCCGATCCAGTCTCTCATAAGGTCTGGAGTGTCTTCCCCATCGTTGCCGCCCCTGTCTATCATCTGTACGGCTTGGGGTGCAACACCAATGGCCCACGTTGGTGTGACTGTTACAGTAGCGCCATACACCTCATAGTTTCGGGGAATGAACGTTGTTGGGTTTTCGTGGATTGCATAGTAAGCCTGATAACCGGCTTCAACGGCACTGCCGCTGTGCGTGAAATCAATCTTCAACTGGGCGTAAGCTATAGGCGCGAATAGCGAAGTAAGAACCAGACAGAATGTAAAGGCTGTTGCTTTCATCTTAAACTGTTATCGTCTTTTTCCACATCAGGCTGTGAAGAATGTGCTTTTGTAGTAACGTTTCTCGCACTCTGTACCTCTGGCGCAAATCCAGACATTCTGTTGGATATAGTATTTGGAACATGGAATGGTTCCAGGACAGACAAAAGCCAGAGGGGGCCCACCATCGCGAGCCCCCTCCAGGTCATTCGCCTTCACATCTCCTACTTATCATGAACTGTACGTCAGTATCAACACTCTACGGCTGCGGCCACAACAATTCATCCATCCATTCGGCCGCAAGAGTGGCAAAGTCCTTGAAATCAATCTTCCCATCTATGTCCAGATCGGACGGCTCGCTGAATACTTCCGTCTTGCCCGCCAGCGAGGCTACTTCACCTGCTGACAATGCACGATTGTAAAGGCGGGCGTCGTCAATTGAGCCGGCGAAATATCGGCCAAGGGTATCGTCAGTGTGTTTGAGGAGGCTGAAAGCTATATTTTGCAGTACTTCGCCGAAGGCAGTGGTATCCGCTAAAGAGCTTACCAGTTCCCCATTCACATATGCAGATGCTGTATCACTCGATTTCACAATCGCCGCATGATGCCACAAACCGTCATCATAGGTAGTGCTCAAACGGATGTCGGTGCCACCGCCAGTGTCCAGAGGGGCCCGATGCAGTAATCGCAGTGTGCCATCGGATTGCAGTTCGATCAGGATGCCGTGCGCACCTGCGTCATTGTAAACCGAGAACAAGTCTCTCGATCCCGAGCCACCACTGACGCGGAACCACAACGAAGCCGAATACACAGGCAGATCGAAAGTTCCCTGAACCAGGGCGTAATCATTGAGACCGTCGAACTCAATAGCCTGGCCCACTTGACCTGCTACGTAAGTAGGACCGCCGGTTGTGGTTGCGTGGTTGGCGCCAATACTGTCATCGACATTACCTTCGAATTCCCAGTGTGATACGAGGCCTGCCGTGCTGGGTTCCTGCGGTGTGACAAGCAGACCGCTGCTAAGCCACTGGCTCGCCATTATCTCCATATCCGATAAGTCAACCACGCAGTCGCTGTTGAGATCGGCATCCGGTTTTCCCAGCGAAGCGATACATCTGGCAGGATAGAGCCGGATATCATCAATATAAACCAGTCCTGAACCGCCTGCTCCTCCGGTGCGTTCGAGGCCGATAGCTATCTCTGTGACATTGCTCATGTCCACGCCTGCAAAAGCAGCCAGATCAATGTTCCACTGCTTCCATGACGTCCGAGTGAAGTCATATAGATCACCGTCGTACACCACCTTGACACCATTGAGTTTCACGTACATACGTTCGGTTGTGGGATTGTTCGGATCGCCGTAGAACCACAGCGCCAGAGTTTTGATGCCACTTACAGTCCAATCATGCCCTATCGGAAGATTGGCGACGCTTGCCACAGCTTCTGAGACAGTGGCTGAGACATTGTTATAATAGAACGGCATTGACTGGCTGTCACCGTGTACAATAGCAAGCTCAGCGTAGTTCTCACCCGGATCAACAGTCGCGCCCAGCTCATGGCCAACCTGAGAGCCGTTAGCCGGAATATTATAACCATCAACCCAGGTATCCCAGACAGTGGCTGGTGAAGTATTGTTATAATCTTCGATGTCATCCACGATAAGGAATTCCAGTGTGTCAAAACTCCAGAGTTCCCCTTCCCAGATCGAGGGATCCTTATCATTGTTTACGGCATTGACTTTCCAGTAATATGTCTCGCCCAGTTCAAGCCGTCCGGTATCATGGCTTTCGCCAAGTGGAATGCCATAGGCATCGACTGTTTCATCGATCACCGCTTTCTTGTCGTTGCTGAAAAACAGATCGCTGGAAGCCGCCTCTCTACCTGGTCGCCAACTTAGAGTCACGTTGTCCAAGGCGACATTCGTTTTTCCATCGGCAGGCTCAGGCGATCTTGCCCATACAGGCATATACATAAAGCGAACCTCACTGAGGCCATACTGGACTAAAACTCCTCCCCAGTTGCTATTCGCTGTGATTCTGACGTATTTAGCTACTGCATCGCCAAAGTCGATAGCGGTGTTGTACGCATAACCAACCGTCCCGGGCGCCCTGGTAAATTCATGGGTGGCGCCAAGTGTTGTCCAGGTGGCGCCATCAACTGAGTATTCAATCTTGGCTTCTCTTATACCCCAGCCAACAGCCGATTCCGCAACGGTATTATGGTTCCAGATATGCATTTCATGGAGTCTGTAGGCTTTATCGAACTCGTACTCGATCCAGGCCCCACTGTCATCTTTAGCGCTAAGCCACATGCTTGCGTCCGCCATGGAATGCAAATCGTCTTCGTCAAGGCCCGAACCATTGAATGTGTTATTGGGATCAGTTCCTGCGAATATGGTTGAAGCGCTTGCTTTTATAGCTTCTGCCGGGATCGCAATGCTATATGGTTCTATTGTAAAGCTCCAGACATTTCCCGCCTGCCACGGGCCGCCCGGCGTACCGGCCTGGTCTACTCTCCAATAGTAGGTCGTGCCGTATTCGATAGTGAAGTCCAACATGGCTGTATCGAAAACCGAGTTGCTTAAAATACCAACCTCCGCGCCGGACCAGCCGTTGTTAACATCTGCAAAGTCATCGCTAAAGAAGAGCTTGTGCCCATTCGTGGTGGCAGTGCTCTCGCCCGGCTGCCAACTGAGGATTACCGACTTTTCTACGTAGGTCGCGCCGTTGGTTGGAATGGGGCTGAAAGCCAGCTCTGATTGAACTGCCTCCAACACAAAGCCGTTCATACCCCAGATTTGGCGGTGAACAGCCTCACCTGAGTAAGGTGCAAAACGTATGACGACATCATCCGCGCCATTTGCAGTAAATGACATGCGATAAGTTGAAGGAAGCAAGTATGCATCAGGACCACCTTCTACCGCGCCGGAGTCGGGGCTGCCGCCTTCGGTTCCATCAGTCATAAGACCATCGGCTAATT
>CAZYMD010000231.1:0-6995 GCA_964649005.1 uncultured Pirellulales bacterium
GGTATGACTGGTCGTGAGCGGGTTTTAGTCTACAGGAATTTGGGATTTTTGTCATATCGGAGGTGTTGGCGGTGGTTTGTGAGGGAAAAAACGGAGGTTACGGCAAAGGTAATGGGGGAGGGAAATTTAAAAAACAAAGATCAAAGAGCAAAATGGCAATGCAAAGGGCAAAAAGAATTAGGAAGCCTTTGCGGAGGTATATCTTTCATAGCTTATGCTACATCCATGGAGAATGAGACATGGTAGCAACAAGATTCTCCACTTCATTAGCGGTGCTCTGTGGTAAAGGCTGCGCATGAAATATAAAAGGGCAGCGTGTGGGGGGGAATTCTCACGTCTTTTTGTTGTATCGAATCAGTGGTGTAAGATAGAATAGGACTGGGATTAAATAACAGGTTAGCCGGGTGCAAAAGGGTTGGCTGAAAGGAGCGTTGTAATGAAGGCATGACGGATGTCTATGAATATTGGATCGAGGTTACCGCTTCTGGCGAGGTGCTTGAAGTCGAGAAGGTCATTGAAGATGACAACGATTAGGCTGTGCGATACAACAGTTGCGCAGGCAGTGCTGGCGGGGGATTGAGGTTTTCTTGGAGAGCTATATTGAGCATCGAACCACATATCGTAAAGGGAGAAGATGACTTATCGAGCGAGACACCTTTGTACAAGTACTTGTCAACTGAGGCTTTTCTATACTTGTACCATTTCAAAAGACTTAGGCTATCGAGGGTGACAATATGGCCTGATGCATTTGAAGCAAGTCTGTTCAGGTTTCTGAGGAAGAGTTCTGCGTACTCTAATTTCAAAGTAAGCGATTTCTATGGTAGTTGCTGGAGCCTACAGACGGAGGACGAAAGTTTGTATGAAGATGTTAAAGAATACCGGTTTGCAGATGCTGAGCTTGAGAAGAAAGGTTCTGCAGCAATGTGGGAGAGTTACTGTAAATCAGGTGGCGTGAGGATAAAGACAACCATTGGGAAGATGGATTTGCTTATGCAAGATGAGTTATCTGGAGTCGCGATACATAGAGGCAAAGTCCGTTATAAGCCGGTTGAGACAAGTATTAGAAGACGCTACATACGGAATGCTCTGTCAGCCTTCTTCATCAA
This sequence comes from uncultured Pirellulales bacterium, assembly GCA_964649005.1. GTDB lineage: Bacteria > Planctomycetota > Phycisphaerae > Sedimentisphaerales > Anaerobacaceae > CAZGMJ01. Next base: position 1,107 of record CAZYMD010000231.1, read on the forward strand.
GAGCCCGTCGTTTCGTTACGAGTCTGAGTATCGTTATCTCATATGTCCTTCAACACAAAAAGAGGACATTATTCCAGTGGAGATTAACGACGTATTTGCATTTATTGACGAGATTCTTATTAGTCCGGCTACACCGAGGAGAAAATGGATGTCTCGCACGCTTTACAATATGGCTGTAACGAGTTTTATGGATCCTAACAAGCATACGAATCTTAAGAATGGCAAACAGTTCTGCAGGACATCAAATCTATATGGAGTTATAGGGGAGACAGTTGGTCATTATGATATGTTTTGATGGCTGAGGATATTGTGGGGTCGGCTTTGGAGGATTAGGCCCAGATGATAGGTATGGCAAGAGTGAAGGACGGTCATAAGTGCTCAATGTTCGTCTACATATAAAAAGCGTATATATACAATATGCATTGAAGTGACCTAAATGAAGAAACTGACGTTGCCACAAGAAACAATAGAGGAGTTGGTAGAACTTGGAATCCTTGATCATGATTTACAGATTACTCCGAGGGCAGTCATTCCTTCCATTGTTGGCAACGCTGTGAATCTACAGTGTGACAAGCTTAACATTAGACTTATTTGCAGGCGACCGTCTTCTGGCCGTTTGCGTGTTGAAGAACAAGTATCAAGATATCTTAGAAACAACTTCAAAGCATTGGTGGAGAACGATGAAGGATTCTGGATAAAGCAGATTCTCTCGTATGGGATACCAGATTTTGACAATAGAAGCAAGGAGTATAGAAGAACGAACGTGGAAATCAAGGCAGGGTGCTCGGCCTTTGCAGAGCTTTCCGCAGGTGACATAATCAAGAAGCATGAAGAATCGCTTTTCTGCGATCTCGTCTTTCCAGAGTTGGTTGAGGGGATAAATCAACACGCGTTAAGAAAGAGGTTTGAGCGAGGTGTGCTGGCACCGGTCAGGTATATCGAAGCAGAGAGTGAGAGGCATAAGCGATTGAGTTGGTGTACTTCCAAAGAGGCAAAAAAAAGTTATGTTCGTTCCGTCAGTCGTATTATCACCCTGTGGCAGGCCCTTACCAGAGAAGAATGGTATAGGCTGGCAAGTGTTTCGCTGCACGATTGGAAGCACATGTGTGTCGGTTGGCCGGACATAACCGTCGTAACGACAAGCGGGCTGACATTATTGGAAGTTAAATCAAAGGATTGTCTGCGTGCAACGCAAATACATGTGATACAAAGGTTAAAGTCGGTTTTGGGCCGAGAAAGGCTTGGTGTGGTTTGGGTAGCTCAGAATAGTCTCACAAGAGATCAAGTGTACTATTCCAAACATATAGAGGATACGCGCAAGTGGTTTAGCTCAAGTTTGTCTGGCAGAAAAAAGTACAGATTCTCATTTCCTCCGTGGTTTAAAATGCGAGATAGTTGATATGAGCCAACTATTACAAGAAGAAAAAGGAGTACGACATCGCGGAGGAAAGACCTATGCTGTTTGCGAAACATGTGATAGAGTTAGCTGAGACTCATAGTCTATAGGCGCATATATGTGGTTTGAAGTATGGAGGGAGTATATTCGGTGACACATGCCTCAGCTGCGCTTCGCTATGGGTGAGATGACAGAAAGCCAGTGAAGCACAAACTGCTGACGGATTTTAGAACTGATGACGTTGGAGGGGGGGCGTGTTTGGCGGCGTTCTGGTGGCGAGTCAATTATTTTTGTCGTAGTAGATGAGGTATTGGCCCTGGTGGTTGGTGGGGGTCAGGTCTTTCCATTTTACGAATTTGGCGGAGGCGTCGAGGTATGCTACGGCAAGGCCATCTGGTTTGGGGTGCATGGGGGTTCCTTCGGACCACTCGAATTTGCTGCCTACATGCGAGGAGAACCAGGCGGGCCAGGAGCCTGAGGGGCCTACGACATCGTAGCGGTTGTAGCAGAAGCAGGTGGCGAGGGTTTTCGAGGTGGGGACATCGGAAAGGCGTTTGGGAGTGACGTACTTTTTGTTGGTGTCGGGGTCGGTCCAGTCGCCTCTGTTGCCCCAGTATATCCAGCCTGTGAAAGCGGTTTCGATGAATGTGTGGGTTCGGGGCAGTGGGCTTAGCCAGTTGTCGTTTTCCTCGAAGTACTTTCTGGCGGTTTCGCAGGTTGCGTGCTCTTCTGTCAGGCCGTAATCGGCCATTCGGACCATGACGTTAAAATTAACTAACGTCATGAGATCGGCGCTGTCCCATGCTTTGTTGTAGTCGGGGGCGGATTTGTCGACGACATTGCCTTCGGGCAGGTAGCTGTCGCTGTCGCCTGCGTACATGACGCATGCGAGTGTGGCCTGGTGAAGCTTGCTCTGGCAGTTGACTCGCTTGGCAAGCTCTTTTGCCTTGCGCAGGGCAGGGAAGAGGATCGAGAGCAACAGGGCCATTATGGCGATGACGACTAACAACTCTATGAGTGTGAAGCCTTTTGGATCGCGTTTTGTTTGTTTCATTGCTCTTGCCTTATGCCTTACATTCGAGACCATTATTTGGATGACCTTGCTCGGCACTGTCCGGCCTTAGCAGGAGAGCGCCGAGTTGTGGCTTTTGATTGCCCACGTCATGTCGCTGGTCTGTTCGGTTTAACGCTTTTTGCGGATGGCCCAGGTTGTGAGAGTTCTGGTTTCTTCGGTGAAGGTGACGCCCATTTCGTCTTTGAACCATTTGCGGGCCATTTCGGGGGCATCGGGGCCTTCCCAGTTGGGGCCGTCGCGGCTGACGCGGTCAGTTATTCCGGTTTCGTTTATGATGATGATGCAGTCGGCCTTGTAGGTCTTGTTCTGCCACCACATGTAGTTCGTGAAGAGATAGTCAAAATCGAAGCCGCCGTTGCTGGCTGACGACATCACGCCGGTCTTCGTCTTGCCGCTGGCGTCGTAGGGAACGGGGGCACGGACCAGCATGTAGTCTTTGATCTCACGACCGTCATGGCGGGCGATCCATACGGTTCGCGGCTCGTTGACTTCGATGATTTCCAGGCCGAACTGGTCGAGCAGAAAGCGGATGCGCTGCTGCTGGTGAGTTCCGTCTTTATAGATCAGGTCGTGGCCGAGATCGATATCGGGAATCTGGCCTTCCATGCGAAGACGTCCGGCGGATTCGGGGTAGTTGTAGAAGCATGCGTAGTTCATAAGCGGGCGGTTGTACAGATCGACGAGGTAGCCTTCTATGCCCGGCATCTTGATAAACCGCGTGCGGTATTCTTCCTTCTTCTCATGCTTGAGCAACTCCATCGACTCGGGAAGGGGGTTGGTTTTGTAGTGCTCGGCCAGCTCTTCGAGGTGTCTTTCCCAGTTCTTGTACTCGGGCTTTTCGAACTCGGGGTTCCAGTCCCAGAAGGTATAGTGCTTGAAGATCTCGTTCTTCTTGACATCAATATCGAAGAGGTCATTGATCTGGTCGATGGTGAGGTGGGCTTTTCGGGATATGTCGGGGACGATATGGCGCAGGCACATCTCATAACTGCTCTCCATGGCTTCTCTGATATGCTTTCTTGCGGCGTCATTTAGCTCGGGCTTGAGGTCCGGCTTGATGCTCCTGATTCGCTGCCAGGTTTGTTTGACCTGGTCGAGCTTGCCTGCATAGGTAAGTGCCAGGAGGCAATCTGAGAAGACGTACGCGTTGGGGGCATAACCTTTCCAGGCTGTATATCTCTTTTCGAGCAGTGGTATCAGGCGTTCGGCCAGAGCGAGAGCTTCATCTGTTTTGTGCTGATTATTGAGCATTTCCAGGTGGATTTGCTCGCGCTGCAAAGCCGCCGGGTTGTCTTCGGGTTGGCCTTCAATAGTGGCCAGTACGCGCTCGGCCTGGTCGTATCTTTTTGCGTTGAAATGTTCCCTGGCGAGGGTTGTTGCGAACTGCTGCTCACTTGAACTTATAGTGTCATCGGGCCAGAGCTGGTCCTGTTTCCATTCGGTCAGGTCGACGGCGCCTACGACTTCCTGCTTTAGATGGACAACGGAGTCATCCTGACAGGTGAGAGTGATCTTCTTCGGCATGCGTTTGTCGAAAGGATAGTCGATAGGGACGAAGACGTTCATGCTTTGATCGGTGGCGGTCCGATGGGAGGAGTAGACTCGTTGGTAGTCTCTGCCAAGGTCGTCGGCGATCCTGCTGAAGCCGTAGAAGTGACGACCTTCGGGAGATTGGTTCATTCCCTTGTCCGCAATGACCCAGACGGCGCCGTCAGGTGTGATGCCGGCGTGTTTGATTTCGGGCATGTGGTAGCCGGACTTCTTGAACATGTCCTCGGGGGTGATCTGTTTTCCGCCGGGGTCTTTGAGATAGGCGTAGGCGAAGGCGACGCGGCTGATGGCCTTTGGGCTATGTGTGAGCTTTTCGAAGGTGTTGGGATCGAAGAACTCGTCGGCCTGCTCTCTGGAGTATTCGAAGATTGCCTCGGTGGAATCACCGTTGCGCGGATCCCATATTTTAAGGCGTATGGGCAGGCGACTCTCGCGCAGGGCCCAGATGCGGACCCACTCGGGTGTGTGGGGGATATCGACATCGAAGACGACAACATCCTGAGAGATTACGGCGTTTGGATTTATAAGAGGTGTGACCTCCTGCATTTCGCCTCGGAACATGACTTTGATTACGGAATCGAGTGAAAGCTCATCCGCTTCGCCAAGTTTTTGCAGAAAGAATGCCGCCATGTCATCGGGTTTGGTCTGGCTTCGTGTTGTGATGTCGAAGGCTTTGGTGACCTTGCCATTTTTCCCAAAAATGACCTGCTTGCCAACGCGAAGGCGACTTCGACCGTCGCGGCTCATCCAGACTTCCATCTGCTTTGGCTCTGAGGCAGCGCCATCTACCTTGATGTATATTGATGCGCTGAAGAAGGGGACCGAGCGGAATTTCTCGACGACCTGGGCCCATGCGACGCTTTGACCGTCACGATTCAGAAGGACGGCGAACATCATCAGGGCTGCTGCGGCTAAGGCGAGTTTGCCGATTCTGCTTCGCAGGACTGCGCTGAGTATGCCTGGACCGGCGGTTGGGCGTGACTGGGCCTCATACTGTTCGATTTCGGCCTGGTGGTCGGTCTTCCATTTGTCAAAATCGAAATTCAGATCGTCTCTACCAATGGCTGAGGTGACGAGTTTGTCGAAGTCTTTGTCGTTCTGCTGCGGATTCATAGTGCGTTCTCCAGAATGCCCTGTCGGTGCAGGAGTCTGGCCAGTTTTCTTTTTGTGCGAGTGAGCCTGCCGTTGATGCTTGGTTTTGAGGTCCCAAGGACGGCGGCCATTTGTTCGTATGACATTTTGTTGTAGTATCGAAGCACGATCAGCTCTCTATCGGCCGGGTCCAGCGATTCAATTGCATCTATTACGAGCAGGGCGTCGGCGTCACGGCCGGTATCTTCGGGTTCGCCCCGTCCCGGCGCGTCTGAGGCTTCCACCGATCGTTTGTGCTCGGCGTTGGCGCACCTGGTTCGATCGCGGCGCATGTCTGTGGCGACGTTGCGGCAGATCTGAGCGAGCCAGGGGGCGAACTTTCCCGGTGTTTTCAATTTATTCAGATTCTTGAGAGCCCTTGCGAATGTTTCCTGGGCGGCGTCTTCAGCTAACTGATGGTCGCTTAGCATCGAGTAGCCCAGAGCGACCATTGATACGTAATAGTGTTTGCACAATTGGCCGAAGCTGTCGATGTCGCCTGAGATGGCGGCCCAAACGAGTTGTTGCTGCGGGTCAGTATTCATTTGGCAAAATAGAAATTCCTGTTAATTATTAGCTGATCAGCTTTCGTTTATATAGTCTGGTTTTGCGCGAAAAGTAAGCGCGAAAAAATTTGGCCTGGTGGAGGGATGTTATTAACTTTTGTTATTATACAGCCATGTGGAACCTGGAGATAGAAAAACCGGGTTGCAAGCGACTCTCACAGCCCGGCTGG
>CAZYMD010000232.1:0-6963 GCA_964649005.1 uncultured Pirellulales bacterium
TACGATATTATCTTCATCGACCGGGAATCTCACTACTCGGTTTTTGATGGTGCGGTTGCAACAACGACCAGTCATAAGCGAAGCGCGGGTGGGCGAACAGGTTGGGCCCACGTGAAAATCGGTGAGGCGCAGGCTCTGCGCATAGAGCTTGTCGAGATTCGGGGTCTTGATGATGGTGTTGCCATGACAGGCGAGATCGCCATAGCCCTGGTCGTCGGTGATAACGAGCACGACGTTTGGCTTGCTGCCGGACTGCGAGCGAGTTGCTCCAACGCATCCGGATAGTACGGAGGACCAAGGCAATGCCACCGCGGCGCCAAGGGTCTTCAAGAACTCTCTTCTGTTCTGTGCAGTCACAGTATACCTCCACTTGTAGTTCTGGAGTTCACCCGTGGGTCTTCACATTTACTTATGACTCCTTTGCGGGACCTATGGAGACCTGGGTGAAATCGCTAAGATCAAACTCATCAATCAGGGAATGAATGTCACTTATTGTTACAGCTCTGATGTCGGCAATATCATCTTCGACGGTGCGATACTCCTGCAGATAGGTCCAGTTGAGGCCCACATCGAGCAGACGGCCCATCGGCAATTCGTTCTTTATTACAAGGGTGCTGACAATCTTGTTCTTGGCTTTATCCATCTCATCCGTGCTGATTTTGTCGCTTCTGAGTTCTTTCAGAATCGTCCTGATGATATCCATAACCTCAGAGACTCTCTGTGTAGCACAGCGGATATAAGAGCAGAATATTCCAGTGCCATCCATTGCAGCGAATTGTAGAGTGGCATCCTCTGCAAGAGCCTTATCGACAAGTTCCCAGAAGAATCGCGAGCCAACATCATCACCGACAATAGTGCCCAGGAGTGATGCTGCAAACCTGCGAGTATCCTGTGCAGGTACAGCCGGACTCATGAGGCAGATATGTTCGAGCGTTAGGTTGGATTTTGTGATTCGTTCGCATTTGCTGCTGCCGGGCGGATTTTCGAGCTTGCGGTCGATAGGCTGATGCGTCCAATGACCACACTTTTCTGTAGCAACACGGCATAAATGATCCCAATCGAAATCGCCGGTACAGGCAAGAACGAGGTTGTTGGGGGCATATCGCCGGCTGAAGTAGTCCCGCATCTGGTCGGCAGCCAGAGCATCTATACTCTGTTCGCTGCCGAGAACGCTGTAGCCACAGGGATGGCTGTCGAAATGCAGGCTTCTGCATCTGTCGACAACATCAAAGCTGGGCATATCCTGGTACATGGCGATTTCTTCTTTGATAACGTTCTTCTCGATGTTGAAATCGTCATCTCTCAAGGCTGGCCTGAGCAGCTCCATCCAGAGTTCGGCTACTTCAATGAGGTATTCCGGCAGCACAGCGGCATAGTAGACAGTGTTTTCTTCGCTCGTAAAGGCGTTGAACTGGGCGCCGGTTCTGTCGAAGGCCTGGTTGACTTCCAGAGCATTAAATTTTTCGGTGCCTTTGAACAGCATGTGTTCGAGGAAGTGTGAGACGCCGTTTATCGGGATTGTCTCATCGCGAGATCCTGTCTTTACGAAGAAACCGATCGCGGCGGATTTGGCGGCCTTATTGACCTCGCCTATTATGTTTAGACCGTTAGGTAGTTGGTGTTTCTTAAATTCCATATAAAGCTCTAATTGATTGTCACTTGCTTAGGGCCGATGGTTACGGCCGTGAAGTCTTCGAATTTGTTTTCATTGAGGAAGGCTGTTACTGATTCTACAGTAGTCTCTTCAATCGCGTCTTTTATTTCGTCGAGCGTTCGGACTCGTCCGAGCATGTAGTAATCGCCTCCGATTGCACCCGCTCTGCTGCTGGAAGATTCGCTATGTAGTATGAGGCTGCTCTTCAAGCCTACTTTTGCTCTGTCGAGTTCCTCTTTGGTGATTCCGTCTGCGAGGTGTTTGAATTCCTGCAGGATGACGTCAACCGTTTCCTGGGCTTTGTCGGGGGTTGTTCCGGCGTAGCACATAATCCCGGCTGCGCTCTTCAGACTATGGTAGCGTGCGCCTATAGCATAACAGAGTCCTCGCTTTTCTCTGACCTCAGTGAACAGTCTCGCGCTCATACCGCCTGAAAGCACCTGTACTGCGACTCTGGCGTCATAGTACTTTTCGTGAGCGGGAGTTATGGTTTCGGTCATAAGGCCAATATGCACCTGTGCGCCGTCATTGTGTATATGGGTGTATGCCTCCGGTTTGTCGGCGGATTCCGGAGATTCGGAGACCTTAGATGTTTCTGAGCCGAAGAGGGCGTGTATCTGTTGACGCACCTGGTCGAAGTCGTACTTGCCCGCAACCGCCAGGATGGTTTGTGAGATATCGAACTTGTCGGCCAGTATTTGCTTGGTTCTCTCGGCGGTCAGACCCTGCAATTCGTCCAGGTGGCCAACTGCGCTGCGTCCCAAAGGCGGCCGATAGAACTGCTCGCGAAGTCTGATCATGACTTTTTGCCTGGGATTATCGTCGAGAGAGTAGACGCCATCGACGGCAAGTTGCCTGGCCAACTCGAACTGGTCGTTCTGAAGGCTCGGGCGGAGAATCATATCGCCGTGGAGGTCCAGGGTCTGTGCAAGGTTCGCTGATTCCAGAGCGGCGCCGACAGTGATATGTGAGCTTCCGACCGAGGTGAAGCGGTGCAGGCCGAGGCCGTCGAGCGCGTCGCCGAATTGTCTGTTGTCGCGGTCGCCTGCGCCCCGGGTAATCCATTCTCCTATTACAGTGCCGGACCCACAGCAGCCATCAGGCAGTGTAGCGGCGCCGGCCGGGAGCATAAAGCCGAAAGCCACGGATTCTACTGCCTCCATCGGCTCGCCCAGAAGGACCATTCCATTGTCAAGTATGTGTTTGTCGAGTCTGTCTGTCATTCATGATTCCTTGTAAGCATAAGTAATTAGAGGGGCATACTATCATCTTGCAGCAGTGGTTCCCAGTAAAATCCGCCGGGGGGCTAACTTGTTATAGTGCGCTGCGCAGAAGTGTGGTGTGGCCTATTACGGGCGGTTCGAAGGGTACGTAGCAGCCCTGATCCCAATCCCATCTGACCCAGTGGAGAGTTGCGTCTTCCAGAGGTACGTTGAAAGTGAAAAGGACTTCAGTGGGCATAGAATGCTCATCAAGGGCTATAACCCGCACAGACATACCGGGCAGTCTCACAAGATGGCCTGCTTTGAAGCTGTGGCCCATATTACGGGATATTGGATTAAAATCCTCTATGAAGTAAAGCATGTGGATCATGGGCGCATCCTGGGGGTCAGAGAACAGCAGGTTTCCTGTGTGTGCCCTGACAATCAGGCTGACGAGGTCGACACGTTCGATTTCGAGCGGGCTGAAAGATGGAGCCAGGCAGCGGATCGCCCTTGGATTAGGTCTTCCCTGTGAGCCGTTTACTGCCGGGATGCCCAGGAGCATGAGTGGCGACGGGGTGTTAACAACGACGAGATCCTGATTCTCTATCCCAGGTGGACATTCGATATCCGATGGCTTTCTTGAGGCAACAGCAAATTTGGAGAAGACCGATGGAGAAATGAAACGAGAAGCACCTGCTGTAACCAAGTGGTTCAAAACGAACAAACAGCAGAATACCCAGGCTCCGATTCGCCATAGTAAAAGCTTGGGGCGCAGGGCTGATTTGGTAAAGAGTATACCCAGAAATGAAGCGACAAGAGCCATTGCGCCTATGCCTACAAAAAGGAGATTGCGACTTGAAGCCGTAGTTGCACATATCGGCACTACGGCCAGCAGCATTCCTACAAACCAGAATCGCAATTCCCGTCTTTTCTTCAGTAGTGGAAGCAGGACCAAAAAGAGCAAAACAAGCATTACGATATAGAATGCGAGCAAGGCAATCTTGGCGGGCTGATTGAAGAAGTAATAAAGATCCGCTGACGGGCCCATTAGTTGAGTGAAGAGGTAATTCGGGCCTCTCTCGGCTGCTAATCCAAGGAAGCGAATGGGCTCAGAGGCCGGGTCGATATACATATCACTGCCGAATGTGCCATAGCCCATTTTGTTGTAGGCTGTTCGCCATATGAGCACTACTGCAATATATGGCGCGAGACTCGCAAACCTGTTTAGCCACTTGCTCTTATCGAGCGTTAAGGCGTATGCGATGAGATATGCCATGGTTGCGATGCCTGCTTCGGCGCTTAGAAGCGACAAAGCGAGGCACGATATTGCCACCAGGGCGGTAGTGATGGAGCCTTGGCGGCGCCATTTGTCGTGCATAATGAGCGTAAGAAGGCAGAATACTAAGGCGACCAGAGAATTTCTATTGGCGATAAACGCGACTGGAAAGTAATAGCAGTCGTCGAGTGCGTAGATTAAGGCTGCGAACGATGCTATCCAGATGGGGCCCATGATGCGGCGATAGAGGCAGGTTAAAAGGAGAATCGCCAATGCGAACCAGAGTATGCTGTGCAGGTGCTGGAGTGGGGCTGAGTTCGGGAATAACTGGTAGTCGAGCCAGATGGTGAATGCGCTGATGGGGCGCCAGAAGGATATCTTGACATCGGGAGACGTCCACCATGGGACGACGCCGTAGTCCATCAGGGTCTCTATCGCTTCAGGGCCTCCGAAGAAGGAGTATAGATTCGACATCGCAGCGCCGAGCGTACTGACGTCGCTGTATGCGGTGTCAGCTTTGAGCAGGTCTGCATCAAGATCGAGCCAATTGAGGAAGCGGGCCCTGAACATGGCGTCGTCCATGATCCAGTCGTGCTGGAGGGCGGGCAGCATGATAACTATCTCGAAGAGGGCGAAGAGGATCGGGCTATAGCGGCTCTCCAGGGGGCGACGCAAGGCAGTCAGGCGCGGGGGCTTTCCGGTTGTTTGATGTTCTGGAGTATCCTGACTCAATGCCAAATCCCGATCAATAGGATAAATCTATAAAAGCGAGGGTAGTTTAGCGGTAAGAGAGGGGGCTCACAACCAGGAAATTTCGAGAAGTCACGGCAGAGCGGTGGGATCGTAGAGTATGTGGGGACGTATAGCTCAGAGGTGGTTTATGAGTGGGGGTTTTCAAGAGGGCGATTAGATTAGATTTGGAAAAGGGGGTGGCTATGTTAGTCTTATCTTTTATGGTTGTAAGTGCTTATTATTCAAGTAGATATGGTTGTTGTAAGTTTGGGGTGGAGGTCTGGTTGTCTGGTATTTGGTTATACTGGGTCCTGATATGCTATTGTATTGTTGCGATGAGGGTGTGGGCGTTTTTGTTGTGTGTGTCGGGGCAGTTGAAAGTGCTATTGAGAAAGCTGTCGATGTGGATGACCTCGATGTTGGGTGCGTACGGCGTGAGTGATTCTTTGATGCGGTGCAAGCTGAGCTTGTTCCAGTGGTAGTGGCGGACGTACTGTTCTACGTGCTCAGGACTGTCGTACATGTTGAAAAAGCCTATGCAAAGGGCCTTGCGGGTTACCCGGCATACCTCGGCAAGTGCGACTTCCATTGCCTTTAGCGAGAGATGCTCGAAGAGATCGTGTACGATGCAGAAATCGAAGGAATTGTCGGGGGCGTCGATTTCCAGTGCGTTTCCTATGCGAAAATCAGCATTTGGGAACATTGCGCGGGCGTTGTCGATGTTCATTTGGCACAGGTCGAAGCCTGTATAGTCGATGAAACGGGCGATGCCAAAGGAATCGATGAAGCGATAGTCGTTTGCGGAGCCACAGGCGGCTTCGAGGACGGAAATTTGCGAGGCTGATTCTTTTTCCATGCCCTGAGACCAGATTTTCTGGAAGGTTGAGAGGACACGGTCGGGGATTGGGACTTCTGTGGTTTCGAGCAATTCCCAGGTAAGCAGGTCGCAGATGTAGTTGGGCAGGCTTAGTGCGGCGAAGGTTTCTGTGACGTATTTTGGGATGGGGATTCCTTCATCCTCGTTCTGGCCTTCTATAAGGGCGTGGAGGAGGCTGTGAAGCCCTCTGGGCTGAATACCCTGTTTGAGCAGGCTCATTGCCCAGTTTACGACGAGGGCGAATCGCAGTTCCTGGTCCATTAGGAAGTCGAGGGATTGGCCGAAGAGCTTCCTGATGAGGAAGTGGCGGGTTAGGATGCTTTGGATGTTTATACGCGGGTCTTCGACGTCCTGGACGAGATATTCGGCCAGAGTATTGCGGTCGTAGCATGACCAGGACCTGATCAGGGATTCGGTTTCCTGTCTTAGATATTCCTGCATTTGGTCAACTCAGTGTTAAAATGGGTAGTTATTTGTCCTGCATAAGAATGGACGTATTATAGAAGGACAAGAGTATACAGTACTTTGGGAGAAATTAGAAGGCAGCATGCAGAATGCAGACACATTTGCGATGGAATAGCTGTGAAATAGTATGTTGGTGTTGCTATGTTGTGCATATTCCCTATGTTGTCCATTGTGATTCACCTGGGGCGTGCCTTTGGCATTGGGTTTGTTTTTTGACTCCGCTGCGCGGGGCCTTTTGTTGTAATCCTTCTATGAAAAGAGGTTGTATCGTTTTTAGTGTTTTGAGAATTGGGTTTGTTTTTCATAAAAAGGCAGTATTAAGAACGTATGGTTGCGCATAGTCGAAGGGGATATCCCTCGACTCGCTCTGCTCGCTCGGGACGACACCGATTTGGATGTGGAAGGGTGTCGATTGGGTTTGTTTTGCATATTTTGTTCTTGTTTAGATGCGGGCGAGTCGGTTCTTTGCTGATTGCTGAGATACTTGATCGGAGTTGAAGATAGGTTGGCTTTGTTTGGGTTTGTTTTCATTCCGGCTTCGGCGGGCGTTATTGATGTAAACATTTGTGGTATAAGACGTTGCATCGTTTTTTAGCATTTTTCAGTTTTGGGTAGTTTTGTGCTGTTTTTTTCGCTTTTGAGCGGTTTTTGAGCTGAAATTGGTCTAGACGACACGTTTTTTATCATTTTCGCGCTTTGTAAAAAGAGCCGGTTTTGATCATAGTCTAAGCCACAGAGTTCGTCCCGGATCAGG
>CAZYMD010000233.1:0-6850 GCA_964649005.1 uncultured Pirellulales bacterium
CGATGGCTTTCACCTCAATGGCCGCCGCGTCCAGCTTTATGGCGTCAACCTCCACCACGACCTGGGCCCGCTCGGCGCCGCCTTCTATCGCCGAGCCATGGAGCGCCAGCTCGAAATCATGCGTGAGATGGGTGTCAACGCCATTCGCACCAGCCACAATCCGCCCTCGCCCGAGTTGCTCGAACTCTGCGACCGCATGGGTCTCGTCGTCTGGGACGAAGCCTTCGACAAATGGAATGGCACCGCCGACCGCGTCAATGGCCAGCCCCCGCTTGAGGAATATGCCGAGAAACAAATCCGCAACTTTGTTCAGCGCGACCGCAACCATCCCTGCGTTGTCATGTGGTCCATTGGCAACGAAATAAGCAATAACCGCGAAGGCAAATCACCTGAACGCGTGAAGTTCATGAGCGAATTCGTGCGCAAGTACGACTCCACGCGCCCCGTCGGCATGGGCTGTCACATCCCTAACACCGCCGAACAGCCCATCCTCGACGCACTGGACATGGCAGGCTGGAACTACGCCCGCCGCTACGCCACCTATCGCCAGCGCTACCCCGACAAACCAATCGTCTATAGCGAATCCGCCTCCACCCTCAGCACGCGCGGATTCTACGATCTGCCCTTCCCGAACTCCAAGACCGACTTCTCCAAACAGTTTCAGGTAGATTCCTACGACCTCAATGCCGCCGCATGGTCGGACATCCCCGATGCCGAGTTCAAGCTAATGGAAGATGACCGTTTCGTAGCTGGCGAAATGGTCTGGACTGGCTTCGACTACATCGGCGAGCCTACGCCCTTCGCCCAGCAGGCCCGCAGCTCATACTTCGGCATCGTGGACCTCTGTGGCATCCCCAAGGATCGCTTCTACCTCTACCGCAGCCACTGGCGACCGGATGTCACCACAGTACACATCCTGCCTCACTGGAACTGGCCCGACCGGGTTGGAAAGAATGTCCCCGTTTTTGTGTATACCAATGGCGATTCCGCAGAGCTGTTCCTAAATGGTAAATCGCTGGGCCGTCGAACCAAGGGCGAGTTGCCCCCCAAGCCAGCCAACTTTGCACAGGGCAAACAGGTAACAGCCAGCTCCGAAGAAGCAGACAAAGGTAATGTCGCTACTAATGCAAGCGATGCTGACAGCTCCACTCGCTGGTGCGCCGCGACCGAAGGTGCAGATCAATGGTGGCAGGTGGACCTTGGCCAGCCTCAGCAAATAGGCTATCTCGCCATCGAGTTCGAGAAAGAAGCCAAGAACTACGGTTATGAAATCAAAGTCTCCGAAGATGCCTCGACCTGGCAAACCATCGCCACTAAGCCGACCAGCAACACCCCCAGATGGGGAGGCCCCACCGAAGAATTCCATGAAATCGATGTCAAAGCCAGATACGTCCGCATTGAATTCACGGATATGCGCCGCGGAACATGGGCCAGCATCAAGGAGTTCGGCGTCTACCCTGAAAAAATCGAGTCCTCCTACTACGACCCCACCTACACCTACCGCCTGCGTTGGAACGACGTGCTCTACGAGCCGGGCGAGCTTAAAGCAGTAGCATACAAAGATGGCGTCCAAATTGGCCAGGCATACATGAAAACCGCCGGCGCTCCAGCCCAAATTCGCCTCACTCCCGACCGCACGAAACTCAAAGCCACAGGCGACGACCTTGCCTACATCCTCGTCGAAGCAATGGACAAAGATGGCGTCCTCTGCCCGCTGGCCGACAATAAAATCAACTTCGAAGTCTCAGGCCCCGCCGAGATTGCAGCCGTAGGCAATGGCAACCCGCTCTCGCTCGAACCCTTCCAGGCCGACTATCGAAACCTCTTCTATGGCAAGGCCATGCTCATATTTCGCACACAAAAAGGTAAGACCGGCAACATTACTATCAAGGCTACCAGCGGAGGCCTCACTCCCGCCACAGCGTCTTTGCGGGCGAGATAGAAAATAACGGCGCCGACTTGATACATCCATAGCGGTGCGGATTATTATGCGCTCGCACAATCACTATTGCTGCGTGCAGGTGGAAAATCGAGTCAGACAAGAGCCTAAAACATTCATCGCCATTTATCGATCATCCGTCGCCAAATCGGCCAGGAGGCTCTTTAATTCCGAAACCTGCTGGGGACTTTCGGCTGCCAAATCCCGCTTTTCATAGGGATCGAGTGACACATCGTACAATTCAACCTTCTCTGAATTTTTGCGAACAATGAGTTTCAAGTTACCCCGCCGCACAGCCGAAGCGCCGGGCGTCTTCCAATAGAACGTCCACGGCCCGACGGCCGAACTTTTGTCACGAACAATAGGCCAAATGTCACGCCCATCCCAATTCAATTCTCGCCCGCTTGAATATCCTGTCAGGCCGCACAGCGTGGGCATCCAGTCCACCATATGCACCGGAGCCTCCATCCAGCGAGGTTCGAGCACGCCGGGCCAGCTTGCCAGCGCGGGGACACGAATCCCACCTTCGTAAACATCCCCCTTCCATCCCCGCAAAGGCCTATTGTCACCGAGTACGTTGTGAGGCTTCTGGGCGTATCTGCCCTTGTATTGGTTTGTACTGTGCCAGCTCTTCTGCCCACCGTTGTCACTTACAAAAACAATCAGCGTGTTATCCCGCAATCCCTCTTTCTCGATAGCATCGACAATCCGTCCGATCCCCTGGTCCATGTGTGTAACACTGGCCGCATACCATTGTCGCGAGACCTCCTTGATTTGTCCCTCATATCGCGAGGTCCACAGCTCAGGCTCATCGAGCGGAGTGTGAGGAACGCTGTATGCGACATACAGAAAGAAAGGTTTTTCGTGTTTTGATTCGATCACGCGAACCGCTTCATCGGTAATCAGGTTGGTAGCGTGTCCTTCTTCGTCCACATATTGATCGTTTCGGTGCCAGGACGCGGCGCCGGTCTTGTAGTGATGGGTGTAAGGGTCGATCTGCCCGTGGAAATAGCCGTATGATGAGTCGAAGCCATACTTCCGCGGCGTATATTCTGGAGGCGAACCCATGTGCCACTTGCCCGTTATGCTGGTAGAATAACCGCACTCTCGCAGGGCCGCCGGTAGAGTCACCGTATCGTCGTCGAAAATCTTTCCGTAAGCGGGGGAAACGACCCCAAATCGGCTCGGATACCGACCTGTCATCAGCCCCACCCGCGTTGGCGTACACGTCGGCATCACATAATGCCTCCTGAAGCGCACCGACTGGCCCGCAAGGTGGTCGATGTTGGGCGTCTCGATCTCCGATCCGTGATAACCAATATCCGCCCAGCCCAGATCGTCAGCTAAAATAAAAACAATGTTAGGCTGCCTCTTAAGCCCTCCACCATCGTCGCTCTGCATGCCAAAACACTTGAAGCTGCTCGAAAGAATCCCCGCTGCCCCCGCTAATGAAAGTCCAAGGAAACAACGTCGATTCATGTTTTTAGCGACACCAGTGCGTTCCATAATCATCTGCCTTTTTTGTTAATCTACACAATTTCGTCCACAGCTTAAAGGGGAGCACTATATTTTCTTTGTGCCCACATGATCTCTCATTAAATCTGCACCCTAATCGTACTAATCCCGAAGGCCTTGATTGGCGCAGTTACGGCATGTTCGCTGGGAGACAGCTCTTTCTCGTTCTGCTCTACAAGATTCGTGCGCCAGGCCTTTTTAATTTTCAGATGAGGTAGTGTCACCGTTGCTTCGGCTGGCTTGCCCTCGGTTTCGATCAGGCGGATGATAATCCCATCACCGTCTTCGGCCCTTTTCATCGCAGTGACCGAAACATTGGCCTTGTCAATCTCACAAAAACTCATCTTGCTTTCCAGCGATCCATTGCGCTTGCCTTCCAGCGCTAATGCGACCAGCGGATTGCCCGCCGACCAGCCGAACTCGTGGCACCGTCCAAGCTTCAAATCGCCGTCGTGCGTTGTCAGCGAATAGCGGAACAGAATGTCACTCTGCTGAACAGGCTGGAAATTCGTTCTGAAATTGCTGTCCATGACAAACGCGTAGATATGCCCCTTGGACATTTGCTCAGCCGTGGTGAAAGGCTTGCCAAAATATGGCGCTGTCACGCCATGATGCGCTTGCGAAACATAGCAGGGCCAAAGACCCCCGAACTCCATCAGATGCGAGTCTATAGAGGATAGCGTGATTCCCATCTTACCATCAGATACGTTCGCCCAGTGCTGGACAGCATAGTAGTTCGTATTCGAGCCAGGAAACTGATCCCGCACTGGCTCGATAACCGAATTCGAACCTTCATAACGAAATCGCGGATTATCCACCTTAAATGGAAACGCGAAGTATATTTCCATCGGCGCCGTAGAATCTTTCAGAACCCGATTGGCAAAGTCGATCCGCTTGACCTTATCGTGCAGCATGATTTCCTGTACGATCTGCGGACAGCCCGCCCCCTCTGCCTCGACTACCAGGCTCCCGTAAAGAAGCCCCGCCTGCCCCTTCCTGATAGTCACCGACTTTGGCCCCTCCACCTTCCCGCTCTGAACCCACCGCGCAACGAACTGGTTCACCCCAGCCTGTGCCTCGCGATCCACCAACTCTCGCCCCAACTCTTTATCATAGATACTCGCCACCGCCCCAGTCTTCGGATCGAGCCTGATCTTATAGAACCTGTTCTCCAGCGTGCCATCGCCTACAGCGACTCCGCTTGCCGCCGCCTGCCTTTCCTTCACAGGCGCCACCCGATAAGTCTTATACCCAACCGATGGAACATCCTTAGCCAGAAAAACAAGGTCGAACAGCTCATGCTTCTCGAACTGCCCCCGCGCATGCCGATAAGCCGCGTATGGCGCCGGTGTCTGCGGCCCGGCCAATTCCACCACCTGATAGGACACCGCCTCCCCCGTTTCCGTATCCACCACCTCGAACGGCTCAGGCACATAGAACTTCGTGAGCCTCACCACGTCCGTCCTCGGCCGCGATAGAGGATTGAAAACAATAATATGATACCCCTCTTCAGGCATATTTACCCTGAACGCGATATGCTCCATGCTCTTGCGCAGGACCCATTGTGCCAGCCCCGCCGCCTTATACGCAAAATGACTCTTCTCGTTCCACGCCCAATCCTGCTCCGGCCCAGCAGGGTAGTCCTTGCCCCAGGTATGCTCATCGTAAAGCAGCGCATTATCATAAGCATCCGCAATTTTCTCGCCCGGATACTCATAATCGCCGACAAACGAAGCCGCTAATGCGACCTTCTCCGCCGTAAGCAGCTTATCGTGCGTGAGCCGATTCATGCTGGTCTCTTTCGCTGTCGAGACGGCCCCAACCACATAATCGGTATCAGGCAATTCCCCCCGAAACGTGCGAATGTCGCCGCACTGTTTCTCAAGCTCCTTGAAAAACATCGAATTCGTTCCGACAATCAGCTTGGGAAACGCCCACTTGCTGTTCCACTCGCGCACAATCTCGCTGATATTAATTTTCGGCGGGTAGTTATCTACGCCATTATGAATGTAGCGAGCCACATCGAATGGTGAATCATGCCCCTCCATTTCCCCCAACATCCTGGGCAAATGCTCCAGGACCTCCTCATACGAGTCCGGCCCAATCACACGGGCGAAAAAGCCATAACTGCTTTGGTAATAAACCAATACGTTTCGCCCGTCCGGCCCCTCCCACCGGAACGCGTCAGGCCTGCCCTTACGTAAAACCGCCGATTCATCCCAAAAAGTATGGATGTCATTACGTCCCCACTCGAAATACGTCGGCAGCCCAGCGAAAAAGTACTTCACCCCCGCCCCGGCCATCACTGTTGGCAGGCCCCAGCTCAATCCTGGCACATCCGTAATCGATCCCGTCAGAATCTCCCCGCCGAGCTGTCTTTGCAGACGAAAAGAAGGATACATCAGCCTTATCTGCTCTTCGTGCCCGCAAATCGCCCCAATTTCGTTGCCATACAACGCCCCAACCTCAATCCGCCCCTCCTTAACATACTTACCTAACTTCCCAATTGCTTCCATCGGCCGATTCCGCAGAAAATGCTGCGCCGACCACGCTCCTTCAATCGTATACCTGTATTTCGCCTCCTCAGGCCAGTCATTCGTCAGGTCGCAGAACCGCAGCACATCGTCATAAAACTCGTCATATCGGTTCATTACGTTCTCAATTGTATCCGTATAGCCCAAGTCATGGTGCGTTATTGGCACGAAAAAAACACTCCAATGCCGGGCTGGCTCCACAGAAATCTCCCTCTGGTCCTGCACCTGCCCGTCGGCCTTCAGCGCAAACGTTACCTGCACATTCTGCCGCAAATCGGGCATTTTCACTTGGAAATGCCTCTCTCCCTGCTCCACGGTCCCAAGAACCGTATTGCCCCTCCACGAATTCGCCATCACCTCCACCTCCGCCGAAACTGCCAAATCCCCGTTTTTAACAGTGATATCGACCATCCGAACGAGCCGCCCCTGCTCTTCCTTCAGCAGTACCGTTGGCTTAACTTTCACTATAGCCAACTGCCTATTAGCCCCTTGCGACGCGTCCTCCGCCCCACTGGCCGGCTCCGCTGTCACCCCTTGCCAGGCCGATAACGCCAGGACGATAATGGAAACTACACTCCGATTAAAAAAGTTATCTGCACTTTGTACTTTGAGAGTATGCTGGTTCATATGTCTTATTCTCCATGTTTAACCGCATGAAAATGTCACAAGCCCTTAATTAAACTATGCTTACGCCATCTACGAGGCGTTTTGCTGAACTTCTTCTTAAGCAAATAATACCATGATGCAGCCATTTTATACCTCTCATCACAGTTGTGCCACAGTCCTTTGGAACCCAGGTCAGGGAATTGGCTTGGCTATATTTCCCTTAAATTGTATGATAGTAGAAAGTACGCAAGCTATA
>CAZYMD010000234.1:0-6813 GCA_964649005.1 uncultured Pirellulales bacterium
ACCGCATTAACCAACTCCTCGGCGTTGTTGGCCACGCTGGTCTGCGTAATACCGAAACTCGAATCCCCGAAGTTGGGCTTCACAATCACCGGGAAAGAAAAAGGCAGCTCGAACATACTATCCTCGGGCCTGATGAAGAACGCCTCGGGCACAGGAATATCCATCTCCTTGGCGATACCGCGAACCAGTGACTTGTCGTAGCAGAATGCCAGGCACTGCGGTCCACCGCCCGTGTATGGAATGCCTAGCGTTTCCAGCATTGCCGGAACATGAAGTTCCTTGCGAGGATCATTGTTGTATCCCTCGTCACACAAGTTCAGCACCAGGTCCGTTTTGGGCGAGCCCTTGATCAGATCGTGGAACAGAGTATCGTGATTTGTCAGATACGTATAGCGATAATCTCCGAGCGACCTGAGAGCATCCTTCAACTGGTCTATCGTGTAAAAATCATCGTCGTCGAAGATACTCGATGGTTTTAACTTGTCGGGCTTGTTCGGATCGCCGAACAAAACCGTAACGCTCTTAAATCCCTTCCTACCCTTTCGCGGTGTCCAATCCTTCTTGACGTTGGCGGTCAGGATGATGCGTTTTTCCATCATCCCAAGGTCCTGGTTACGTTGGGAGTCCGTGCGTATTTGACCGTGAAGGCCCACCGAATGGAAACCCGCCTCGGTGAGTATCTGCTCGAATTCCTTTTTTGTATATAGCCGTTCTGCGTAGAACTGATCCGCTATAACGCCCTTGCTCACATGCGTTATCACTTCCCTTGAGACAAGCCTGTGCTTATCGCTCGACAGGGATCGCTCCCGGCAAACAAAGTAATTCTTATCGATCCATTCCCACGACCTTGCCTGAAATTTCTTGCGAAGATACTCCCCATCGGCCGCATCTATCAGCAGCTTGCCCCAGGGTTTGAGAACGCGAAATACCTCTTTCAGAACATGGATATCGTCCCTGTGCGTCTCGAAGTATCCGAAACTGTTGCCCAATATCATCACAACATCGAATGTGTCAGTAGGATATGGAAGCTTTCTCGCGTCTCCTTCTCGAAAGCGTATGCTCAAGCCTTCTTTCTTCCCTTGAGTTTTTGCCTTCTGGATCAAATATCGCGAACGGTCGATACCCTCAACATTGGTGAATCCTCGTCTTGCTAATTCGAGTGTAATACGTCCCTGTCCGCAGCAAAGATCCAGAATTTTATCCTGCGGTGACAGCGACAATATTTCGGAAAACATCTGAACCTCGTTCGAGGTCAATTGAGGATCGTCGACGACGTCGGCATCGGTCTTGAGATAAAGTGAGTTGAATACGCTCCGCCACCAGTCCGGCTGAACGTACTCCTCGAGGTTCGGCACCGGTCCGAGTGACTTGACGGCGGCTATGTTGTTTTTTGTCTTGCGTGTAGTATTGGCGTTTGCAACTTGTGTCTTATCGTTCATTCTTTAGCTCCGATTAGGAGCCCTCCAATAGATCGGGGCGGCGTTCACGTGTTCGCTCCAGCGCCTGTTCGCGCCGCCATTTCTCGATCTTGCCGTGATCTCCACTAAGGAGTATGTCTGGGACCTTCATCCCGCGAAACGTTTCGGGACGGGTATATTGCGGGTATTCAAGTAAGCCATTGCTGAATGAGTCGTCTTTCGCCGAATCCTCGTCGCCGAGTGCGCCAGGCAGCAGCCGAACGACAGCGTCAATTAGGACAAGGGCGGCCAGCTCTCCGCCGTTCAAAACATAGTCGCCTATAGATATCTGCTCGGCGCCCAAGCCAGTGCGGATTCGCTCGTCGAAGCCTTCATATCGTCCTGCAATCAGGATCAGGTGTTTTTCCTGGCTCAGTTCGACAGCCTTCTGTTGGTTGAAGGGTTGTCCCTGCGGACTGAGCATTATCGTCCGCCCCTGGTCGGGACAAAGTTTCCGCACATGCTCGAAGCAATCGAAGACGGGACCTGGCATCATAACCATCCCGGGCCCGCCGCCATAGGGCTTATCATCGACCTTTCGATAGCTGTTCGTCGTGAAGTCGCGTATGTCTGTCAGGCCGATTTCAACGATGCCTTCGTCCTGCGCGCGTTTGACAATCGAGCAGCCAAGTGGCGATTCGAAAAACTGCGGGAACAAAGTTAAAACATCGATCCGCATTTTATGCAGGCCCTATATACAGCGTTATGCTGCGAATTTCCAGGTAGCGCCATTAGTGTGTAGACAGAAAACCTGAGCATTCGATAGTTCGGATTCCTCGTTCGGGATCAACCGATCCTAAGTGCTGCGAGGTGAAAATCGTCCTGCTATTCTTTGGTCTCGGTTTCACCTTCGGTTTTCTTGGCTTCTTCAGTCGGCTCCGTGGCTGCTGGTTCGGCTTCGGCCTTGGCTTCTTCCGCCGGTTCTGCAGTTGCTGGTTTGTCTTCCTCAGCCTTCTCTGCCACGTCAGCCTCGGACTCAACCTTCTGGGCCTTGGCTTCTTCCACTGGTTCTGCAGTTGCTGGTTCGGCTTCGGTCTTCTCTTCCTCAGCCTTCTTTGCTGCTTCGGCATCGGCCTTGGCCTTCTCAGCCTTCTCTTCCTCGGCCTTCTTAGCTGCTTCGGCGTCAGCCTTGGCCTTCTCAGCCTTCTCAGCCTCGGCCTTCTTCGCAGCTTCAGCATCCGCCTTGGCCTTCTCAGCCTTCTCAGCCTCGGCCTTCTTCGCAGCTTCAGCGTCGGCCTTGGCTTTCTCAGTCTCTCCATCCGCCGCCTTCTTGGCTGCTACCCTCTGGGCCGTGTCGAAGAGTCTGCCTTTGCTGATTGCGATAGCTTTGGCCTTATTGCGGCGAGCAAGCGTCTCTTCAGCGTATTTGGTCTTTATGCCGTTCTTGAGGAGTATCTGTGAAACAGTATCCGATGGTATGGCGCCCTGGTCGAGCCAGTACTGGATTCGCTCTTTTACGAGCACTACCTGCTTGGACTCATCCTTTTCCAGCGGGTCGTAATGGCCTAACTTTTCGAGAATCCTGCCGTCACGCGGTGTGCGCGAATCAATAGCGTTAATCCTGAAAAAAGGCCTGTGCCGCCTGCCCATCCTCGTCATTCTTATCTTGACTGCCATCGGTTTTTCCTTTCAAAACATATGATAAATATCCGCGATCCAACTACTTCTGACCGCGAAACCCGTTTGTAGTGTATTAATGCTGCTTTTCAGCAAAGCTTTGTATTATAGGTTTTCGCACTTACGTTGTCGATAAAAATATGTGCGGATTTGCTGTGAAAAAGCGCGAAAAAGCCGGCAGGATGCTTTCAGGGAGCAAAATAAGGGCTATTTTCACAGGAAGACTCGTCTCTGTGCCCGCGCTGGTGGCTAAGGCTTGCCTTTGCAGGCCAGGGCGTAGGCATTCATAAAGATTGCGAAATTGGCAGGGTCGGTTTTGGCGTCGGCAGCGATTCTCTCTACTTGTTCATCGGTGAGTCTGTGGGCGTTTTGCTTTTCAGGGGGCGTCATGATTGCTACCGCTCGCTTGAGCTGTTCGAGTTCTTCGGCGGTAGGAGCTGCGAGCATGGCCAGTTCGCTCGCGCCGTCGATATCCTGAAACTGATCCCGCACCAGTTTGCCATATTCATTCCCCGAGAATCTGGCTATTTTTTCCAGATACTGACCGATGGAAATAGTGTCTCTCGATTTTCCTCTCTCATGACCTTCGTCCATATGCTGACTCGCTGTTAGGGTGCTAAAGTGGCTGCGTCAATGAGGGCGGGGCTTCATCGCTTCTTGATTTTGCCCCTTCTCCTGACTACCTGTTTTCTCTTTGACCTCTGCTTGATCTTTTTGCCGCTGGACATCATCTGTCCCAGCGAGCCCATGTTGAATCCGCCGGAAAGCAGCGATTTGAGCCCGCCGAAGCTCCCGCCGCTCATGGCCTTCATCATGTCCCTGCTACGGACAAACGTCTTCACCATGCCCGAGACGTCGTGCGGCTGGACCCCCGCACCGGTCGCGATCCGGCGTCTTCGAGATGAATCGATGACGTCAGGTTCTTTTCGCTCCCGAAGCGTCATCGAATGGACGATAGCTTCCATCCCGTCCATATCCGCCGCGTCCAGATCGAGGTCCTTCAACTGGCTGCCCATGCCCGGCATCAGCTTGAGCATGTCCTTGATCCCGCCCATCTTCTTGACCGCCTGCATTTGCTTGAGAAAATCATCGAATCCGAAGCTGCCCTTGGCCAGCTTCTTCTGCATCTTGACGGCTTCCTCGGCGTCGAACTGCTCCTGGGCCTTCTCGACCAGCGTAACAACGTCGCCCATGCCCAGGATTCGGCTTGCCATCCGGTCGGGGTGAAATTCCTCGATCTTATCGAGCTTCTCGCCGATACCGATGAACTTGATGGGCTTGCCCGTTACCGCTTTTATGCTCAGCGCCGCACCGCCGCGGGCGTCGCCATCGAGCTTCGTCAGGATGACCCCGTCCAGCTCGAGCCTTTCGTTGAACTCCTTGGCGGAGTTCACTGCGTCCTGGCCTGTCATCGAATCGCAGACCAGATATATCTGATGAGGAGTGACCGCCTTGGCTACGTTGGCCACTTCGGTCATCATCCCCTCGTCGATGTGCAGCCGGCCGGCCGTATCGATCACGACTACGTCGTAGCTGTGCTCCTTGGCGTATTTGAGCGAATTCTTCGCGACCCTGACCGCGTCCTTGATGTCCTCGCTGTAGACCTCGATTTCGAGCTGTTCGCCCAGCACCTTGAGCTGGTCGATAGCTGCAGGCCTCTGCAAATCGTCCGCAACGAGCAGGGGCCTCTTGCCATTCGAGACCAGATACTTGCCTAACTTGGCCGCCGTGGTGGTTTTGCCACAACCCTGAAGGCCCGCGAGCATAATCACAGTCGGTCCGGGCGAAACGTAGTATATCCGCGTATCCACCGGCCCCATCAGTCTGGTCAGCTCGTCGCTGACGATCTTGATCATGACCTGCCCGGGGTGCAGGCTCTTGATGACCTCGGCGCCCATGGCCGCCTTCCCAACGTCCTTGCAGAACTGCTTGACGACATTGTAGTTGACGTCCGCTTCGAGCAGCGCCTTGCGAACGTCCCGCATGGCGTCGCCGATATTTGCCTCGGTAATCCTGCCCTTGCCCGAAAGCGAGCGGAAAACCGAGTTGAATTTGTCTGTTAGCGACTCAAACACTGCTAATCCCTGAAGTTCCTCACTCCTGACACCTGCGTAAGCACGCGATACCGATGAAAAACCGAAAATTCCAACAAGACCCGGATTCTAACGCCCAAAACCATCTTCTGCAAGGCCAAAATGAACGAGCTTTGTTTGGAGAATAAGAAAGGATAGACAATTCCTTTGTTCAGGAATATCTTTTTAGAAGTATTATCAAGGTTGTTAGAATCTTTTTATTGACTTGATTTATCGTGTGACTAATGCGATAGATATCCGGCTGTTTATGGCGTACCATTTCAAGATGAGAGGCGTGGCATGATTCGTATTCGCTGCATACATAGTGGATTTTTACCGATGAATCGCGATTGTATCGAGCAGGTCAAGGATCTGTTTCGTAAGGCGTTTCCCAAGATTGCGGATGCGGCGGAGAAAATTCCAGCGATTCTGAAAAAGCCCATCGAACACGGCTATAGCGCAGCACTGATCCTTCTGGAACGTAGTATGGGCCGAGTGGACGCCTTTGCGCTCGTATTGCATTTCCCAAACTGCAAGAGCGTGTTCCTGGACTATATTGTCGTTCGCGGGTCGAACCGCGGAGGCGGTTTGGGAACGGCGCTGTATGAGGCGGTTCGTGAATACTGTCAGGATGTCGGTGCGCGGGGATTATACATGGACGTTCAACCCGATGATCCCGGATTGACGCCTGATCCCGCCATGTTGGACGAAGCAAGGAAACGGATGCGATTCTACGAGCACTACGGCGTGCTCACCATCATCAACCGTGCCTATTCCGAACCGGTGGGCGATCCGCCCACTACCGCATACCTGCTATTCGATGGGTTGGGCAGGACCGATCCGCTGAGCAGGGACGAGGCGAGGGACGCAGTCAGGATGATCCTGACACGTCGTTTCGCCTACGTATCGACGCCAGCATACGTGCGAAAGATCGTCGAGGCCTTTCGCGACGATCCGGTCCGATTCCTCCCGATGCGGTATGTAAAGCAACCCACGCCATCCCGACAAGTAGAATCCCGCCGAATCGACCGGAACTTCCTGCTGATATCCAGCCAGAAGCACGTGATCCACCATGTAAAGCAGCGAGGCTATTTCGAGCGTCCGATGCGGGTTGGTGTGCTGCAGGAATCGCTTTCCAACACTGGCATGTTCACGATGATCGAGCCGACATCGTTTTCCGAAAGCTTCATCACGGACGTTCACGACCGTCATTTCGTTCTGTTTTTGAAGACAATCTGCAATAAACTGGCAAAGGATAAGCCGGTGTATCCTGACACGTTCCCGATCCGCCGGCAGGACCGGCGCCCAAGGATGTTCCCTGAACAAGCTGGTTATTACTGTATTGATTCCTGCACGCCGCTGTATGGCAGTGCCTACGTTGCCGCGCGAGCCGCTGTGGACGTTGCGATGAATGGCGCAGAGGAAATCCTGGCGGGACGACGTGTCGTTTATTCCCTCTGCCGGCCGCCGGGCCATCACGCCGAACGACGCGTCTATGGCGGATTCTGCTATTTCAACAATGCCGCTATCGCCGCGAATTATCTGTCGAAACATGCAAAGACCGCAATATTGGATATCGATTACCATCACGGTAACGGAACGCAGGACATCTTCTACGAACGTTCAGACGTGCTGACCGTTTCTATTCATGGCCATCCCGACCAGGC
>CAZYMD010000235.1:0-6734 GCA_964649005.1 uncultured Pirellulales bacterium
ATTACAACAGTCGAAAAATTGCCTGGCGTGTTGCTTCCGAAAGTGCCGGCCAAGCGTCGATCAATCGTTGCAGATCGGGGTCAGTTGTAGGATTCGGCGCATGAGGCGCGCCGCATTTTGCGCCACCACTTTCCAAAATCGGGGTTTTTGATAGCGCCAGTGGGGGGTGTTCGGAGCCAGCCCGGCCCACTGAGGTCTTGTATTGTGTTGCAGGGCTTTTTTTATGCGCGTATCGAGATTAGATGCAGCTTATATTCGCCTTTTTCTGCGCAGCCAGCCGACGAATCCCAGGCCTATGCCGGCGAGGGCAAACGCGCCTGGAGCCGGCACGTAGGTGACAGTAGCAGAAGCGGAGGGGATTAGCGATGCACGGACGGTATCGCCGGCGTTGAGGTCCATTGAAACTGTAAGCGCGCCGAAATAGCTCTGCTCCCACGGATTTTGATTATAGATCCATTGGTTTCCAGAAGCCCTATCGCTCGCCCAATCATCGCCCGATTTGACAAAGAGTATGGCGGTATGGCCCACCGAGGCGCGTGGCAGACCCGTTAGCATTGTTTCATAATTTACAGAATATGTAGTGCTAAACGATACTGTTCCGCCAGAGAGGGCTTGAAAATACACCGTTTGTGCAGACCACCCATTAGCCGAGAGGTAATCAGCCAACGGAACACCCGCCTGCGCATCGCCGGAAGCCCAGTAGCCGTCAGAGTTGTCGAAGCCAGCGGCGGCGGAAGCGATGGCGTTGGGCAATTCCACTTTCACTTCAACGTAAGGTGTAAGAGAATCTTTGTCTTCGCCCACATGGTTTATGATCGGGCCGTATGGGAACCTGTCGAAGATTTGGATATGTCCGGCGCTATTGTGGCCAACAATATCCACATCCCCGGTCCAGCTCAGGTCATACATATACACTGAGCTACGCGAGTAAGAGCCCCAAGCCTGTGGCGCCGCCAGTAGCACCAAACACACACATGATACAAGAACTGATTGCCTTCTCATTTCCCTGCTCCTTTCAGAAGAAGTACCAGCACTTTTACAACCGAATGGGCAACGGTGCTGCTATCAAAAAACGAAATGGCCGGCTCCTCCTGTATTCACCAAGAGCCTCTAAAACAAATATTATCATACACCTTGGCTGGTGCATTTGTCAAGTGTGGAAACTAACATATGAGATCATATATTCCATGAAAGAGTGTCTGCAATGCAGCCTCTTCCTTCATCAGGAATATTTTTGAGCCTAAACAGCAGTTCGCCTCCTTAGGAAGACGCAAAACCTCCGGTGATTTATCTGGCTTCTTAGGAGGATTGCTTGAAATCAATTCATAATGAAGCCCAATCGTATGGGAAACCTGTTTCTGTTGGTACATACTCTGATTCTTCTCGTGCAGCTTCCTCACGAAATAGGGCAAACTGTTTTTGTCAGGGGGTAGAAACTGGTATTTGTAACAAAAAGCCAGGTAATATCTGAGCCACTTTTGATAGTGAAGATAGAGAGATTTCTGTATTCCCCTTTTATCCAACAGGATTACAAAGCTCTTCATTAATTCGGTTGGTACTTTTATCATCTGACAAAACATAGCTTCTGTATAACATCCCTTTTTGGGGTGTTATGCAGTTAGAGAATTAAGATAGAATGCCAAATTTGCCTTGTTAAGTATAACTTTGCAGTGGTATTATTCGGATAACATATAATAACTTGTTAGACATGCGAGAATTATGAGAACAAAAGCATCTATTATGACTTTAACTGTATTCCTGGCTTTCATACAGATGGCTGTTGCGGGGGTTCTGGATTGGCCGAAACCATCAACATTCACTCGGCCGGGCGCCTACTGGTGGTGGATGGGCAGTGCGGTGGACAAGGAGAACATCACGTGGAACCTCGAGACTATGCAAAAGGCCGGCATGGGCGGCGGAACAATTGTCCCCATATACGGCGTGAAAGGATACGAGGATAAGTACATCAAGCATCTCTCGCCCAAGTTCATTGAGATGATGAGTCATGCTGTCAAAGAAGCTGATCGCCTGGGCATGTGGGTGGACATGACCCCCGGTACAGGTTGGCCCTTTGGCGGACCTATGATTACTGATGACGACTGCGACGCGTCTGTGCTCTATCAAAAGGGCAAGCTCTATCAGAAATTCAGTGGCCGCAAGGTAAAGCGTCCCGCGCCCGGAGGAGAAGGAAAAGCAATCAACCCATACTCTGCTGATGCAATGACCGCATACCTGAAGCATTTCGACAAGGCCTTCGATCTTGACGGTGTAATCCTTCCACGCGCCTTCTATCATGATTCATTCGAGTTCATGGGAAACTGGTGTATGGAACTTCCAGAGGAGTTCAAAAAGCGCAGGGGATATGATCTAATGAACCACCTGCCGGTCTTGTTTGGCAATGGAAACGCTGAAACAGTCGCACGCATCAAGAGTGACTACCGCGAAACACTTTCCGATTTGCACCTTGCATACATGAAAGTCCTGCAAAACTGGGCCGAGAGCAAGGGCCGCACTGTGCGCAACCAGGCCCACGGATCGCCATCCAACCTGTTGGACTTGTATGGAGCTGTCGGTATTCCGGAAACCGAAACCTTCGGCGCCACGCCTTTCCGGATTCCCGGCATTCGACGTGAAGCAAACAATATCCGCCCAGACTACCCGCAGCCTCTGATAAACCGTATGGCATCGTCATCAGCGCATGTAACTGGTAAGCCGCTGGTCGCTTCTGAATCATGCACCTGGGTACGTAACCACTTTCGCTCAGCCCTGTCGCAAGTTAAACCGGAGATCGATCAGCTATTCTTGAACGGCATCAACCACATCTTTTTCCACGGCACATGCTACAGTCCCAAGGACGCTTCCTGGCCAGGCTGGCTCTTTTACGCATCCTTGGAGTACAACCCCAGAAACAGCATCTGGCGCGATTCCAAGTTCCTAAATGCCTATATCACACGCTGCCAATCGATCCTGCAGTCCGGCAAGCCTGACAATGACATAGCTCTTTACTGGCCTGTTTACGACATCTGGCATGACACCAAAGGCATGCAGCAGCAGCTTACCGTTCACCACCCCGACTGGCTCACCAGATCAGCCTGCGGCAAAGCGGCGACCTGGTTTAAGACCAATGGTTATGGCTACGACTTTATTTCTGATCGCCAGTTGCTGGCGGATCAGGGCAAGTCCTACAAGGCAATCATTGTTCCATGGACAGGGCACATGCCACTTGCGACGTTGAAGAAACTGCTTGCGCTCTCCGCCAAAGGCCAATGGGTGATCTTTATGGACCAGCTCCCCGCTGATGTGCCCGGCTTCCACCAGTATGAGGAACGTCGGAAGGAGCTTGCAGCTTTGCTGCAGGCACGTGAGAACATGGTGGTCAAGACAGACGCAATGAAGCAAGTGCTGGCTGCCGGCAAAGTGGCGCGTGAGCCCATCGTTGACGCAGGGCTGGATTTCATTCGCCGTACTCACGATGAGGGTTACCACTACTTCGTAGCCAACATGAGTGCCAAATCAGTGGACGGCTGGATTACCCTTGGCTCCCGATTCAAAGGCGTTGTGATTATGGATGCCTACTCCGCAAGGACCGGGATTGGGACAACACGTAACGGAAATGACATCTACCTCCAGCTCGAGCCGGGCGAGACGCGCATCATCCGGACCTTCAACAGCAAGTGCGTTGACGGATCTCGTTGGCCTATCCTTGTGAAGGCCGGTGACGAGCCGTTCACTGTCACAGGAAAGTGGACTGTATCCTTTGTTGAGGGCGGCCCCGAACTGCCAGGCACATTCACTACAACAGAGCTGAAGTCCTGGACCGACCTGGGCGATAAAGAATCGCAGCGTTTTGCCGGTGCGGCACGCTACTCGATTGAATTTGATCTTCCCCCTACCAAAGCAAGCGACTGGGTAATCCATCTTGGTGATGTTCGCGAAAGTGCACGAGTGTTTATAAATGGAAAAGAAGCTGCTGCTCTTTACAGTATTCCTTACAGGGCACCTATAGGTAAGTATCTCAAGGTCGGGCGCAACCTGCTGGAAATTGAGGTCACCAACCTGTCGGCAAACCGAATCAGAGACATGGATCTCCGCAATGTCAATTGGAAAATCTTTCATGAGATCAATTTCGTGGACCACAACTACAAGAGTTTCGACGCGTCGAAATGGCCGCTAACACCGTCTGGTCTTCTGGGCCCTGTTACTTTGACACCTATGAAAGAACTTGAACAAGAATAAGTAATGTTGAACAAAACCATGCATGCGACCGCTACGAGCGGCTCATGATGGCAACTCCGGGGACAGCGAAATAGTGACATCCACAAATCTGGGTATAGCCCGGATGCCATATTCTTAATATTTGCTTTAAGACCATAACCAGGTTAAATTCAGGGCTGACATCATAATGTGTATGGGGGGATTATTGCCTCCCCGTAGGTTTCAAATTCCTTTTTATCATAATCCATAACACGTGTTCAGACATGGAGACGACATGAAATTAATAAATCTTATAGTCATTATTTTTATTATGTGTTTTTGCCGGAGTGCGTTGGCGGGCTGCGACGATACGATGAACTGGTGGCGCGATGCTAAGTTTGCCTTGTTCGTGCATTGGGGGCCGATAAGTATATTAGGCAAGGAGATAAGCTGGAGTAGAGATTTGCCGAGGCCGGGCGAGGAGTATGCGACGTGGGACAGGAGCGTGCCATCGGAACAGTACGATTCGCTATACAAAATTTTCAACCCGGTAAAGTTTAATGCGGATGAGTGGGTGCGGATGATGAAGGATGCGGGGATGAAGTATATCGTTTTTACGACCAAGCATCACGACGGGTTTGTGAATTTTGATTCCAAGTATACGGATTATAAAATTACATCAAAGGATTGTCCGTTCGGACGCGACATCGTTAAGGAACTGGCGGATGCGTGTCACAAAGGAGGGATCGGACTTGGGCTATACTATTCTCCGCCTGACTGGCATCATCCGGAATATCTTGGGCCTAACCACGATACAAAATATATTGAGTATTTTCATGGACAGATCGAGGAGCTATGCAAAAATTACGGCAAGGTGGACATATTTTGGTTTGACGGGCTGCGAGGCAATGCCGAAGACTGGCACGCTCGGAAGATCGTTGACAAGATCAAGCAGTGGCAGCCAGATGCTTTGATAAATAATCGACTCGGCGTCGAGGGGAATATGGGGACGCCCGAGCAGAGCGTAGGCGGATTTAACCGAGCCAAGCCCTGGGAAAGCTGTATTACTATCGGGACGCAGTGGACATGGGGCGGCAACGATAAGGCCAAAAGCTATGAAGAGTGCATGAGGATTTTGCTGAATACCGCCGGTGGTGATGGGAACCTGCTTCTGAATATCGGACCGAGGCCGGATGGCAGTTTTGAACCAACGCAGGTCGCTGTTATTAAGAGGATGGGCGATTGGCTTGGGAAGTATGGCGAAAGTATCTATGCGACGAGGGGCGGCCCTTTTAAGCCGGGGAAATTCGGTGTTAGCACATGCAAGGGCAATAAGATTTATGTGCATGTTATGGAATTTGACGGAGAAAAGGCCAGACTCGGCAAGCTGGACGCGAAGATAACCAGTGCGACAGTGATGACAGGCGGTGAGTGCGAGGTTGTGCAGGATGATCATGAGGTTGTGCTTACAGTCGATAAAAAATATCACCAGCCCGTGGATACGCTGATTGTGCTCGATGTGGATACTGACGCGACCGGGATAGCGATGATCGAGCCTCTTGCAAAGGCCGAAAAAATTAATCTTGGGCATCGTTCGCAGCCCCAAAGGAAAATCACCGGCAAGACGCCCATGGTTGTGCTTAAGAACGATTATCGGGAGCTTGTTGAAGTGCCGGCGGGTGTTTATGTGAACCGTGACGACAAAAAGATTATGCTGCAGACATATTATATTCAAAAGCATGAAGTCACTAACGCGATGTTTTGTGAGTTTCTGGATGGGTGTCGCGATGCCGGGAAGTATTATCACAGTCGGATGCAGATCGAAAAGAAAGATGCCGACGATAAGGTGACATACTTCGTTGAGCCTGGCAAAGAAAATTATCCGGTTGTTTTTGTCAGCTATTCCGGCGCCGAGGCTTATGCACTCTGGATGAGCGGCAAAACGGGTATGAAATATTCATTGCCGAGCGAAGAGCAGTGGGAAATGGCCGCGGGCTGGGACAACGCGAAGAAACATTTTTATGCCTATGGAACCCAGACGGATGAAATTCGGCCTTATGAATTTGCGTGCAGTACGAGTATTCATTATGACCCGGATGTGCCGGGCGGCTATGCGGCAATCGCGGTCGGCGGTTTTGATGTTACCAGTGCGGTCGGTTGTTATGACATGAGCGGTAATGTGCGCGAGTGGACAAGCAGTATGGTCGGTAATAAAATGATAATGAAAGGTGGCAGTTACTGGAATTATCATACTAGTTGCAGGACTTTTTCGCGTTTTACGGTAGAGCCGACTGCCGCAGGCGGCGATAGAGGATTTCGGCTTGTGGCGGAATGAGGGAGAATTAAAGGTATTCGTGTCCGGTACTTATTTAGAAGAATATGTAAATATTCTATAAAAACTAAATGGTTATTTAGGCAAGCATCATAGGTCTCCCAACTGGCCTCTTATTTTGCTACCACCACCCTGGCCATCATCATCTGCCAATTCATTTCTCCAGGCCTCTTTCTGACCAAATATTTTTCCCCCTCTTAAAAATATA
>CAZYMD010000236.1:0-6691 GCA_964649005.1 uncultured Pirellulales bacterium
CGCGAAAGCGGGAATCCAGAAATCCACCAATATAGCCCTAACCTTTTTCTGTCATCATGATATTTATACTTTGCTCTTTTAATTTTTCTTTACGCTTGACTTCCCCCCCCCTTCGTTTTGTATAATACTTACCTAACACATATTACGACTATAACATATCGAATCCTCGGAATTCGACAATGAGCACCCAACCACACACTGAGTTCATTCTCAACCATCTCCTCGATCCGGATCATGGGGCTATTCAGGACCTACCCAGGAATTCTGTCGAGGATCCGATTCTTTCTTTAGACTGTTTTACGCAAAACAAAGCCAATTTCCCAAAGATCAGAAACGATGGAATTGCTTATCAAACAAAGAATTACGGTGAATTGTGTGGCTCCGCATCCCGAAAAAACAAACCCAATGCCGAAGATCCCGATTCGTCGGGAGATCACAACCCAGGATCTCATCGACTACGGCAAGGAGCAGACGCGTACACCTCTGCCCGGATCTTTCGGAGGGTAATATGCAAAACAAACCCAATGTGCACAACGCCAAAAACAACGCAACTATCTATGCCACAGATGATTACATCAAAAAGAATCCCCAACCGGTGCCAACAAAACAAACCCAATCTTATCCCGCGCCACAACACGGGACCCCAGCACCCACCGAAAGAACCGACGCGCGCACATATAACTGAGTGCAAAAAATGCAAAACAAAGCCAATGCCAAAGGCACGCCCCATGTGGATCACAATAGGGTATATGGCAAAAATACACAAAGTAGCAGGACTCCTATGCATCATTACAACCACCGCTATCGCACCGTATCCTCGCTTTCTGTACTTTATACTGCGTTCTACTTTCGTTCTGTGCTCCATACCCTGAAAATCTGCACAGACCTTGTCGCTCTGCACAATCGTCAATTGCATTTCCCGACAGATTTCTTTAGTCTATGCTCACAAATGACATTCAGAAACACGAACCTGTAACTTCAGACGAAGCAGGCGTTTGAGCCTGTGGTTTAAGAGGTTGATCTCATAGCGAAGGAGTAGGCAAATGAAACACGCCAACGCCGAGTCATGGTCCATATCACGAAGGGAATTCCTGCACGCCGCAGGAGGCGTCGCGGCTGGCATCACACTCACATCTGCAAACGTCCTGAGCGCAACCAGCAGCGCCGCAGACAGCAACAAAACCCCCGCAGTAGTCCGAGGCGCCTTTGCATATCCACCCACCGAATCGCTTCGCCAGGCGGGCTACTACAGTTGGCCGGGCTCGACCTTCGACGCCGAAGGCAGACAGAAACAATACACTGCAAAACTCAAAGAAATCCAACAGACCCTGGGCATGCGCATAGAGATGGACCAGAAACCCCTCGATAGCGCCGATGACCTCGCCCGCTTTGTTAAACAGGTAAAGCAGGAAAAACCCGATGGCCTTCTGCTAATACCGTTTAAGAAAAGCCATTGGTCGCACATTACAAAGATAGTCGACGAGGTTGATACTCCAACAGTGATTCTTGCTTCTTTGGGTATACTCCTGGTCGGTCATGTAAACCAGATGCACCGCAGGCCCGGCGTATTCATGATAAACTCCCTGGACAATCTCGACGCTGTGGCCGATGGCATGCGGATGATCCGAACCGCTCGCAGAATGCGAGAGAGCCGTATTTTGAACATCCAAGGCGACAAGGAAAGACAAACTGTGGTGCCTCATATTGGAACTACCGTATGTACGATCCCCAGAGTTAGGTTCATCGAGCAATACAAACAAACCCAGGCAACCGACGCCGTTAAAAGGCTCGCGGATTCATACTTAAAGGGCGCCGAGAACGTCTTACAGCCGACAGTCGCAGACATTGTCGAAGCAGCCAAAACGTACTTCGCTCTCAAGCAAACAATCGAGGCCGAGAAAGCCGATGCTGTTATGATGGATTGCCTGCCCGGCCTGGCCAGGCCGCATACGCATGTCCCCCCCTGCATGGGCTTCATGAGCCTGCGAGATGAGGGCGTCCCGGCAGGCTGCGAATCAGACCTCGACGCCACACTGACCATGATGCTCCTGCAGAACCTGTTCGACAAACCGAGCTTCCAGCACAATCCCACAGCCGAAACAGAGAAGAACCATT
Source organism: uncultured Pirellulales bacterium (assembly GCA_964649005.1). Classification (GTDB taxonomy): domain Bacteria; phylum Planctomycetota; class Phycisphaerae; order Sedimentisphaerales; family Anaerobacaceae; genus CAZGMJ01. The sequence goes on from CAZYMD010000236.1 coordinate 2,116, forward strand.
ACTTCTGTGCACACTGCACCAGCCCATCCAGAATGAAAGGCCCTGATGCTCCCCCAGAACCATACATGCTGATGAACCACGCCGAGGCGGGCTGGGGATGCGTTCCCAGGGTGCTCTTTACCCCGGGCCAGGACGTCACTATCACAAAGTATCTCTCAGTTAGGTCAGGTGCGGACACCCCCGCCCAAATGCTGGTCTACTCAGGGCAAATCATCGGATGCCCCCCAGTCCCTCAAACAGGAGGCTGTCGTACAAACGCTGAGACAACAATCAACGAACTGGACGACGTCTGCGATCTCAAAGGGCACCATCTTTGCATGGTCTATGGCAGCCACGCCAAACGCCTCAGAGAATTCTGCCAATTCTACCGAATCGAAGCCACAATCTGACATAGAGGACATTCATGAGTGAACAATGTTGCGCCGTACAATTGGAAGTCGAACTGGTCGCCATAACGCCAGATGCGGAAAAGGTAATCGAGCAGGCAGGGCGAACCTGCTACCTGAGTTTCGACAGAATAGGCACCGATTCCCAGAAAGAATTCATTGCCCGACTTCTCAAAATGGGACACGAGTCACCACTCGAACACGCCTATGCAACTTTCCGAATCAAAAACTGTTCGAGAGCCATGACCCACCAATTGGTCAGGCACAGACTGATGGCCATCTCCCAGCAGTCCCAGCGGTATGTCAACGAGGACAGGTTCTCCTACGTAATGCCCCAAAGCGTCACCCCCGAATACGAGGACGATTTCCACTCTGACATGCGCACAATCCAGCAGATGTATAGCAAGTGGCTCGAAAGAGGTCTGCGAAAAGAGGATGCGCGATTTGTTCTGCCCAACGCATGCACGAGCGAGATAGTCGTCTCAGCAAACTTCCGCGAATGGCGACATATTTTCAAGATGCGAATATGTCCGAAGGCCCAGTGGGAAATACAAAAGGCCTGCAGTATGATGCTGGATATTCTAAAGGAGCGGGCAGCCGCGTGTTTCGTAGATATTGGCGCACTAAATGAACCGACACAGGACAATGAAATCCCAACTGGTGACTAAAGGGTGACTGCTATAGGTTACAGGATTTCAAGGCCGATCGCTGTAACGTCGTCCACTTCCGCCGAGGCGATCTCGACGTCGTGCACGAACACCTTGAGCCTGTCGGTCATACTGGTCACAGGCAAATCCTGCAGCGCCAGGAATTCTTCGGAGTAGTGGAAGCCGGTCTCGTCGTCGTAGCCGCCCACGAATCGCTCGGCTCCGTCGGAGTATATCAGGAGCCTGTCACCGCGTTGAAGCTGGACAGTCGCATCGTCGTATTCGGCCTGTTCAAAAACACCAAGCAGCGAACCTCGCACCTCAAGCTGCTTTGGCTCCTGGTCTTGTCTGAAGAGAATCGGATATGGATGCCCGGCGCGAGCATAAGTCAATTGAAGTGTTTCGGTATTGAGCAGACAATAGCAGCAAGTCGCAAACTGGTAGCCCGACAGCTTCTGTGCGGCCATCTTCACATTCAAATTCTTCATGGCCTCTGCCGGTGAGAATATCCTGTAGCTATTGTCAGTGGTCTCACGCATCACCAATGCTTGCTTGAGAAAAATCGTCAGCAAAGCAGCAGGCATACCATGCCCGACGACATCCGCCACATAGAAACCAACGTGCTTTTCGTCAAGGCGGGCAATATTATAGATGTCACCCGAAACCCACTCGGCCGGCTGAAACACCGTCGCCCATCGGAATCTGTCATCGTTGGGAAGTTGTGCAGGCAGAAAATCCTTCTGCACCAGACCCGCCAGGCGAAGTTGTTCAGCCAAAGTCTCAACCAGAGACTCGGCCATTTGGAGCTGCTCGGCTAACTTGCTCTTGTAAGCTCTCTGCGGTTGTCCGGGAGTCCTCGCAGGTCTGACCGCTATAGCAGAAGCCTTCTTGCGATAAGCAAGGTTCACACTGATCCTGCCCCATAAATCATCCACAGAGACTGTTTCAGCACTACCCGTCATTGCGAAAGTGCTCTTCGCGGAAGATACGGAGAAGCTCTTGTCCAATGTCTCCACCCTGCCGGTCAGGATAACCACCCCTATGTTCTCCATTTCGAGCGATTCGATTATCCAGGCCAGTTTCTCCCGACGCGCCACATCCAGCCCCTCGGCGTCAACGATGACCGTTCCAACCGAGTCGAGATGATCTCGTATCTGCTCGTACTGTCCTGTGGATATCACAGCATGCGATAGCCTCTTCTGCTTGAGAAGCCGCCGCACTTCATGCGGTATCTGCCCACGATCCGTGATGTATAAAACATCTGTGAAACGCGTTAGTAATGCTGTCTGGCCTACTGATCCCGAGTCTTCCATTGTCTATAACCTTCCTCACATGAATTATAGGACTACACAATGAGGGTTTGCCAATCACCGTATAAGCTAAAGTCGGCTTGTTGAAAGGGACACTTTCTTTATTTCTTGGCCTTTTTTTAGTGCAGCATAAATGGAAGTGCTTCGGGGAAGGATAAACAAGCGTACGCTTCTCAGCCGGCGAAGATTGCCGAACCGATGCGAAGGATAGTGGCGCCCTCTTCAACCGCTATCTCGTAGTCGGAACTCATACCCATGCTCAGTTCAGTGAACTGTGGTCCGACAATGCGCTCACCACACATTTCGACGAACAGCTCGCGTGCTCGGACGAAACAGGCTCGCACAACATCTTTGTTATGCGTAAGCGGCGCCATCGTCATCAGGCCCGCCAGTTCTATATTCTGCAAGGTTTCTATCTGCTCAGCCAGGTGCGTTACAGCACCCACCGGAACACCGTACTTTTGAGGCTCATTGGAAACGTTGACCTGCAAGAGAACCCTCGGACGCAATCCAAGCTTCTCGCCCACATTGTTAATTTCTTCCGCCAGACGCAGGGTGTCAACTGAGTGTATAAGCGATGTGATCGGCAGGACTTGACGGACCTTGTTGCGCTGGAGATGGCCAATCATATGCCAGTTGATCGTTTTGGCCAGATCCCCCGCGTCATCGCCGCTCTGCGAAAATTCCTCAATTTGAGCGGCAACCTTTTTGAGCTGCTGGACACGATTCTCGCCAAGGTCAGTAAAGCCCATACGAACGACGTCCTTTATCTGCTCGAATTCAACCGACTTGGTAACGATAACGAGTTTGACTTCCTGGGGGTCTCTGCCCACACGAACACAAGCGGTGTTAATGGTGTCCTTAACCTGTTCTATTCTCTCGGCAATTTCAGGCATAGCTGGCAGTTAGAATCAATGATCTAAAAACTCATATGATATCGAATCGGGACGGATTATAATACCAACATGTAGCTCTCACTGCCAGTCCAAAAGCGAAGATTTAGTTATTGATGTCCGTGTACGCTCAAAAAAGTGAAAAAAATGCCACTTTTTCTCTTGCTTTTTCCTCCTCTTGGACGTATTATAGTAATATATATGGTAGTGGGGGTTAGGGATTGTATCCCCTGAGAGGTTGTATTCTTTTTTCAGCCATTGTGCGGCAGACCTTGTTTCATCCAGCGCTTTGGTTTTTATGTGGTTTTTGCAATTATGCTGCTTTTAGCAGCTTATCGAGCCTCGGCGAGGCAGTGTGAAGCACCGGTCTCCCCCCCAGCCGGTTTCACCTCCTCGCCTATTTTATGCGCCCCCATCTGCGTTATCACTCCTGATAATGCGGATTTTTAGATACTTAAGGACTCCCCGACGCTATTGTCCTCTAATCTGAACGAGCACTTTCCTGTTGCGTGGCCCGTCGAACTCACAGAAGAATACGCCCTGCCATGTGCCAAGGCATAAGGCCCCATTCTCGATCAGAACATCCCTGCTGCAACCAACGAGCGAGCTTTTGCAGTGGGCGTCTGAATTGCCCTCAACATGCTGATAACCCGACCTTATATGGGGTAACAGCTCGTCAAGCGTCAGTAGGATGTCGTGCACTACGGAACGGTCGGCGTTCTCGTTGATCGTGATAGCAGCCGTAGTGTGGGGGCAGTATACTGTCGCCACACCATTGCTAATGCCGGACTCCCCTACTGCGGAGCTGACCTGACCTGTTATATCAACCATCTCACTACGGTCTCGCGTGCTAACTCGGAATTCCATGTGGACAATTTTCATGGTTTACACTCCCTACATCTGCTCAACAACACTGATACCCAGTAAATCGTTTAGGCCATGTCTTATCGTGTTAGCCGTAAGATCGCACAGCAACAACCTCGTTGGCCTCTTATCAGTACTGGCATCAAGGACAGGGCAATTCGTATAAAATGTGCTGAACTTCTGCGCCAGCTCAAAAAGATAATTCGTCAGATAGTTGGGCCGATAATCCGAAGCGGCGTCTTTGATTGCTTCGCCGTAGCGGATCAGGTGCTTGGCGAGTTCCAACTCACTCGGATCACTCAAGTCCGGCCGGCCAACTCCCGAAAGCTCACTCTCAATATTAATACCCTTGCTCTGGGCCTTGCGTTCGATGGACCTGATTCTCGCATAGGCATATTGCATGTACGGCGCAGTGTTGCCTTCCATTGCGAGCATCTTGTCGAAGCTGAACACATAGTCGCTGGTTCGATTGTTGG
>CAZYMD010000237.1:0-6599 GCA_964649005.1 uncultured Pirellulales bacterium
CAATAGTGGCGTTCCTTCTTATGTATGCACTGATGCAGGATGCTCTGACTGCTCCGAGTGTTTTTGCCAAACGAATGTCAATATGGATCGGTGGACGAGGTGTCGTTGACTACAACAAGGATTTTGTCGGGCAGTTGCCTTTATTGTTGAAGGCTTTTGGCCAGTTGTATCTTTCCATGGGTTGGCCTCTGCTTTTGGCTGTTGTAATCTCCGCGGTCTATCTAATATGGCGCAAACCTTTGAAAGCAGCTTTCCTTTTACTCCCACTATTGACTTTGTATCTTATAATAGTAGTGAACATTAAAATGGTTCACCCCAGATATTTCATCCCCGCCTTCTTTGGCTTGAGCATTGTTGCAGGCAAAGGCCTCACCGATTTTCTAAAGTGTGCCAAAATACCTGTCTTTTTGCGTGGAATTGCAGTTGGGGGTATTTTCCTTCTATCCCTTCTCTATTGCATAGGTCTCGATCTGGAGATGGTCAACGATACCCGCGTTCGCACGGAGCGTTGGTTTCGTGCAAATGTGAGCAGGGACAAGACAATCGGCGTGGGTATGTACAACAGGGTTTATGCGCCGAGACTGTATCTTGACGGGTACGCCATGATTTGTCCCTGGATATCTACGAAATCGGACAGAACATACCCTGACTACTTGATAATGACGTCATCCTGGGCGCGCACCAAAGGGGATTCGGAAAAAGATTTCAGGAAAAGGCTCGCCAATAACGAGTTGGGATACCGTCAGAGTGTTCGTTTTACACCCGCCTATCTATACCCCGCCAGGACGGTTTTCGGCATCGCAGGCTGGTTTATGGAAAAGCACATGCTCTTGAGCCCGGATATCGTTGTGTACAGCGAATAAGAATATCCTTCAGACGAATAAGCTTTTAAGATACGAGTATAGTGGCGGTACGCCGTTATGACACTGCGCCGGGATGGTCCGGTTTTACCATTGCGAGATCCGCAGCTTTTGCATTGTTTTGCACCTGCTCGACATTTTTACAACCTGGTATAACGCAAGTCACAGCGGGATGCTGCAGAGGCCACGCCAAAGCCCATTGAGCCATAGGAATCCCTTCAGGTACTTCCTTTCTTGCCTTCTCAGCCTGTTCGATAATCTCTTCACGCTGCTGCTGGTCGAACCATCTGCCTCGAACATCGCTTTTGTCGAATTGCGAGTCTTTCGAGTACTTGCCCGTCAGGAAGCCACTGGCCAGCGGAACTCTGGCAAGCACCCCCAGGTCCTGTTTGACGCAGGCATCGAAAGTATAATCTTCAGGCCTTCGTTCCAGCCTGTTGTAGACTACTTGAATTGCCTGGGCACCAATATCTGATGCCGCTTCGACCTGGTGTGTCCCTTCATAGGTCTGGCTGATTGATATTCCCAGATGCCTCACTTTGCCTGCCCCAACCTGCTCTTGCAACATATCCCAGAGACCTGGAGTGTCGAACATTTCATCCCCGCCCCCATGGAATTGGTAGAGGTCTATATAATCGGTCTGTAAAGCCCTCAGCGATCCTTCTAACTGGTTTCGTATGAAATCGGGATCGTAAATCTGGTCCCTTTCGAATGGCCTATGGAATTTGTGCCCGAACTTGGTCGCGATGATCCATTTGTCCCTGCGCTCCTTTACAGCTTCGCCGATAAGCGTTTCCGAAAGGTGATCGCCGTAGCAAGCGGCTGTGTCTATAAGGTTAATACCCAGATCAAAGGCCGAGGCGAGCATCGCATCGACTTCCGCCTGCTCGAAGTTTTTTCCCCATTCACCTCCGAGTTGCCATGTGCCGACGCCTATTACAGAGACACACAAGTTTGTTTTTCCAAGTCTGCGGTATTTCATTGGTTAACTCCATTTGTCGCTGTGGTTTGTTTATCGGGGTGGTTTTCGAGAAATTCAATCACGGCCTGTCGGGTCTGTTCGATTGTGCGGATGCCTCTCTCTTGTTCTGTTTCGAGAAAGGTTCGGCAAGCTGTGATGTATTCGTTGTTTGTCTGGTCGGCTTTGGGCCGGACGTTGCTATTGCGATCATAAACAAGAGTGTGGCCCGATTGGGCGTCGCTACTGTAGATTTTTCCGATATGCCGCTGGGGATCGAAGTATCCGCCTTGGGTTTGTATGAAGATCAGCAAATCAAAGCGATTGAAGTGCTCTTGCGAAACGTTGTTTTGCGTACATAGCTGGTCGTAAATTTCATCGATGTCATCGGCGTGTAAATTGGTGGCAAGAATATGCCCGCTATCCAACAGCCCGCAGTAGTTGCGCAAATCGTGGCCCCAAAGATATGCAAAGTAATGCCCTGAGCCAATTTCATGACAAATATAGCAGTTCCGGCCTGTAGTTTTTTCGCTATGCGCCATTTCGACAGCTTGCGATGTGGCCGCAATCAGACGAACATCAGCCGGTATGAAATTCAGCAGGGCGCACATGATGGTCGTTTTGCCTGCACCGCCCGGTAAGGCCCCGACCATGAAGGATGCGCCGCGACTGATGCGAGCCATCAGATATGATGCAAGATCGAGATTGAGCGTGCCCGCATCGAGCAGGTCGAATACAGTGAGCATTCGCCCGCCTCTCTGGTTGCAGCGGTTCAGCTCATTACAGTGATCTGCAATCAGTTTATGCATTAATGTTCCAAACTATGGAGTGTATTTGATTTTGTAAAGCCGTAACATCGTTGGCTCTGGGAAGTTGTCCCTTGGCCTGTCACGATTGGCGCCGAGTGTTTCCCATCGCAGGTAGTAAGTCGTGTCAGGCTCTCCGGATGCACCGGTGTCCGATTGCCAGCGAACCTGCATACCTGGGAAATCGGATTCTAATTTTGACAAGTTGCGAGGCAGCTTGGCTGCTTTTTTCACGCTCCCAATCGGCTTAAGTGTTTCTTCATCTAACTTCCACGTTCCCGATCCATGTTTTTTATTGCTGTACGCCTGGGTAAGCGTCCCATCGGCTCGCATCACGACAGGGGACACATGAATCTCGAAACCGATCGAGCCGCCGCCTTCGAAGTACCAGCGATAGGTCCAGTCACTGGTTTGGTATATTTTCCACCGGCCATCTTCCAGCCGTGCATTGTATAGTTGTGTAGCTCCAGCGGCGTCAAATTTGTGGTAGCTGACGATTGGCCTGTTCTGGCTGTCGAAACCGATCCTTGTATTGCCGTTTATTATACCGCCCTGGGGTGGGACAGGATCAACGATCAAACCTTTGTTTTGAAGGGTCATGGGCAGTGTGATAGTGGCTCCTGCTGCGGTTTCCCAGTGGACGAGGTCCTTGCTGCGAGCGTACGAAGGGTCATGGTTTGTTGCGCAATCGGGGGTGTCCCGCCAGACCCAGCACAGGTGGAAGTAACCATCGGGGCCTTTACTCGGGCCGATGAGGTAGGCATTCATCAGTCCCTGACCGTCAGTTAGCGGTTTCTCCAGAAGCCTGTTCCATGATTGTGCCTTCAGGTCGTAAACGTTGTATATCTGATTACCATTACCACTGCCGCCATCGCGATAGGTGAAGATCAACTCGCCATCAGCTCCAGTGAAGAACCTTGGGTAGGTGCATCTTTTTTCAAGCTCACCCACCATCTTTGGTATTCGTTCGAACGTACTGATGTCATTTGGTTTAGTGGTTCTGAAGTAGATCAGTGGGTGGCAATGCATGTTGCCGCTCAGATGGATATATCCATTATCGTCTGCTGTCATTGTAATGTAGTTATGGCTATCCCAGCCAACGCGTGAATCGAGCTTCTGATATTGCCATTGGTTCGAGTCGAGCGTCCGGCAGGCCACAGTCATTTGCCTGTCCTGATCGTAATAGGCTGCGTACTGATAATCGCCCGCGGTCAGCAGCGCAAAGCCCACCCTGTGTCCCGACCAGACACGCGAGATGTCCAGTGACATATCCACTGTTGGGATTTTCAAATCCTCGCTCTTTGCCTGTAAAGCAGGATAAAGCAACGTCATTAGCAAAAAGACTACGAGGTGAAACTTCCAGTTGGTGACGGTTCCGTAATGCATCTCAATTCCAGTTCATATTATTTATTTGGTTATTGCTGTACAGCGGCCACTTGCATGTTGGGTCCATACGTATCGATCACCTTAAGCCCCTTGGCCTTGAGAGCCTTATAGCAGTCGGGCAAATCGAATGCTTCCAACACGTTCGGTATCAGCGACGATAGGGGCCAGGCATACGCCTCGGATTCTGCGATGTCGGAGTACGAAGTCAGTGTGTTTTTCAATGTCACCTTCGTTATATCATCCGATAGAACAGCCGCAAATGTAGCAGGCAGCGCTCCCCAGCCCTTGCCTGCAATATGCACTTCTGTGTGTCCATTGGCTATTAGCCAGTCAACCACGCGCAGTACATCGTAAGTACGCCGGCCTATGTAAGGCTTGTCCAGCATTATCGAGTGTATTGCGTAGAAATAGTCACTTCCGTATGGTGACAGATAGCTGTTGTAGTCGCAGGTATCTGGTTTTGATTCCCCGATTCCTCGAACGTCGCACGTGTAAAACGTGGCGTTTGGCTCGTTCTCGATCAGCTCTTTAATCAGAGACTCGCTACGCAACTCATCGTCGCTCGATTGATGCGCTATATAAAGGGTCGCCTTGCCCTGATCGCGCGGAGGCCTGCCAAGCAATTGCTCATCCGAGAGCCTGTAAACCAAAGCCTGAATTCCAGGCTCGGTCTGCACCGCATAGCAGGTCCATCGCCTCTTGGGGTATCCGCGGTTTGGCCAGTTACGTAAAATGCGGTATTCAGGAATCGACTCAGACTTGCGTTTGGGCAGCCTGAGCTTGCTTGTGATAAGTCTTTGGAGCTTCTTTACAGGAATGTTCGAGGGCCTTTGTTTGGCCAATTCGAGCGAACGCTGCTTTGTGAAATCGAATATGGGTCTCGATTCAAGCTCGCAAACCTGACCATTCGGAGTGCAGTATAGTGTCTCATCCTTTTCTATGGTGAGATTCGGCTCGGTCATTGCATCTGATATTTCTGTGCACTGGTTAAACCAGCGATACATAGCCTCGCGGTTTTCCTGTGAATAGCCATGCCCTGTCGGGCCAGTGAACAATCCGATATTCTTTTCCGCATCGAGAAGGCTATAGAGTTGTTTCAGCCTGCTGTAAGCCTCTTCTGCTCCGCGGACATCGAAAAAGTCCTTTTCTTTTGCGAGAATAATTACAGGCTTGGGAGCCATCGCAGCGAGAAAGTCACTATGATCCAGCCCCAACGCCAGCGCCTTTGGTGGGCATTGTTCCGTATCCGCGGGCAGCTCGTTTTCAAGGTTTCTGCGAAACGTCGTAACAAAGCAGCTTGGCGCCCCCATAGTCCATCTTCTTTCGACGCCGCACAGCCACGTCGTCATTGTCCCGCCGCCCGAGTTGCCTGTGACGCCAATGTGTTTGGCATCGACTTCCTCTCTGGTAAGCAGGTAATCGAGAGCACGTATGCCATCCCACGCCCGCCACGAGCCGATGAATTCACTAACAAGGAACTGCTGATTGCCTGCATAAAGGTGCTCTCGAACTCCCACTCCGATTTTCGATTTCAGATTCTCATCCGGATACTGGAGCCGCTCTCCCTGACTGATCGGGTCGTAAATGAGAACGACATACCCCTGGCGAGCGAGTCCCTGGGAAAACCCCTGGTAGAATTCGGAGGCTTTTCCGTTGGATGAGTGGCCGCACGTCCCGACGACTCCAGGCAAAGGGAATTCCCGACCTTTGGGAATATAAAGATTGGCCGTAACGAGAAAGTTTGGCCTGCTCTCGAAAATCAGCTTTTCGATCTTGTAGGCCTCTCGCTCGACGACGCCCGTGATTCGGGGCTTGAGTGGAGTCTTTTCCGGCCACGGGCCGAAGCTTTCCTGTATCTTGTCGCGCACTTCTTCCACGTATGCCTCCGCATCGTCGCGGGTCTTCAGGGTGTCTCTTCGCTGGTTTGCTTTCCGCTCAAACCTGCCAACTTGGCGGACGAAGTATTCCTGGACCATATGACCGAATCGATTCAGTGGGACGTAATCTGAAGCGGCTCTGGCGCTGGTTGACACGATGCAGATCATAATTGCTATGAAAAGCGTACGCTGTGCTGGAGCTCCTGGTAGTAAGTTGTTTTTTGCGGTGTTTCTGTTGTAGGCCATTGTCTGATCCTCCATTGATCGTCGCTGACGTGTGATCTGCGCCAGGGCGATTCCATAGGTTCCATTACCGGACCGCCTTGCAGTCCCTGGTTTGATTCTAATGCATAAAGCAACTCGGGCCAAACGAGAAATGCTCGGTGTTATAAAACCATTCGCAGGCAGGCGTCTTGCAGGACGGTCGGATTTCGTGCGATCTACGGCATACTAATATGGCTTGCACATGCGTCATAGAAGTAGGATTACCTCCAAATCGTGTTATTGTTGGAGTATGACTGATGCTGTCTGGCACGCGCCGAACGCGTTGGATTACAGTACTTATCCTGATAGGAGCGGCCGGGAGTCTAATTGGCTTTGTTGTTTATCTGTGCAAGCCTTCAATGGTAATCGGCAGCAGAGATGAACTTCGGGCCGTCCTGTTGATGCCTGCGGAGTTTCGCAGTTTTGCAGCGGAGGACTACGCACAATG
>CAZYMD010000238.1:0-6558 GCA_964649005.1 uncultured Pirellulales bacterium
GCCGTCGGGTCTGATACGGCTACGATGTGCGGTAAGGTCACCAACGACGGCGGCGGCACGTGTGAGTACAGGTTCTGCTACTGGAAGCAGGGCGATATGTGGGTAACCAATACGTCCTGGACAGGTTATGCATTTAACGGTGAGACGTTTAGTCATGTCCTGACGGGTCTGACGCCCGGCAGGCAGTACTGGTACTGGTCAGAAGCGAAGAACACGGCAGGCCAAAGCAACGGCTGGTCTTCTGGCCTGAGGAGTTTTAAAACAGGGGACTAAGAGACGCACGGTTGTGCGACAATATGGATTCCAAGGTGTCGTCAAAGGTATTTGGCGGCCCCTCTTCTATTTCAAAAGAGTCCGGACTAACCAAACTATTGTAACTAAGAGGACACTGTCACCGGTAACTTTGGGGGGCAAAATGGGATAAGGGGGCTATTTTTTGCTTGTTTTTTATGCTGGAAACCCCTAAAATTAGTAGGGTTTAGGGTGATGTATTAGATTGATGGAGTTTATAGAGGATTTATCAGAGCCTTTTCCTCTAATGCTCTCACGGCTTTTCAGGCCGTATTTTTGGTCTTGCCTCATTTGGGTGGTCACCCGTTTTTTCAAGGCATAGGAGAAAAATGCAGATCGACGTATCTGATTACAGACCAGGGGGGAGTCTGTATGGTCGTATAAAGGCAAAAACAGCCGGCATTGATAACTGTATCTGCTGTCCAGTGAGGAGCTTATGAGATATTTCGAGAGTTTTGGGATTTGTTTGGTTCTTGTGGCATTGTCGATCAATCCTGCTTTTGCAATTACATATTATGTCGATGCTTCGGCAACAGGTACGGGCGACGGTAGATCATGGGAGAATGCCAGTACGAATTTGCAGTATTTTCTTGGCCTTGCACAGCCCGGCGATCAAATTTTAGTGGCGCAAGGCGTTTATAAGCCCGCCGAGCCTGGCGGTGATAAATCGGCCTCTTTCCTGATTCCAATTGAAGTCGAGCTTTACGGTGGATTTCCACCAGGCGGAGGCTCCTGGGAGGAAAGGAACCCAGCTGTTTATGAAACGGTTCTATCCGGAGATCTAAATGGTGACGATTCTGTAAGTTCTGCAGAGATTCACTGGTTCTGGGGTCCTGATTTTATAAACTATGAAGACAATTGCAATCACGTGGTAAGGACATACGATTATCACAGTGTGGCAGGTAAACCTGTAGTCCTCGATGGTTTTACGGTTACAGCAGGAAACGACGTTGAATCTTTTTATGATGGCGGTGGAATGTTTAACTACGAGGGAAAGCAGAAGGTGAACAACTGCATCTTCAAGTATAATTATTCTTCGAATGGCGGCGGAATATACAACTGGGGCAACAGGGTTGAGATAACAAATTGCACATTCACATCCAACAGAGCAACATCGGGAGGAGGCGGGATAAAAGGCAACTACGTTTCCATCCAGAATATAACCAACTGCAACTTTTCACATAATCATGCGACCTTTGGAGGGGGATTATATCACTCTACAGGGGGCGAAGTTACGGTTACCAATTGTAAATTTACGGATAACCGCGCGGAAAATAGCGGCGGTGGATTGGACGTATCGAACCAGAATGAACAATATTACGGCGAGGTATCTGCAACAATAATACACAGCATTTTCACAGACAACTGGGCCCACACGCAAGGTGGCGCGATAAGCGCCCATTGCGAAAATCTTTCAATCCTCAATTGCACTCTCTTGAATAACCATGGATTTTACGGACAATCGATCTATATAAATTCCATTGCCTCGCCAAATCCAGTTCAGTTGCTCATAGCCAACTGTATTATATGGGCATGGTACCCAAACCACATATACGATCTAAACCATTCGGTTAATATAACACACTGTGATATCGCCGGCGGAAGGGATGGGATAGGAAATATCAACGTTGATCCTGAATTTATCGATGACGATCTGAGGCTTTCGAGGGGATCGCCTTGCGTCGACGCGGGCAGCAATTTTTTTGTTCCCAGCGAAATTACCACGGATTTTGACGGAAATCCCCGTATTCTAAACGATCCCGGCACGCCTGATACAACTGGCAACAATTCATATCTTGTGGTTGATATGGGAGTATACGAGTATCTGGGGCCTCCTACGACTATATACGTTGACGCAAACGCAACGGGAGGAAATTACGGACATACCTGGGCCGACGCCTTCCTTGGCCTGCAGGATGCGCTCGGTGTTTCGCGAAGCGGCGACGAGATATTGGTGGCCCAGGGCGTATATAAACCAGATATATACAGGTGGAATCCCAACGGCTCAGGCTCGAAATACTCTAAGTTTAATCTCCCTGAAGAAAGGGTGCTCAAAGGCGGCTACATTGGCTCGAACGCGGCTGATCCGAATATTCGCGACGTGAAAATGTACGAGACCATCCTCAGCGGTGATCTCAACGGCGACGACGGTCCTGATTTAATCAACACCAGCGATAACTCTATGCGCGTTGTGAGCAGCTCCGATGTGAACTGTGTAACTTTCGACGGTTTTACGGTCAGCGGCTCCGATAATCAATCCGGCGGCTGCGGGATGTATAACTCTTCAAGCAGTCCTACGATAACCAACTGTGTTTTCGAAGACAATTACCTGGGTATGGAAAATAAAGACTGCGACCTTACGATATCGAACTGCACCTTCAGCGACAATGCAAGTTGTGGAATGTTGAACGAAGGGGGCAGCCAAACGATAACCAACTGCATATTCAGCAATAACACCGGCGGGGGAATGTCGAGCCAGTGGGGCAACCAGACTGTAAGCAACTGTTTATTCGAAGGCAATACGACGACATTGATGGGCGGCGGATTGTATAGCAATAACAGCAATCAGACGCTATCAAAATGTAGATTCATCGGTAATTCCGCCTTCTATTGCGGAGGTGGTCTCTATCTTTCACATTCGAATAAATATTCTCCTACAAAGTCCAGCATATCCAACAGCCTTTTCGTGGGCAATGAGGCCTTCCAGGGCGGCGGACTCTTTGTCACGGCCGGGGGACCCGTCTTAATTATCGACTTTATCGACGATAGTATGAAATACACTCACACAGGAAGCTCCGAAGCAATGCAGTTCGATTGCTCGCTGGTCAACTGCGTATTCAACGGCAACACAGCAACACTCGATCACTGCGGTGGGGCTGATAATCCGGGTTATTCAATCACACCTCCAGAACCGTTCGGAGGCGCGGTTTGTAATTGGGCGTGCACGCCTGTATTTACCAACTGCATCTTCTGGGACGATGGGCCGGATGAGATATACGATACGGATCCATCGTTTTTAGCTACAGTTACTTATAGCGACGTGCAGGGATGCCGACCCGGTATCGGGAATATCGACGCTTCTCCGAGATTCGTTTGCAATGCCTTCGATGGAGGTGACGGCTGGTGCGACGATCCTGCCACGCCGGGGGTGAACGAAGGGGCGAACGATGATTTTGGCGACCAGCATTTATTGGCTGATTCGCCATGTATCGACGCAGGTGATAATGATGCGTTGCCTGACTGGATAACTACCGATCTTGTCGGAAACAATCGTTTTTTCGATATTCCGGGCGTACCTGATATGGGCAACGGAGCGTCTCCTGTCGTTGATATGGGAGTTTTTGAACTATCTGACTCAGACGGTGACGGCATAAGCGATAACGCCGATGCATTTCCTAACGATCCCAACGAATGGGAAGACTCAGACGGTGACGGAGTTGGCGACAACAGCGATGTATATCCTAACGATCCTAATGAGTGGGCCGACAGCGATGGTGATGGCGTTGGCGATAATGCCGATACCTTCCCGAATGACGCAACAGAATGGGCGGACAGCGACGGTGACGGAGCCGGTGATAACAGCGATTTATATCCTAACGATCCTAACGAGTGGGCCGACAGCGATGGTGATGGCGTTAGTGATAACGCTGATGCCTTTCCAGCCGACGAGACCGAGTGGCTTGACAGTGACGGTGACGGTGTAGGTAATAACAGCGACGCGTTCCCGAACGATCCGGGCGCTGTTGCATTAACAGTCGAAGCCACCGATATCGGGCGGAACGCAGCTACTTTGTGCGGCACAATCCTCGAAGATTTTGGCCTGACCTGCCAGGAGAGGTTCTGCTACTGGAAAAGCGGGGACATGTGGATAAGCCAAACTGGCTGGACGGGCCAATTGGAACAGGGGAAACAATTCAGCGATGTCATAACAGGACTTATTCCTGGCACGAAGTACTGGTTTTGGGCTGAAGTGAAGGATTCGCTGTGGCCAAGTAATGGGTGGTCCTCAGGAGTAAAATGCCTAACAACACTGGAAAGTACGATACAGATTCGCACCCCTAATGGCGGCGAATGTCTCTTGGGTGGCAGTACGTCAGCAATTTGCTGGCAAGGATACCAGGACATTGCCGAGATAGTGCTCGAATACTCAGTTGATAATGGGCAAAGCTGGCAACACATTGCTACACAGGCCAATATAGAGCCAAAACAATGCGACTGGACAGTGCCTCTGATAAATTCCCAACAATGCCTGGTTCAGGTCTGTGATTCGAGTAATCAGAATATGTGTGATTGCAGCGATAATGTGTTCAGCATTACAACACAGATAGTTCCTGACGTTATTGGGATGAGCAAAGCGGATGCTGAATCAGCTATAAAAGAGGCTGGTTTTGTTGTCGGAACGATTACTTATGCTAATGGAAGCAGAACAGCCCATGAGGTGATGAACCAGAGTCCGACTAAAGACAAACCCGCACCCGCAGGCTCTGCTGTAGATATCACCATCTCGTTAGGCCCTGATGCTACAGCCAAACCGGAGGTAAAAACCGAGTCGGCTGTAAATATAGACTCACACACTGCCACGCTACGGGGCACAATCACAAACGACGGCGGCGGCGCTTGTGAGTACAGGTTCTGCTACTGGAAGCAGGGCGATATGTGGGTAACCAATACGTCCTGGACAGGTTATGCATTTAACGGTGAGACGTTTAGTCATGTCCTGACGGGTCTGACGCCCGGCAGGCAGTACTGGTACTGGTCAGAAGCGAAGAACACGGCAGGCCAAAGCAACGGCTGGTCCTCGGGATTAAGAGGCTTTACAACCGGTAACTAAGCACAATCCCACATATTGGCAGATCAAGGTGAATAACGGTGCTGCGAAAATAATGTTGGGGGCCCTTTTTTTCTTGTACGGGCTGCCGGGAAATGCTACAATCTGAGGTGAAAGTTTACTTTCATGCCCCTGGGTCTTCCCTCCCTCCTCTCTCTCGCACAACTCAGGGGCGTTTTTCTTTTTCCTTGAAAGCGAACATCTGACGGTCGTGTAACAACTGCGTGCTATTGACTGAGGCCGGGGGGGGGCAGGATTGGGGGGAAGAGTAAGGGACTGCGGCAGAGCCTTCCTCCGTACCCTGCCACAGTCCAATCATTCAATCGTCATATCGAGGACGTGACTTCGCCTGAAAAATGTCCTTAAAAAAACGTTCGTATCCGGACAAACAGTCCTATAAGTCCTGCTTTTCTCCGGCCGCAATACTCAGGAACCATCGCACGTAACATAAGACTTGCCACCAGAGGCCGATTTAGCGGGCTATCTCTCATTTGCCTGTAAATGTACCGGTCTGGTCCAGTGTAAACGATTTTGGGCTGCTGATGCTTGCAGGTGCGGTTGCTGTAATGGTAAAAGCAACTGGATTGTATCCTGATATTGTCCAGGCAAAATCCCCAGCCTCGAAGTACGCTCCATCGAGATCATTACTCGTAAATCCCAATTGCAGCAGTGATGGTGTTTTTGTGAAGGCGGAGCCCTGCTCGGCGATGTGCGTGCGAAGAGCGGTCGCAATTGTACCCATGATGGATTTTCCTTCCGACCACCTGGCAGTATCCAGGCGACCTCTCATTATCGGAATCGCCGCCACCACGAGGATTCCAACAATCAAGATAACCACCATCAGCTCTGTCAACGTGAAGCCTTGTTCTCGTCGCATTATGGAGATATCGTCCGATGCGGCTATCGACTTCAAAAGGCAGTCCCCATGATACAGGTCGCAACAGGGCTTGTCTTTACCATTCAGAAACGCCATTTATCGGCCCTAAACACATAAATCGCTTTTTTCCACATTTCTGCAATAGTTCACCGCTGTTGCGCGTCTTTATATATGCTAAGGGAATGTACGTAGTCGTATTGTACTGCTTAAACCTGGGTGTATTGATGGAAATCACAGAAAACCAGGAAAGCCGGATACAGGAAATCATGAGGGAGATGGACTGTCCAAAAGCGTTCGAATGCTACCGGTCACGATTTAAAAACCTTGGCAAAGTAAGAGGGATTGGCACAAACGGATTTCTTGAGTGCCTGAGTGAAGATTCGCAAAATTGCCAGTTTTCACTATTTTCCGGCAACGAAGTATGCTGCCTTTGTCCAGTTAGAATCCACATCGCAACGGAATTCAAGATATAGGCCAGGGAAGTCCGCAACACGCACAGACAATCACTTCAAACATCCCACCCTGCTCCTCTTCCTCAAGTCAAATATTATCGGCGGTACAT
>CAZYMD010000239.1:0-6545 GCA_964649005.1 uncultured Pirellulales bacterium
CTGTGAGCGCTGCGCTTGCAGCCCATTTTCGCTGGATCGGCAAATGCGAAGACACCATCACATGGTGAAGAATTCCCATGCCATTGGAGTAATATCGCTCTAACTTGCCTGCGCTACAGGCGATCTTATTTTTGCATGCGAGACTATCTTGATTCTACCGCTGCCATTACTGTATAATGAATCCTAAATGTTAGGAGGCACTCATGAGTGATATCAGCACATTTCGCACCGTTCGTCACAGAGGGAATTTGGGAGCTTTTACACTCATTGAACTGCTGGTCGTTATTGCTGTGATCGCAGTGCTGATGGCGATCCTGATGCCGTCTCTGATGAGCGCCAAGAACCTCGCAAAACGCATTGTCTGCTCCAACAACGTCAGGATGCTGGGTCTGGCCAATACTCTCTATGCCCAGGAGCATGACGGCTGGTATGTCCCGATCATGGACCGGACGAAAGGAGGCAATCTTTACTGGCCCGCCAACAAGCGTTTCAGGACGCTCGTCGGGTACACCAGCAAGCAGGGCGCCGAGAATCCCCACTGGAATGCGCCAAAGGAATTCCTCTGTCCGAGTGACGTCATTTCGAACAAGAAGGAAACCGATCCCGAGTGGGACTCATGGCTCAGCTACGGCTACAACCTGACTGACTGGTACTATTCCGACTGGTTTGCCATTAAGTATGCCGGGCATAGGGACACGTCCGTCCCCAATCCTTCCGGCGAGCTCGTATTTACTGAGAGCAACGACTGGTGGCTTTGGTGGAAGGGGGCTAACTACATAGATGGATGGGATGTTCTTGGGCAGGCTACAATTATACCATACAAGGAAGTTGGCTGTGACGGCCCGACATTGTATCGCCACAAAGATGGCGCCAACATGGCTTTCTACGATGGGCACGTTGAGTACATGAAGAAGGAGAGGGTATACAATCAGGAAGCATATGATTCGGGTACGCCCGGAATGTGGTCCACCTTCAAGCACTACCCGCCGACGCCCGAACAGCAAAGCCGCCTGCCCACTCCTTAAGAACGCTCCCATCGGTGTTATTACGACCGAGCCACCAGGTGACTGTGGCAATCTCGTGCCTGTCTCAGGCATATAGGGCCTGTTGTTCATATAACCTGCCTGTTCGAAGGAGAGAGACGATACGGAGTAATTCAACTACCGTATCCGTGATAGGCTTTTTGATGATGCGATGCCTGTGCATATCGGCTGGATGAGATATCTTGCCGACCGTTGGAGTTTGGATTACAATCAGTATCTGATGACATGTGAGTCTGGTGGCGCCTGTGGCTTCCGGCGGTAAGTGTTGGATCATGATGGTCTTTTGAAAGGGATGGATCCCATTATGAATATTGCTCTGGTTCATGTCGATGAAGATGTGGAAGCCTTTGGAGTAAGATGTATATCTTCCGTCCTAAAGGCCGCGGGACACCAAACAACATTACTGTTGATGAAGTCTATGGAGAGTTCCTATCCCGCACAGGTCCTGGAGAGGGCCGGGGAACTGATCGCGGATTCCGATGTCGTTGGTCTGAGCTGCTTCTCCAGGGCTTCCCAAAAAGCCATTCAAATTATCGAACACATCCGTCCTCTCGGCAAGGTTACCGTTTGGGGCGGTATCCATGCAACCCTTAATCCCGAAGAATGTGCCAGGCACGCTGACGTCGTCTGCAGGGGGGAAGGCGAGGGGTTTATGCTGGAATTGATCGAGAAACTTGAAGGGGGCGGGAATTGGAAGGATATCGGCAATGCCGCCTTCAAGGAAAACGGCCGGGTAGTCATAAATGATGCAAGGCAACTGATTGGCGATCTTGACGAGCTGCCGATTATTGATTTCAGTCATGACAATGAATTCCATTTGAAGCAAGATGGATTCGTCAAGGTTCGAAGTGTCTTTGATGTATCCTTGCCGATATCGTTCAATGGCACGAGAGGATGCGCTTTCCATTGCACGTACTGTTCCAATTCCAAGCTTAAAGAACTGGTCTCGGGAAAAGGTAAGTATGTCAGGAAGCTGAGCATCAGCAAATTGATAGAGCATGTGGAAAGCCTGAAAGAGCGTTTTCCACAAGCCAAATGCTTCAACTTCTTCGATGAAGACTTCTGCGCCAGACCGAGCAAGGACATAGGGCAGTTTTCCGATGAGTATACCATGCGAATAGGACTTCCGTTCGAGTGCATGGTGTCGCCTCCACAGGTCAGCGAAGAGAAGATCGATATGCTCGCAAAGGCCGGGCTGTGGCGCATCAATATGGGAGTAGAGAGCGGGAGCGAGCGCACCAAGAAAGAGATCTACAATCGGCACATGTCGAATGAAACGGTCCTGCGTGCCGCTGGAATCATCAACAAATACCCGCAGATTGTCCCCTACTACTTCTTCATTATAGGTAATCCATACGAGACAAGCGATGATCTGCTCGCAACGGCCCGCCTCATGCGGGACCTGCCCCACCCGTACTTTCTCAGGGCATACAATCTGGTCTTCTTTCCCGGCACCCTTTTGTACGAAGCTGCCGTCAGGGATGGGATCATCAGCGGAAGTCATGATAGCGGTTTCGAGTTGGACTTCCTCGCCGGATTCAATTTCAAAAAGCATCCTTGGAAAAGAACGAACCTTTATTTGAATGGGTTGCTCTATTTGATGGCGGGCAAAGTTACGCGCCGCAGACTGGGGATCGTGCCGAGACACTCGCTCGGATTCCTGCTCAAGCCGGCCGTTGTGGCCTTCAACGAACGCCATACTGTTTTTATTAGAGGTCTCATCGCGTTCAAGATGTTTGCCTGGAAACTGCGGGCCCTCTGTGCATACCTGCTGAAGAAGGTTCTGAGGGATCCGACCGCTATCTACAAAATTGGAAAATAGGCGATTGCCGATGAAAACCTGGGGCGGCTGTGCCGATACGGACGAACCGAACGGTCTAATCGCGCCAGTAGGAGAACTACAAGTGAGTTCAGAAAGCGATCATAAACAAAATCGAGATAAAGTGCTGTGGTGCACGTGCTGCAACTGCTCCTGGGAGACGCGGGATGAATTACTGAGCGATTCCCGGCTTCAGATTGTCGGCTATCAGGTCAATTTCGACGATCTTTTATTGGGCTTCATTCTCTTCAATCATTTAACCTGCCAATCCACATTGGCCGTTCCCGCGGGACTCTTCAGAGATATCTACGATGGCCCTGTATTCTCACAGAGGGCCACGGGTAATGAAGAATGCCCCGGGTATTGCCTTCGTGAATCAGAATTGAATGCGTGCCCGGCCAAGTGTGAGTGCGCCTACGTTAGAGAGATTCTCCAGATAATCCGCAATTGGCCGAGGGCTGAGAATCAGACAAGGGCCTCAGTCACCTGACATGGTCTAACACCTGTGTCTAACAAATCCCTCACGCACTCCATCCATTATCACTAACCGGCCGCAAACTGATCATTTTTCATACTCGCTGTATCTTCACACTCATATTGTTCCTTGTATTCTGCGAGAATTTTCATACCATAGCTCCCATAATAGAATTGTACGTAGAAGTATATTATGTACATGAGATAATGATAGAGGGGGCCGAATATGGACAGAATCTTTATGCGAAGACCACTGATTATCACATCACTGTTGGCATGCATCACTGTTGTGCTTGTTTCTTGTCGTGCTCCTTATTGCAAGGGGAGCAGGATTTCTTATGACGATAAGTACATGCCCATACCTATCATGAGTTGTGGCTCGGCTGATGTTCAGGATATGGTTAGCTTTTTCCTGGCGACGAATTCGGTTGCCAATGTAAACCAGGTTACGCAGATTGCTGAGCTTTACATCAAAGAGGCCGCCATTGAAAATGTCAATCACGACATTGCCTTTTGCCAGATGTGTGTCGAGACCAACTATCTTCGTTTTGGCGGCGACGTCAAAGCTTTACAGAATAACTTCTGTGGAATTGGCGCAACGGGCGGAGGCGCATCCGGCGCATCATTCAAGACTGCCCGGATAGGCATTCGAGCCCACATCCAGCACCTCAAAGCATATGCCAGCACAGGGTCTTTGCATCGCAAGCTCGTCGATCCGCGATTCGACCATGTTCGCCGAGGATCGGCGCCGTACGTTAACGACCTGACAGGCAAATGGGCGGTCGATCTGCTCTATGGGGCTAAGATGAAGAAGAAGCTACAGGTCTTGGCCGGATATTTGTAGTTAGCTTACGATCGGGCGGAGGATTCGAGATACACGAACCTGGTGGTTCTATTGTTCACCATTTGCTTGCTGCTGTCTTTGACGCTGCTTTTGCTGTTCGAAGTTCTTTACATGAAACTCAGGCAGGACGAATATCGCCATGAAGTGATCGCTGCCTTTGATCATTTGGTACCGCAGCAGCATCCACCCGGCCTCTTCTGCCTGCATGGCCAACAATCCCGGCATCCATGCGTGATTTTTGCCTCCGCCCGTTGCAAAATCTGGATGCCTCTCGATCACGCAAAGCCTCCCTGAAGGTTTGATGACTTTCTTTAGGTGTCTGAGGTAATCAACGTGGCTGTCCTTGTTGAGATGGTGGTACGTTTTCGATAGAAACGCCAGGTCGCACGAGTTCGCATCTAAACCCGTCCCATCGGTTGGGCACAGGTACGGCTTGACCTGTGGCACATCGGCGAGCCTGCCCTTTAACGAATCTACTTTTCTCTGCTCAACCTCACCTGCATGGACCGCGCCATCGGCCCCGACCTTCTCGGCCATTTTACGCGACCAGAATCCGTCCCCGGCTCCGATATCGACCACGACGCTCCCTTTTTTGAGGTCAAGTCGATTGACTACGAAATCGGCGGCTTCACGATACCCCTGTCCGCCTACCCGGCTGCCTCGCTGTCCCAACGCTGGGGCCGCAATAGACAGAACAAATACCGACAACACAAGATATTTCACGCGCTTAAGCATCATAGCTTCTCCTTTCACATGACCGGCTTATTCGGAAGGTTCAAAAGGCCACCCTCGACCGAGACCGATGATGAGTTTCTATCCCACCAGAATACGAATTCGCCCGCCCGACGTCAAGAAAGTCACCACGCAGCGAACTCAGACTGATTCCGCTGGGTAGGAATACCGGTAGACGCTCATACCAGTATATGACTGGTACAACCGATCATTTAGTACTAATATATTCATGATTGCGCTGTAAAGGAGATTAACAGATGAACAGGCTATTGACATCGCTATTGTTGATTATCTCGGCAGTTGTGGCGCCATGTGTCGCAGAAGGCTTTCGCACAAGCATCGGGCCGGACGAGGTGCCGCTTGTGATCGTTCGCGGCAGTTCTTACGAAATGGGCCGCTGCCTTGGCGAGCTGATGCGCACCGAAACCAGGCAGCTTGTTGCTGCGACAATGAGTTACCTTGGCCTTGAGGCTGATCCTCGTTATAGCGACGAAACGCTGGATGCTGCGTGGGAAGCGGTCTCGCCACACATAAGCGACAACTGGAAGCAGCAACTCCGCGGCTTGTCCGATGGCAGCGGTGTTGCCCATCGCGACCTGATACGAGCGCACATGATCCCGGTGCTGGGAAATTACTCGTGCAGCGGCGCCGTAATCTGGGGCAAGGCGACAAAAGACAACAAAATGTACGTGTTTCGCAATCTGGACTACACGCTGGACATGCACATTCAGGATTTGCCCGTTATTGTTGTGTATCTGCCGAACGATGGCATCGCTCACGTCAATCCGACCTTCTCAGGATTCATCGGAGTCCAGACGGGTATGAATCAAAAGGGCCTGGCCCTGACGGAAATGGGCGATTCGCCCGGCAGCGATTATCCTTTCAACATCGACGGTGTTCCATTCTTTACGATGTTCAGCGATTTGCTATATAAAGCCCAGGGGATGGATGGGGCCCTAAATATGATACGGCAGTCCAGACGCATCAAGAAATACCACTATGTAATAGGATGTTCCACTGATGGCAGGGGCGTTAAGATAAGGGCTCACGCGCCCAATCTTAAGATATGGAGTGACAACGATCCAGGCGATGAATCCGCCCCAAACGTATTCAAGCATATAGTCATCAATGCTGAGAACAGAGCCCCGATCGCGTTCAGGCACATCAGGGCGAACTATGGGGAGTACTCGGCCGAGAAGGTAATCGAACTGACCAAGGCCATTCCGATCAAGGGAGGAAACCTGTTTGCCGTCGTTTACAATGCTACCGATCTGAAGATGTATTTCGCTTATGCAAAAGGTGCGGATGAGGCGTATAAAAGGCCATTCCAGCCGCTCGACCTGAATATATGTTTCGATTACAGCCGGGCCAAGGGCGCTTTTGCAGTCGAGCAGACTGCACCGGACAATTCACATTAGAATTAAATTGAAGGTGGCTTGTCTGTTATGGCCACAGGCCTAACAACACAGGCGCTTTGCTGATACCTGACAGACTTTAAAGTTGTGGAGCATTCAGTCCGTTTTTTTATTGCATTCGGCTATATGTGATGCTACTATTAGGGCTTGAACTCGCAAGCCCCTGAGTCTTCCTTCTCTCCCTCCTCTCCGCACAGCTCAGGGGCATTTTTAACATT
>CAZYMD010000240.1:0-5077 GCA_964649005.1 uncultured Pirellulales bacterium
ATCTTGAGAACTTCAGCCGATGTGCTGCGCTTGCGGGTGCTGTGGTACGTAACGTACGCATCCATTACCTCGTTAACCAATTGGGCCGCCTCTGCCGGGTATGGCGACTTGAAAGAGACGCTGATAATGTCGTCTTTCTTGCCGACCACGGCATCCAGGCTATTCTTCATATAGCCTACCGGATTGTCCAGACCGGCAAAACTCTCCATCTGCCGGATACCGGGACGATCGAGGGCCGCGGTCAGGATCGGAGTCGAGCGGATCAGCTCGGCCTGGGTGTACAGGTAGTTCTTGGAACGTGTCATGACACCCTCTTCCATCTCCGTCATGATCCTGGGGCCGGTTTGCTCGACGTAGACCCGCGATGTGCTCGTATATATCGGGGTCGCCCTCGTGATATAGACAAAGCCGGCTATCAGAGCTGCGACGGTCGTCGCCAGGATGGCCCAGCGGCCGCGCCACAGCACGCCGATAAGGCTCTCGCCCATCATCGGCCCCGTAGCTCGGATCGCCTCAGCCGATGAGCCTTGTGTTTCGATAGTATTGTTGTTGCTGTTGTTATTTATCATCATATCACCCAATAAATTTCCGCACTGAGTCCCAGCGTCATTTAGTTGCTCCCGATATCTTCCAAACGCAGATATGTGCCGATACTGAACCTGAGCGTCTTGTCTATAAACAGGTTCGTGCGCGTTCGCAGCGTCTGCTCCACGGCCACGATATCGCCCGGCTTGACTGGCATGCTCAGCGACTCGGTCAGACGTTCGGGACCATTTTTAGTTTCGATAATCCTGAACGGCGCTCTGACGATGCCGCCGTCCGCACCAAGACGATATATCGTGGCATATCTTGGATCGGCCGACAGGTTCAAACCACCGGCAAACGCAATGGCCTGCATCAGGTTGTAATGCGCATCGGGCGGGTATGGAAAGTTGCCTGGCCTGTTCACCAGTCCGACCACCGATACAACCGGTATCTCGAGTTTTTCCACAACAACTGCATCGCCGTCGGCCAGCGCCACATCGGCAAAGGGAATATTCAGGCCTTTGACCGGCAGCACAAGGCATCGGCCGGGCTTGTCATCGCCGGCTTGCCTTGCACGGCCCTCGGCAATACTCGCTTTTGTTGAGACGGCAGTGGCTTTTCCGAGCCTGTCTACAGCCTCGTCGCTGGTCAGCGTCCTGCGCAGGGTATCGACATCGATGCGAGCGCTCTGCGCCGGAGCAAGGAAGGAGGCCAGCCGAGAACTATCAAAACCAGGTCGTAGTTGCTCGGCCAGCGTGTAGAGCCTCTTTTCTACAGAAGATGCGGCGATGCGTGGCTCTTTGCGGATGAGTTTTTCGATAAAGGCCTGTCTTTGAATATTACTTGTAATATCGAGCGTCTCGACAAGCAGGATACGATCGAGGAGCCGTGCCGTGAGCCGCCCTGTTGTCCCAGCACGATCTATCTGTGAGAAATTCATCTTGACCTGAACTTCACCGGCGTTCGATTGTCTCAACGGAACCATGGCGGGATCGGAATCTTTCGAGCCGGCCGAACGCACAACGGCTTGATCGACCAGTTCTTCAACCGCCTGACGAATCGCCTGATTGCGAGAATCTTCGCCCGAGGCCTGCACCGCCTTTGCGTCCGATGTTCCCGCCGCTGTCGCCTGCGGTTTCGTATCGGCAGCACTGGTTATACGGATGACCGCGGCGCCCTCGTCAACGATGCTCCCGGCTTCCATCAATGCGCCGACCAAAGACATTTTGTCCCGGCGCAGGTCATAGATTCCCGGCTTGCCGACAGCACCGGTAACCGAGATGCGAGCTGTCTTGTACTCAGTAACACGCGCAAAGACCGATGGGCGCGTTCTTGCATATTTGGGGTAGTAGGCGTCGATAACGGCTTGTTCAATCTCCGCCAGAGATTTGCCCCCCGCCGCTATTTCACCGACAACCGGCAGGTTGATCGTTCCTGCCTGGCTTACCCTGCACACGTAGGGAGCCGAATGGTCGGTGATAGCCGACTCTTGCGCCGTAACCAGCTGCAAGACCGACGGCATCGTCAGCTCAAGGACCTCGCCGGGCGCGATTGTATACGGGCCACTACTTATCTTTGCTTTTACAAGACGATTTATGTCTACAGCAGGAGTGGTCGGACCGGCCTTTTCGAACTCGATGATTTGGTCCGACGAAAGCTGTTCGATCCGATCAGTGCATCCTGACAACACAACCGCCAGAAAAACGGCCGCCGGCAGGATGAGACACATGCGCACAGAGCACGCGTGAAACGGAAACAGTCTCTTTGTTACGAAGTTCACCTTTGTCATCCTCCTAAAGTCTTATGACCAAAAAGCTCGGTTGTCCCCACACCGTTATTGCCATGGTCTTTTCCATTATCAACATTCAGGCTGCATTGACCGTACGATCCGGCCGCAAACCCGTCTTTTTCATTCTTTGTCCCAAGCCTCCATACTTGTCTTTACAAACCGTGTCATTACCCAACCGCCCACCGGTTCTGTGCTTCGATCATACCGGCTCAGCGGAATACCAAGGGTGGACGGAACGGACTGCGCAACGCAGGTCTAAACGGGATCCGAACAGCCTGCCTGACCGCCCCCGAATAGCTCTGTAGCGACTCAAGCAACAGCGGGTCCGAAGCTCCGGATTCCGATGTCCCGGTCATAACCACTGCGCTCCTGCCGGCCGGTATTTCACATGACACCTTCTTCAATGTAAACGGATCCAGTATGGTAATCTGCGTAAGCAGAGGCGAGGTGTTGGCATTGACGGCCCCTGGCGCCGAACGTGCCGTAACGGCAGCGGTCGCGATCAATGCGACAGCAAACAATAGGGCGTTTAACCTGGTTATTCTATCTTTCCGGTTCCTCTTACTGATAATCAAGTTCTTCATAAGTCTCCATTACTCTCTCTGCAAAGGCCCTCACATTCGTGTCAATGCCTTGCATGTTTATTTTTGGGCCTCAGTCACCAAGATTCCATAGCCAGTTATCACTCATAACTTTAAGGTCTGCAAAATCGACGATCCCACTTCGATCTATGTCGGGGTTATTACGGCAAATTTCCCCACCATCCACTGTAGCGCCCCAATCACCGGCAATGATCGCAAAATCGACGAAATCCACAGAACCGTCTAAATTCAAATCTCCCTCAATGATTAATCCGTCAAGAACCTCCAGCATTTCTCCGGCGTAAGCGTATAGCAGCATACCCGTTTGAGACATGTGCTCCCATACCCTTCCATCCTGGCTTACGCTATCCAACAGGGCCTTGCCTGCTGAAATAATGGCCTGGTCCAGGTCCAATTGAGGATCGGACTTTTTGGCCGCAAGAAGCCCGAGAGTCGCAAACACCGCATCTTCGGTATGACCACTTACAGCGCTGGGCGAGCCGCCGCTTGTATGGTCAAAACGCCAGTAAAAACTGCCTGCATAAGGCTCGCCATCCGCTACCTGATGGCCTGCAAGCAGACTGGGCAGGTCCGCTAGTTTTATGTCGTTCCAGCACCCATCCTCCGCTGGCGTACAGCAGTTTACGAGTGTCTGGTCCAGCGGACCTGTGCCAGCCAGGGCCCAGGTTGCAACACCCAGTGACATCACTGGAAAGTTTGAGGAGATATCATTAACCTGGGACAATAGAGAGAGCAGATTGTCTCGCCAAATCTGTTTATCCGTTGCGTCAACATAATAAGCAGCAACAACATGGTGGGCGAGATAGAACACAGCGGTAGAGGGTTCCACTCCTTCGAACTGGGTCATATAGTCAGCCGTACCGGCAATGTCTTTGACATCGGCATAGAAATTACTGACAGCCGAACGCCATATATTGTTGTTGGGATCATCAGAAATCTCGCTGAGCAGCGTCAGAGCGAAGGCCTCATCACCGTAGAAATTGCCCTGGGCCGACCATATTATGTACTCGCCTGCAAGCTCCGCAGAGTTTTTGTATGCAGGTTCACAACTCGCCCTAAACGCACTAACCATCCCGGCCGCTATAGATCCCGTGAACGAGGCCTCTTTCGGCCAGATTCCGGCATTAACACCGCTCTTGATCTGTGCTGTATCGAGCCTGTTGGCGACAGTCCCGATCGCCTCGCCGATGGGCATAGCATCCGCCAAGACAGGTTCACACAACGTCGAGACCAGTAGAACCATCTCTATCAAGCCTGCGACTCGATATTGCCTGTTCATTACAAACCCTCTCTTTCTCCTTACAGATTCTGATCCGCAACATATGTTTTCATGACCAGATTAAATTACAGGCGCTTACAACTACTCCTAACATAGGGATTTGCGTCTGCTTTGCAGGCGTGCAAGCAGACAACCAGCGGTTGCAAACAACAATATAGATACCGGCTCCGGGATCGCTTGAAGGACCTCGCCGCCGTAGGTATAATAACTGGCTCCGCCCGCCCAAATGTGCTCGCTAGCAATTCCAGTCCAATCAATACTCGAAGCCATCGCCAATCTGCCGGCAAGGATTTCCTGGCCAAAACTGCGACCTGCATAGTCTGTAGCGGAAATCAGGCCAAGTAGTCCAAACACCGTATCCTCGGTGTAACCGCTGCCTTCGCGGTCAAATCGATAATAAAACGATCCGGCGTATGGACCGGAATCAACCTGATAAGATAAGAGCATTTCCGGCAGATCACCAAGTGTCACATCCACCCAAAAATCACCGTCAATAAGGCCAAAAGGATCGATCCGCGTATCGTCCATAGGACCGCTCTGCGCCAACGCCCATGTCGCCACGCCGAGGCTCATGACCGGATAATATGCTGAATCATCTACAACACGCGACAGATACTGTATCAGAGCTTCTCGCCAGACCGGGGCATCCGCAGCCCCAACTTTAGCTGCCGCCACAGTGTGCTGGGCTACATAAAACACGGCATTAGATGTATCCGTCTGCTTGAAGCCGCTTATATAAGCATAGGTATCGAGCTTATCGTAAAAGTCTCTCGCACTCTGGGCATATGTACCATCACCGGTAATATCCGTAAGCCGGGCTAAAGCATACGCCTCATCACCGTAGAAATTGCCTCCGGCCGAGTCAACTATATAACCGCCCCC
>CAZYMD010000240.1:5177-6520 GCA_964649005.1 uncultured Pirellulales bacterium
ACCACAGCCAAGGCTACAGAATTTCTCTATGTCAACGCATTACCTTATTGAATTTACATATTATACGGGAAAGGCACTGCTATAATCTATTCCGGCAATAGGGTATTTTTTACGGTATTTTCCCTCGATATGTCCTTCTACCTACACAAATCCGCATAATACGCAAAACAAAACCATATACACACCAGCACTCACGGTCGGAATAAACGAAAAGAGCGGATATCTTGCCCATCACCTCAGATCCATGCAGGATACTACTACCGCAAATAAAATATCATCCAGTTCTCCTCCAAATACACAACAGTCACTACTTATCGTTTCTTAATATGCACAATATCTTCTTTCCTGTCTATTATGGTAATAGGGTATTTTTCATATAAGGTGATAACTAAGCTTATGCACGCCACAGAATTTTACGACAACAATGATGCATTTGTATTACCGCATGGGAAAGGGAAAGGCTGGACCTCCGCCTTTCCCTTTCCCAATCATTTTGCAAGGGCCTAAAAATTCACAGCAACCACTGCACAAACGGCCTAATTGCCAAAAAACAGACCCTCTACCTTAAAGAAAGTGTTTACTTGTATTAAAGTAGATAAATTCGCAAAGCAATAATTGAGTATTTACCATAATAGACAAAACTTGTCATAATGACGATAATACTTAGATATGATTTGCTGAAGGTTAAACCAGAGAGGCGGCAATGGAACAACCGGAAGAGAGATTATCTGGTCATATATTCTATGTTGATGATGAAGTTGGGGTTTGTGATGCTATTGCCAGGACTCTAAGCAGATCTGGATTCACGGTAAAGTGCTTCAACAGCGTCTGTGCGTGCATCAAGCGGTTAAATCAAGATCGATGTGATCTACTCGTAACAGATATTCAACTTCCTGGCAAAGATGGCTGGGATCTAATCGAATATACCAAGCGTAATCACCCTTGGCTGCCAGTAGTTGTTATTACACAGTATGGTGATGTGGCTACGGCTGTTAAGGCTATGAAGCGTGGGGCGAATGATTTCATACAGAAGCCCCTTGACGGCGAATTATTGGTCTCATGTATTCACTCCATATTAAAGAAAAATGGGATATTTGATTCGTCTTGTGGCAAATCTCTTACTCGGGCGGAAATGAAGGTGCTAAAGCTTATCCTTCAAGGCAATAGTAACGTAGAAATCGCTGAAATCCTACACAGAGCAAAATGCACAGTTGAAGTACATCGCAAGAGAATCATGAAGAAATTTGGAGCGCACAACGTAGTTGATTTGGTCATGAAAGCAACAAAAATGGGTTACAACAACGTGCATTCTGATTGATGGACTTTGATTATTTTATCTGTTT